>JAAUUB010000106.1 GCA_012031215.1 Microscillaceae bacterium | reverse complement strand
AGCCCTTAAAACTAGAAACCCTTTTCTCAAAATAGTACAAAACTAATGAGAGAAAAGGGCTTTTATCGTGGAGAATCTCGTGGAGGATAACGGATGCAAAACTTTTTCCTTCCTTAAAATGTTACATTTGGATTATTTCAAACTGGGAGTTCCCAAACTTCCCGACAATCAGCCCAATTTGTAAACTAATGTTTACAGCCTTTTGTAAACAACTGTAAACCGTTGTAAACACCTGTAAACACTTGTAAACTCAATGAATAATACCCGTGTAATTTCTTGCCGATTGCCTTTTGAAGAGTATGTAAAAGCCATTACTGAGGCCCAAGAACAGAATTTGAGCATCAATGATTACATCATTGGAAAGCTTTACACCAACCACCAAGAAAAAGTGCAAACTTATGAGGCCGAAATTTCCCGACATTTGGCCGACCTTGAAGCCCTTGAAAATCGCTGTGAAAACCTGGAAGCAGACTGCCAGCAATACCTGGTCAGCATCCAAGAAGCCCGGCAAGCCCTTGACCAATATAAGCTTCTGAGCCAACAGCAGGCCAAAGAAATCCAAACCTTAAAGCAAACTTGCCAAAGCCAGGGTAAAACCCTCACCGAGTTGCAAACCGATAAGGAAAGGCTTGGTAATGGCCTGAAAAAACGAGTTGAGCAATGCAATGAGATGCAACAGGCCATCAATGCCTTTGAAAGTGAAATCAACGACTTAAAGCAAGCTTGCGAAGTCTGGGAAGCCAAAGAAGCAGCTTGGGAAATAGAACACAATGAGCAAAAAAAAGCCTATCAACAACTGGTGAAAGGGCATGCGACCAAAGAAGCCCAATTTGCCAAAGACCATCAAAAAGTATTGCAACGCCTGGAAATTTTAGAGGAGGCCCGCCAACAACAAAAAGCCCAGATAGAGAATCAAAATGCCCGGCAAATAGCCATTTTAGAGGCCATTTCCCAAACCTTTGAAAACTTTAAGGTAAAGAGTTTTGAGAATCCAACAAAGGCCATAAATCGGCTTAGAAGTGATGTAGAAGCCGCTTTGCGTGAAGTAGTTTAGTCCTTTCTTAACCTAACTGAGATTATGGCATTTAGCTTAGATAAGATTTCATTTAAAATTTGTATATTTTTAGCACTATATCCATCGCTATCTGGAAATTTATCTAACATTTCCTCAGATAAGTCTAAATCATTGGAACGCAATTCTTTCTCTTGAATTAGGGCTTCATATATTTCAGGCTCAAACACCTTGAAGGAATCAAAAAGCAGATTGGATGTACCTAAAATGGTTCTCAGCATTGCAAAGGTTAATTTCTGGTATTCCGTTGCCAATTTAATTTGATTAGATAGGTCTTTAGTCTGCCTCTTAAGTTCAATTACTTCTCTATCGGTATCACTATCATCATCGCCAAATAGCAAGGATTTAACAGAAACCCCTATTGCCTCAGATATGCCTTCTATTTGCTCAAAAGTCAGCTTTTTACCCCTTCTTTCTAACCTGGAATAGTTTGGAGTTTCCAAACCTATTGCCTCAGCAACATCAGACTGTTTAAGCCCTTTTGCTTCCCTTAGTTCTTTTATGCGCTTTGTTAAATCCATATCCAAATCTATACAGGATTAATTTATTTATTAATCAGTGAACTTTTTTGTTTTCAATGAATTTAAAAGTTAATTGATTAATTAATTTGATATTCAATTAACAGATTTGATTATGAAACAAGCAGTTTTAGCCGTGAAAGTACCGGAAAACATCAAAAACCGGGTTGTTTCCCTTGTTTTTCAGCGAAAGCTTCGCAATGAGCCAAAAGCTACGCAGTCCCAAGTATTGTTGGAACTGATAGAGCAGGGCTTGCAATTGATGGAAACCGAAACAACGCTTGCCAATGAAGTGGTTTAGCTTAGATGTATCGGAGTGGTTGGCGAGCCGCCGGGCCGTCAGCTTTGCCTTGATGATAGGCGTTTTTTTTTCTGATAAACAACTATCAGAACATTTTGTATCGTGTCAATCCTGACCACGCCCAGGCGTTTGTCTATCCTTTCTTTTTGCAGGTCTTTTTGGTCCATCTGGATAGCCTTTTCTTTGGCCTAACAACCGCCATTTTACTCTTTCAGAGCCGCTATGAGTGGCAAAAGGTGCTTTATTGTTGCTTAGAGGCCGCAATGGTCTTTCTCAACTATAACCGCAACCTGGTCAAAGATATGGGCCTGGATGATAACTATGTATTAGGTGGCTATGTAGCCGTTTTTTCGGGCTTTTCGCTGTTTTTCCTGGGCAGTTTGGCCCGGCAACACCGCGCCCAAAAAACCGCCTTTGAACTGCCTGTCAATGGAAAAAAGCCCTACCAACACTCAACGATAAACAACTGATAATCAAGCCGAAAAACGTTGAGTGTGCTTATTGTGGCCGGGAAATACTCAGCCCGCGAAGCAATAAGAAATTTTGCACCGATAAATGCCGCCAAAGGCAATACCATTTAAACCTAAAAAGAGAAGCCGTTGAGCGACCACTCTCAACGGCTTCTAAAAACAAAAAAAATTTATGCGCTCTCAAAGTTACAACATTGAACTTGTAACGGCAAATAAAGTTGCCCAAGACACCGCCGGATATGAAGAAGCCCAATTGGTTTATCAAGCCTCCCATTCTAGCGGGGAAAATATAAAAATACCACGTAAACCAGGGCCAAGAACTGCCCGGATAAGCCACGGAAAAATGACCATCATTGAGCCAAATCCTGGCTTAAAAAAAGAAAACCGAACCCAGGCCCAGATTGAAAATGAAGCCAATTTGAGCAGGGGCAAAAGAAATGGTTACATGAGTGCTAAGGCAAAAGGCAAAATGAGAACAATTATTAACCATCTTATTTTTTTGGTAAGATTATGCCCGCTTCCATCAAACCAAAAGAAGCTATGCAAATTGGGTTTCTTAACTTTGACTTTGCCCGCCAAACAAGAGCATACCGACAAAGACATCAAAAACAAGATGCTCAAGCCTTTCCTGCAAGACCTCAAAAGCAAATATGGAGTAAAGTGCTACCTGTGGGTAGCCGAAGCCCAAGAAAATGGAAATATTCATTTTCATATCCTGGTAGATAAATTCCTGGATAATCGCACGTATTACAAAGATTCATCAGGTAAAAAGATAGAAAGAGCAAAGGAAGATCCTGCTTACCAAGCCATTACCCGGCTATGGAATTTGAAGCTTGCCCCTTTTGATTATATAAAAAGATACAATGAAAATCAACTGGCCAAAGGTAATAAACCCCATTTTCAGCCCAATTCTGTTGATATTCACTACATAAAAAAGCAAGACAATGTGGCCGCTTACATCACCGCCTATATGACCAAAGAGGAAAAAGAAAAAAGGCCCATTGAGGGGCAACTGTGGGGCTGTTCCGATAACTTGCGCGAAGTCAAGCCCTATGAGGAAATATATGGTAAAGAACTTTACCAGGCTATTGGAGATATGCAGAAAGTGGGTGCTTCCAAAGTGAAACAATGCTTTGTAACTGATGATGGCATTAAAAAGCCTGAGGAAATGGCCCAAGCTTTTTTAGGGGATGGTTGCCCAAAAGTACGGGCCGTAGTGTATTTCTATCCTCAAAAGCTATTTATGAACGTGGTTGGCCAAGCTTTCAAAGAACGTTTTAGGAGTTTCTATGCAGAACTTTTTAAGAGTATCTACCTGGATGATGGTACAGTTCCACCTGCTATGGCTTACCCACAAAAAAAACCCGAAAAAGTATGAGCAAAATAGGAAAAGAAGCCCAATTAGCCGTGAAGTGGGCCAATGGGCATTGGACTTATTACCGAGTAAGCAAATACCGACAATGGGCCGCCATTGTCCGGCACTTTCGGAATGTGAAGCACTTTCGCTTTGCCATTATGTACCAGTACAACCACAAAGAAAAAATCCGAGGCCAACAGATTGGCTACTTTGACAAACAAAAAGAAACCTTTTGCTAAAATGAAATCTTTACTTATTGCCCTCAAAGAAGCCTTAGACAATGACCGCAATAACTTGCGCAAAAAGACTTTTCAGACCTATGAAAGCAAATACAGGATATTCAAAGACTGGATGAGTGAAAAAGGCTATGGAAAAATGTGTCTTACTCAGTTTGGCTATACTGAGGCCCAAGCTTTTTTGAATGACCTGGCCCGGCACACTACTACTCGTAGCGCATACAAGCAATTCCTACACCATTACTTTGGGGAATTTGTCAAAAGAGAATGGATAAGCAAAAATCCTTTTGATAATACCAAACTGCCCAAAAAACGCACTACTGAAATCTGAGGCACTTTACACCCAAAAGAAAGAGCCTTGCTCAAAGCCCATTTATCGGCTTACTATCCTGAGTTATGGTTGTTTGTGCAATGTATGTATTACACCTTGATACGGCCAAATGAATTGCGTTTGCTTCAAATCAAAGACATAGACCTGGAAGAAGCCCGAATCTTAGTGAGAGCCGAAAATGCCAAGAACGGCCTAAACCAATTTGTAAAAATTCCTGACCCATTTAGGGAAACCTTGCAAGCCGCCATCCAGGGCAAGCCCAGGCATCATTACCTTTTTGGCGGCCACGAACACCGGGGCCAAAACTATTTCAACAACCAACACAATCAGATATTGGTCAGCTTGGGCCTCAAAGAAAAAAGGCTATCCTTGTATAGCTGGAAGCATACCGGGGCCGCCTGTTTTTATGAATGCACAAAGGACATTCTTAGTCTGATGGGGCATTGCCGACACAACTCTATCACCATTACCCAGCGCTATATAGCTAGTCTGAACATTGGCCACAATCCGGTTATATCAGGCCAATATCCGACACTTTAAGCCGGATAAAAAAAAGCCCTTTTCTCAAAATAGTACAAAACTAATGAGAGAAAAGGGCTTTTATCGTGGAGAATCTCGTGGAGGATAACGGATTCGAACCGATGACCTCTTGCATGCCATGCAAGCGCTCTAGCCAGCTGAGCTAAACCCCCATTTACTTATCAGATTCGGATGGCAAAACTAATGGCTCTGTTTGAAGTATCCAAATATTTGAGGAAAAAATCAGAAATTTTTCTGGGCAAGGCTGTCTAAGCGAGCCTGTAGTCGCTCCCAGGGCTCGCGCAGGGAAAACTGCCCTACCAGCCGGGCCGTAGCCAGGTGATAGACCGAGAGGGCCTCGGGGCGGGCCGTGCGGCGTACTAGGGCCAGCAATCCGGTCTTTTGGAGCTTGGTGGGCGGCTGGGGCTGCGCCGGGTCGTAGCGAACAAAGACAAAAGGCTGCTGGGCAAGAGCCAGCGCAGGCGGCCAGCTTACTTTCATAGCCAATGGCTTTTGCCGGAGGGGGAAATTCCACCACCAAAAACGGGTTTCGGCCCGGAGTTGATTCCAGTCCAAAAAGTCAAAATACAAAACCGATACGACCATCAGCAAGAAAGCAATGGCCAAAGCAAATTTACGCATCACAGAAAGGGTCTAGCCGCTTTTTTACCAAAACCAATGCCGACTAAAAATTTATCCGGGTATTGGGCAGCATCCGGCGGGCTTCCTGTTTGTCGGCTTCTTGCAAAGGGTTGCCGCTCAGGTCCAGGTCCTCGAGGCGGGCCAGTTCCAGCAGGCCTTTGGGAATCTGGCGCAGGTTTTGGCGGCGCAGCTCCAGGGTTTGCAAGACGGGCATTTGCGCCACCGTGCTCAGGGTGCGGCGAACATCCAGGGATTTGTTTTCGCTCAGGTCCAGCAATTTCAGGTTTTCCAATCGGGTGAGCGCCTCCGGGATTTCTACTAATTGGTTATGCCCCAGCCGCAGCACTTCCAGGGCGAGGGCTAGCCCTACCGAGGGATGCAGGCTGGTGAGCTCATTGAAGCGGAGGTCCAGCTCTTGCAAACGCGGCAGGCTGCCCATATCGGCGGGCAGCTCGCGCAATTGATTGGCCCTCACATCCAGGTGAATCAGGTTTTGCAGGTTGCCAATAGAATTGGGGATTGCCCTTATCCGGTTTTTTTGCAGGTAGAGATATTGCAAATGATACAATTGGCCTATCTCGGGGGGTAGTTCCTGAATTTGATTGTCTTGCAGCTCGAGGACTTGCAGGCGGCGAAATTTTTGAATCTCCGCCGGAATTCTTTTCAGTTGCTGATTGCTCAAATCCAGGATAAACACTTCGTCCGGTGTTTTGAGTGCCTCTGACAAAGAAGTGAAACGCTTTTGTTGTTCCAGCACATCCCAGGCCAGGAGGCCCCCATCGCTTCCAATGCCTGGGTTGCGTTTTTCGGGCAGCATTTCTCGAAAAGTTTGGTTGGTACTCTGAAAGCAACCCGGCACGTACATATACAGCACAATCAGGGTCAGTATCACAATTGTAAAAAAATCCGGGCAGGATGCATAATCTTAGGGTTTAAATATTTTCCAGCTATGGTCGCCGGTTCAAAGTTAAAAAAAAGGCGCAAAGCCGCAAGTTTGCTTATTTTTGCTCCTAATTATTTGGCAAACTAAACCCTTAGCAAGCAACGTGGACTACCGACCTCAGGACATCGAACCAAAATGGCAGGCCTATTGGCAGGAAAACCAGACCTATACAAGTGCTCCGCCTTCGGATAAACCCAAGTTTTACGCCCTGGATATGTTTCCCTATCCCTCCGGGGCGGGCCTGCACGTAGGTCATCCCCTCGGCTACATTGCCACCGACATCAAGGCTCGCTATAAGCGTATGAAGGGTTTTAATGTTTTGCATCCGATGGGCTTCGATTCCTTTGGCCTCCCGGCTGAGCAATATGCCATCGAGACGGGCCAGCACCCGGCCATCACTACGGCGCAAAACATCCAGACGTTCAAAAAGCAACTGGGTAAGCTGGGATTTGACTATGACTGGAGCCGCGAGGTACAAACCTCAGACCCGCAATATTATCGCTGGACGCAGTGGATTTTCTTGCAATTGTTTGACTCCTGGTACAATTATGCCACCCAAAAGGCAACGCCGCTTTCTACCCTGATTGCAATTTTTGAAAAAGAAGGCAATCAGGGAGTCTTGGCTGCTTGTGAGGAAGATACCCCGGTTTTCTCGGCGGCCGACTGGCGGGCCTTCTCCGAAAAAGAGAAAGCGGCCCTCTTACTCCGCTATCGCTTGACCTACCTGGCCGACGAATACGTGAACTGGTGTCCGGCCCTGGGCACAGTATTGGCCAATGACGAGGTCAAGGACGGGCTCTCGGAGCGGGGCGGCCATCCGGTGGAGCGCAAGAAAATGCGCCAATGGATGATGCGCATCACGGCCTACGCCGAACGCCTGCTCGAAGGGCTGGAACGCATTGACTGGTCGGAGGCCATCAAAGAAATGCAACGCAACTGGATTGGCAAATCAAGGGGTTGCGAAATTGACTTTGCCCTGGCCGACTCGCCCCTGAAACTGACGGCCTTCACTACCCGCATCGATACCATCTATGGCGTGAGCTACCTGGTGCTGGCTCCCGAGCTCGATGTGGTGGCTCAAATCACGAGCGAAGCCCAGGCCGCCGAAGTAGCCCAATACGTAGCCTGGGCCAGGAACCGCTCCGAACGCGAGCGCCAAACGGAGGTTAAAACTGTTTCGGGAGTATTCACGGGGGCTTTTGCCCTCAATCCCTTCAATCAGGAAAAAATCCCGATTTGGGTGGCCGATTATGTGCTGGCGGGCTATGGCACGGGCGTGGTGATGGCGTGCCCAGTTCCGACGAACGCGATTTTCGCTTTGCCACGCATTTTCAGTTGCCCATCCGGCGGGTCATTGCGGGCACGGAAGACCTGGAAAACCCTACCGAAAAAAAATATGGTTCTATGATAAATTCCGGCTTTCTCGACGGGCTGGAAACCGAAGCGGCCATTGACAAGGCCATTCTGTTTGTGATTGAGCACCAGTTGGGCAAAGCCAAGACCAACTACCGCCTCCGCGATGCTGTGTTTAGCCGCCAACGTTACTGGGGCGAGCCTGTGCCCGTCTATTTTGCCGAAGGGCTTCCCCATCCCCTACCCGAGACGGACTTACCCCTCAGCCTGCCCAATATTGACGAATACAAGCCTACGTCAGAAGGCGAACCCCCACTCAAACGCGCCCAAAACTGGCAGTGGCAAGGCCAATATCCCTTTGAAACCACCACCATGCCCGGCTGGGCCGGCTCTAGCTGGTATTTTTTGCGCTATGCCGACCCTCATAACCAGGAAAGTTTTGCCGACCGCAAAGCCACCGACTACTGGGGGCAGGTAGATTTATACATCGGGGGCACCGAGCACGCTGTCGGGCACTTGCTCTACGCGCGTTCTGGACCAAGTTTCTCTATGACCGGGGCTTCATTGGCTTTGATGAGCCCTTCCAAAAGCTGATAAACCAGGGCATGATTCAGGGGCAATCCGCCCTTATTTATCGTGTGAAAGAAAAAGAGCAGTTTGTCTCGGCAGATTTAAAAGCCGATTACGAGGTATCGGAACTGCACGTAGATGTGAAACTGCATGAGAATGGCCTCCTGGACCTGGAAGGGTATCGGGCCTGGCGACCCGAAACTGCCCACTATAGCTTTGTGCGCAATGCCAAGGGGCAGTTTTTGTGCGATATAAGGGTAGAAAAGATGTCGAAGCGCTGGTACAATGTTGTCAATCCCGACGATGTAGTGGCCCGCTACGGAGCCGACACCATGCGCCTTTTCGAGATGTTTCTGGGCCCACTGGAACAATCCAAACCCTGGGACCCCAAAAACATCACTGGCTGCTATAATTTTTTGCGGAAGTTTTGGCGTTTGTTTTGGGACGATAAAAACCAATGGCAGGTGCAGGAAAGCGAAGCCCGCCGGGAGGAGTTGAAAATACTGCATTTTGCCATCAAGCGGGTAGAGGAAGACATAGAGCGCTACAGCTTCAATACCGTGGTGAGCACCCTGATGAGTGCCACCAATGAGCTTACCCGCCTGGCTTGCCATTCAAGGGTCATTTTGGAGCCGATGCTGCTCCTTTTGGCCCCCTACGCCCCCCACCTGGCCGAAGAACTCTGGCACCAGTTGGGCCATACCGACAGTGTGCACCACCAGACCTTCCCCACCTGGGAAGCCCAATACCTGATAGAAGATATTTTTGATTATCCGGTAATGATTAATGGGAAAAAAAGGGGCAACCTGGTCTTGCCCCTGGAAATGCCTGTGCCCGAGGTAGAACAGGCCGTACAGGCCAGTGAGATTTATCAAAAATGGTCGGAAGGCAAGCCCCCCAAAAAAATCATTGTGGTCAAGGGGCGGGTCATTAATGTAGTAGTATAAATCCATAAAACGATGTCAACAAAAAAATGGCTGCTATGGCTTGGATTCTTGCTGGCCACTTTGGGTGAGGCGAAAGCACAAGAATTTCGCTTTCCAGAGGTTCTGGTATTGAAGGGCCGACTCATCAAAAAGCCCTGGACCAAAAGCACCCAAAGCTATTGTGCCCAAGGCAGTGAGTATTATGTCTTGCAAATGGCCGACGGGCAGGAGCACATTCTGGAAATCACCCCTCTTGGCCTGGACCTGAGCCCCTGGGAAGGCCGCCGAATCAAAATAGAAGCGATGATTGTAAATAATATTATTCATTATGACCGGAACGAAACCGGCCCGGCTTTGGAACAAAGGCCCAATTTACCCCCCGGACAAACTGAATTTGTGTGTGAGGTGCTCCGAGTGATGAGCATCCTGAGCAAACAGCCCTAAGAAAAGAAGCCATTTCTGCGGGCCGCGACAAAATCCTGATAAAAATACCCGTCGATGCCGAGCGGGTCGAGACTGGCTTCATGGCTTGCAGGAAAAGCTCCAAAAAATGCATGGCCCAAACCCTCTTATTTGGGTATCAGGAAGAAAAGTTGGGCAAAATCCTCTACTTTGTCGGAAGAAAGAAACTGGAAGGCTTTTGGAGCTTGTTTAAAAGCACGGTTGGGGATAATCTTTAAAGCGAAATGCCGAATGTCTTAGAACCATAGATTGAAAATTAGCTTTCACGTGATTCATTCCTATATTATTCCCCCCCTTTGGTAGAAAATAAATGATTGCGCTTAGGTTGATTCGTAAATTTGTTTATGTCTGACAACATAACATAAAACTATGAAAAACCTACTTTGCTTGATTATTTGTCTAATGCTGTGTTTGATTTGCCAAGCTCAGATAATTCCTCCTAAACCCAAACCAGCTCAATATGTCAATCAGTTTGAAGTGCAAATTTTGAGCCCCAAAGAGCAACAATGGCTGGAAGAAACACTCCGCGCGTATGATGACAGCACTTCTACACAAATCGCAGTAGTCATCATCAATTCTCTAAAGGGGCACAAAATTCAAGAGTATGCTCACCTATGGGCTGAAACTTGGGGCATAGGACAGAAAGAAAAAGATAATGGACTATTGATACTGATTGCCCTCAAAGAAAAAGCCGTCAGAATAGAAACCGGCTATGGCCTAGAACCCATCATCACAGACTTAAAAGCATCAGACATTATCAATCAAATTATCATCCCGGCATTTAAAAAAGAAGATTATTACATTGGTATATCTGAGGCAATCAATGAGGTGTTTTTTTTGCTTCGGGGTGAGTTTGAAAGAAGTGAGGCAGAAAAAAATTCACACCAAAATCAAAAAACCGAAGAAACCTCTGGAAAAACAGATTCGAGCGCATCCTCTTCAAGTGCTAAACTTTTTTTGGCTTATAACTGGCTTTGGTTTGTGCTGACAAATGTGCTGCTCGTTTCACTACTTGCGAACTTAAAAATAAACCAGGCCTTTGCTAAATCTTTGGCTATCTCCTCATTTATTTTTTTGTTTTTGGTAGATTTTGCAGGCGTAGGTGAGGAGAAGTTTATATATTTTTTTATTTATTTTATGATTTTATTAGCAGCTTCTGGCGGAACGGGTGTATTTTCTGCATCATCAACTGATACTTCCTCAAATACCTATTCATCTCTACCTGGGCAAACCTCACAAAGTAATCAAGCAAGCCCTACGAGCAGTAGTTCTGACAATTCATCTTATTCATCAGGTAGTTCATCCTCAACAGCAGCACCATCATCTGGCAGTTCCTCGGCTAATAGCTTTGGTGGAGGCAGCTTTGGTGGTGGTGGGGCAAGCGGAACTTGGGGCGGTTCGGCAGAAAAGGATTCTAACAATAATTTTGGTGGGGGCAATTTTGGTGGAGGCGGGGCAAGCGGGACTTGGTAAATAGCTTACTTGCTTGCGATAGAGGAAGTAAATTTCGGCTGGCTAGAAGCCCTTTGCTGCAAAAATTTGCAGCAATGCTTGGTATAAATTATATTTATGTGCAGTACCAAATTTTTAAATCCTAATTTTTTCTAATAGCTTAAAATGTAAAATTAAATTTTTGGACAAGCGCTTAGGACAGAAAGCTTGAGCCAGAAACTGTCCACAAACCAGCGAATGTCGGCAGGCAGCCAGCCTAATACTTCCAGCCTTTGGAATAGCTGATGGGCTGCCATTTCAGGATGCTTTTATTTGCTTGTGCCAAACGGATAAATAGTCGGTTGGTAGATTTGCCATATTCCAGTTTTGAAAAAATCCACTGCATCCAGTATTTTTTGCCCGACCAGTAATAGGTAGTTACAAGCCCACTAGAGCGCATTTCCTGGGGTTGCCCGTATTTACTAGACAAGGCCGCGAGTATCTCTGTTTCTACACCTACCAGTTCTACTTCTATTTGCACAAGCGGAAATTCGGCCCCGCAACAAGCCTCTACGATATAAAATTGGGCAATGGGCAAGCCCTCGAATTCCTTGAAATAAGTGGTAGAATAACAACTTTCCAGGCCATCGGACCAGGCGGAGGAAAATTTAAAATCAAATTTTTCGGCATAGCTTTTCCCCGGCTTCAACTTCACTTTCAGAAAACCAGCCTGGTCATCTACCGATTGTGCCCGGGCGGATGAAACAAAACTGCCAAAACCCAGGGCAAGCAAGCAGAAAAGCAAAGGGAAACATTTACTGTACTTCATACTTGTTGAAAATTGCATTTGGAGACAAGAAGGCCAAAGGATACAAATAGGAAAAGAAGACTTAAATGGCCTTCCAGAGCGAGTCAGTAAAATAATGCCTTCGGTCTAAAAAATTACGGACTACTTCAAAACCTGCCGTCTTGGCCATGATACCAATCCGATAAGGTGTATATTTATAAGAGCTTTCGGTGTGGATGGCCTCCCAGGCCTCGAGCTCCACTTTGAGGGCGAGCCTGCGTAGAAGCACGGTTTGCTTCACCCGGCTCATCAGATAGCTTTTAGCTCCCCCCTCAATGGGGTCATAAACTGGATAATGATGAAACTGGGCCAGGTTAAAGTCGGCTTCCATTTCACGGTTGATACGGTTGAGCAGATTGAGATTAAAGGCCCGGGTTACCCCCTGGCGGTCATTATAGGCATTGAGTATAATTTCCGGGTTTTTTTTCAAATCCATACCCATCAGCACAAAATCACCCGGACGGAGGCATTGGCGAAGCTCACTTAAGAAAGCAATCCCTTGGTCATAATGAAAATTGCCAATATTGGAACCCAAAAAAAGCACTACCCGGCGCACGACCTTTTGCTGCGACAATTGGCGCAAAGCCGTGAAATATTCATTGGGCTGGCCCTCCACATCCAAGTTGGGGTATTGTTGGGCCAGTTCATCGACCAGGGTTTGCAAGGCATCTTTCGAGATATCAATGGGCAAATACTTAAAATCTGCCTCACTTTCCAGAAAATGATTCAGCAATAGTTTGGTTTTTAGCCCATCTCCGGCCCCAAATTCAATCATCTCGAAAGGTGCTCCGTCGGGGGCAAAAAACTCCAGGAGTTCGGGGGCATACAATTGCAGGATTTCAAACTCGCACTGGGTGAGGTAATACTCCTCGAGCCGCATAATTTCCTGAAAAATGCGGCTGCCCTGCGCATCATAGAAATATTTGGAAGGGATAAACTTGGGGTCTGCCGTAAGGCCCCGCCGCAAATCCTCGGCAAAGGCAAGATTCATAGGTAAATGCTTGGTTTAGGCCAGAAAAAGAGTGTATGGTTTCGGTTGTGAAAAAACAGGCCAATATATACTCTTAATGACAATTGCCTGACAAAAATCCGGATTAGCAATATTCTGCCAAGCGAATTCCGGTAAACTGCCAGCGCTCTTCGGGGTGGAAAAAGTTGCGATAAGTGGCCCGGATATGACTGCGAGGGGTAATGCAAGAGCCCCCCCTGAGCACCATCTGGTTCATCATAAATTTGCCATTGTATTCGCCCAGGGCCCCGGGGGCTTTTTGGTAGTGAGGATAAGGCAAATACGCACTGTTGGTCCATTGCCAGACATTGCCATAGAACAAAGCCGGACGGGATTCGGGCCGGGGCGCATAGGTTTCGTTCTCGAGAAAACAGGCGGCCTCGGGCACGACCGGATTAAACTGCTGGCAGGCCGCTTCCCACTCAAATTCGGTAGGCAGGCGTTTGCCCCGCCAGGCGGCATAGGCATCGGCTTCATAGAGGCTAATGTGTGTAACTGGGGCCTGTGGTTCTACTTTTTGTAAACCGGCCAGTGTGTATTGGTACCACTCCCCCTCCTGCTGGTGCCAGTAGAGCGGGCTTGCTATCTTATTTTCCTGGACCCAGTTCCAGCCGGCCGAGAGCCAGTGCCGAAAATCGTGATAGCCCCCTTCGGCCATAAACTCCAGGTATTCGGCATTGCTAACGAGGCGGTCAGCAATCCGAAAAGCAGGTAAAAACACCCGATGCACGCCTTTTTCATTGTCGAAGCAAAAATCCTGGCCTTTATAACCCATTTGATAAAGGCCCTCTCCCACTTCAAGAAAATTGGCGGCAGGCAGCGTTGGAGGGGCGGATGCCCAAGCGGCTCCCCCAGCTTGATAGACCGGGAAAAGCGGATTGTGGGCCAGGATGTATTTTAAATCCGTAAGCAAAAGCTCCTGGTGCTGCTGTTCGTGTTGGATGCCCAGCTCTACCACAGCCAAAGCCTGCGCCTCAAGGGTTGTTTCGCCCAGGAGTTTTAGCATTTGGCTGTCTATGTAATGGCGATAAGCATATACTTCTTCGGTGGTAGGGCGGCTCATATTCCCCCGGTGGGCCCGAAGCGTGCGCTGGCCGACGCTCTCATAATAACTATTGAAAAAGAAGCCAAAGTCAGGGTTAAATTCCTGATAGCCGGGCAAATTAGGTTTGAGCACAAATGTCTCAAAAAACCAGGACACATGGGCCAGGTTCCATTTGGGCGGGCTGACAAAGGCCACCGGCTGTACTACATAATCTTCGGTTTGGAGCGGCTGGCAAAGCTTTTCGCTCCATTGGCGGATGTGTTGGTAGCGCGTGAGTAAATCAGTAGGCAAGGCAAGGCTTGGGGTAGTAAGGGTATGCATAAAGACAGGTCTTGAATGAGATAACTAAGTTAGCCAATTATTGGCAAAAGTCTCCGTGTTCAGGTGAATAAATTCGGAAAATACTTTAGACCTTCAACACTGTGTCCAGGTTTTCCTGTAAGATAAGTTCCTGGGTCAGGAGGTCAAGACAAAGCAGATGCCCCAATTGCTCTTTTTGGCCGTGATAGACACAGCCATTGTCAAGGGGGAGGGTAGGCAGGCGCGCGGCGATGTGCTTCTGGATAAGGGAAAGCGGCTTGGGGTCGTGGCCATGAACTATCTGGCGGCCTTGTAAAAAATTGAGGTCTGGGTGGAAATTACGGATATAGAGCATCGCCTCGAAATCCTGCAAGGGGTCAAAAGCCGCAAAATTGAAGCCCGCATGCACCAAAATATAATCTTCCAAGATAAAATAATAGGGCAATAGCTCTATGAAACGCACATATTGTTCTTTGACCCGCTCCGTGTGGCGGTCCACTACATTATAGGCCAGGTATTTTTGCACAAAGCTCTTGAGAATATATTTGCTTCGGTTGGCCTCCAGGAGCATAATTTCGTGGTTGCCCACCAGTGGAAAGATGTGCAGCTTTTTTTTCTGTAGTTGAAAGATATAATCCAGCACACCGGCACTGTCCGGGCCTTTGTTGACATAGTCGCCCAGCAAAAAAAGCTGGTCTTGAGCCCGAAGATCAATCTTTTCAATCAGTGCCCGAAAAGTTTGCGAACAGCCATGAATATCAGGAATCACCAGGCGTCGCCCCCCCCGGGCAAACGCGGCACCAGACTGGTAGCCCTCTGGGTAATGGGTTTGGGCTTAAATAATTGGGCTATTTGATTAAAAAACTTCCACAAGGCGGTATCCGAATTAATTATGTAGAGCCTTTCGCCGTTTTTATTCTTATCAACCGGGCAAAAAGCATTTCAACGCATAAATGGCTTAAATAACACAATATTTGCCAACTATACAAATGTCGGAAAAATTCCGGGGAAGAAAACCTTTGGCCAGACGGCACTCAAGTTTTTTGAAAAAGATGCCGGTCGGCCCAAAATGTACCAAAAGGAATCACCGAAGCCAGAAGTGCCCAAAAAGTTTTGCCTATAGTCCAATTTTCTTCTATTTTGACCTGGACAACCGCCAATATATAAGACACAAAGAGCAGACCGTGAAGCAAACCCACCACCAGGTTGGGGCCGGGCCATTCAAGCCAGTACTTCATCGGCATGGTTATAAAAAGCAAAGCCAGGAAAGAAAGACCTTCCAAAAAGGCCAGGATTCGCAAACGACCTATGGGCGAAGATACATCCATTTTTTTGCCATTGGTTTGGAAGCAAAAATAGGCAAATCACTCCACAATGCCTATAAAAAAGCGTGCTCTTCACTCAGGAGAAGGCAAGCCGGGCATCCAGACCTATTTTCTTCCGGCGCGTCGCGATGCCTAAAGCACTTAATCTCGTTCTACCCTTCGGAGCGTATTCACCATACTTACCTGGTCATCACGAATGATTTTGAAGTGATAAACCGAATCCTGGTACTCATCGCAGTCAAAATGATAGGTCAAATGATGCATTCCGGGTTTTTCCTGGCCATTATAATATATCTCGCGCACCAGTGTGCCCCGGTCGTCAAAACACCCCCCACCCGCATCTTGATGGCCTGGTGATTGCTGAAGCGCACCGTGCCCGACATTTCGCATGTAGGGGCCGATTTTTCTTCGGTAATGAGATAGGTATATTGATTGACCACTTCTCCGTCCCTGACTACCTGGTAGGTTTGCGGCCCATAATCATTTCACCATCGGGGCCCATCTCCAGCGCGATTCCCAGGATGTTTTGGGCCAGGTGATTGCGGATTTCGCGCCCAATGCGGCCCTCATCAGTACTGGCATAGATGGCCCGCCAGTCGTGGTCATTACTCAGGGCCCACATGGCGTGCTGGGCTTCGGCTGTGCCATAATATTTTTTTTCATGATAAACTGGGCCAATTGCACGAATTCCTTTTTGGGGGCCGCCTGCAAGACATAGTTGACCTTGCTGTTGGGG
>JAAUUB010000008.1 GCA_012031215.1 Microscillaceae bacterium | reverse complement strand
CGTGGAGGTATTGCCGCCGCAAGAGGGCCATAGCCGCAAAGGCGGTGGTGGCAGGGTCCACCTGCACACGGGTAGCATCTATCATGTGCTGGTTGGCATGGGAGCCGGCCCCCAGCCGCCATTTTCAAATTGTCTTTTACAAGGTACTCGATTCCTTTTTGGGCAAAATCAGGGATGTTTTCCTGATTTGTTTTATCAACAGGCAAGAGCGCCGCCGTGTTGCGGGGTGAATACAGGCCGGGTTTGGGTAAAAAAGCCAGGCCCATTATCAGGCCCAGCATAAGGGCCATTTGTGCTTTGGGATTTTGCAGGATAGGCATCGCAATTGGATTTAAATTGTAAAGATTTTTTTGGATTTTATCTGGGCTAAGCTTACCGACCGAAATGAGCCCGTATTACATCCTTTTCCAAAAAAATATTTCCCCGGTCTCAAAAAGAAAAGCCTTCGCTTTGGGCAAAGGCTTTTTAGGGCGATTTGAAGGAGGCTAGAATGCCGGCGGGCTATTGGCGAATGAGCCGGATGCCCACATTAAAAGTCTGACCGGCGCCTTCGTTTTTACCCAGCAAAAAATTGGTATAAGAACCTTCCAGTTCCAAAAGGCCAGGGACGGCCTGAAACTTAAGCCCCAGCCCCGGCTGATAGAAATAAGAAAAAGTATCATTTTGATTAAAGCGGTTCCAAAATTCCTGCTGAAGGTAAATGGTCCAACGCGGACTGGGAAAATAACTCAAAAAAGCGGTAAGGGGGAGGTCAAAACGCCGAAAATTGCTGGCATCGCTGGGGTAGCGGTCCAGGCTTAGCCATGTGGACACCTGGGCAAAAACCTGAAATTTTTCCCCCAGATTCCAGTCCACAAAAAACTGGTTGATCCAGAGGTAGCGGTCATCGGCCACAAAAATACCTGGTTTTTCTTCATTGCCCGTCAGGTTATTGGCAATAGGAAATAAAAAAGTGCTTTGGATAGAAAAGCGTTCAAAATTGCGAAAAGGGGCAAATTTGATTTTTGGGCCGAGGTAGGAAAGGGCTGTGCGGTGGTTTGGGTTGTCTGCAAAAGTATAAGTCTTGAAGGCTGAGCTGTTTTCCGAGTCATAACGGGTAGAATTAAGCCATACTTCCAGGCCGAGGTTAAATTTTGGATGTACACCTATAAAAAACTGATTGATGGAGGTGAGAAAACTTTGGCGTTGCCCTGCCGAAACCCGCTCCGTACCACTAAAAAATTTGGTTTGGGTATAGAGATTGTTGAAATGTTTGAATTCCCATTGACCTGGTCTTAGCAGCACAGAAGGGGTGTAGGCCTGAATATTCACACTTTCTTCGTCTTCTTGTGCCCAAAGTGCGCCCCCGAAGCCCATGCTTATTACAATCAACCATGTTAGTTTTTTCATTTTCTACTTTGTTTAATTTAAACTTAGAACCCCCTTACAGACCGATATTCTTGTCAGAAAGCAGACAAAAGCCAGGATTCTGGCTCAGGACTTCCTCTTGAAAAAATTTAGCCAGATAAGCAAAAAGTCGCTTATCTGACAAAATGAAAGTTGGTTTTAATGTTTTGATAGCGAAACTACCAAAGCTTTCTGGCCTTGTTCAATATGAAAAGTGGACGCAATTTGTTCTATGGAATTGGAGCTCAAAATGGGCTTCTTTTTTTCTGCCTAATATCTTTATGGGCTTGTGAGCCTTGTGCAGAAATGCAAGAACAGGCACTGGTGCTTCGGCCCTCCGAACTTTTGCAGGAGTGGAAAACGGCCCTGAAAGATACCCTCTTTCAAACGGACGATTCAGTATGGGTGGTCTTGTATCATCCGGCCACCCAGCAAGCTTCGGCCTATATCCATCTGCAAAAAAACACCTTGTCGGGCTACTGGAAGGCCTACCACCCCAATGCGTATCTCCAGGCACAAGGATACATTCGTGAGGGCGAAAAACAGGGCTGGTGGGAAGAATATTATGAAAACGGGCAAACGGCCAGCCTAGGACACTATGCAAAAGGCCAAAAGCAGGGCTACTGGCGGGAATTTTATCCGCAAGGCACTCTGGCAAAGGAAGGATATTATCATCAAGACCAAAAGAGCGGCTGGTGGATGATGTATGACCAAGAAGGGCACTTAGAAGCCAAAGGCCGTTATCTTAAAGGGGAAAAGGATGGCTATTGGCATTTTTTTAGCCAGCGCAAACTCTTTCAGGAAGGTTTCTTTTGCGATGGAAAGCCCTGCCAGTGGTGGAAAATCTATGACACAAAAGGCAATATCGTCCAATTGCTGGAAAAAAATTCCTGATTCAGAGTAAAATGACTTTCGGGCAAGTTCTTGTTCTCAATTTCTCCACCGCCCAGTCTTTCCTTTTGAGAATAAAAATCAAAAAGCCCTTGTCCTGAAAAAACAAGGGCCTTGATATGACCAGTGGGATTGTTGCGCCCTAAATGACAATCATAAATACTACCACCAAAAAAATCAGAATGTTAATGACGGCGAAAAACTCACCCAAGCGGTTTTTCGGTAATTTTGAGGTCTCTTTTTCTTGCTGCATTTTCATTTTAAAGGGGGTTATAAGGAAAATTGTTTACAACCCCAAAACGATGCCCTGCCCGAAAAAGTTACCGTTTTATTTGTGAAAGGGGCTTATTGCCCTTTCAGGCAGGCATAACATTCTTTTTCGAGCCTTTCACGATGATTGGGATGGGCAATCTCAATCAAGGCTTTGGCTCGCTGCCGCAGGTTTTGTCCGTAGAGATTCGCCACCCCATATTCCGTTACGATGTAGTGTACGTGGGCGCGGGTAGTTACCACACCGGCCCCTGGATGCAGATAGGTAACAATGCGGCTTTCGCCTTTTGAAGTAACCGAAGGCAGGGCGATGATGGGCTTTCCGCCCTCTGAAAGCGAAGCCCCCCGGATGAAGTCCATCTGGCCACCCACGCCCGAATAAATGCTTGTTCCGATGGAATCAGCACAAACCTGGCCCGTTAAATCTACTTCAATCGCGCTGTTGATGGCCGTTACTTTGGGGTTTTGACGAATGGTATGGGTATCGTTCACATAAGCAATGTCTAACATCCGCACCAAAGGATTGTCATCTACAAAATCATAAAGATTCCTGGAGCCTACCACAAAACCAGCCACAATATGTCCCGGATGCCCGGCTTTGTGCTCATTGGTAATCACACCGCGTTCTACCAGGTCAATCACTCCATCCGAAAACATTTCGGTATGAATGCCCAGCCCACGATGATGCACCAGAGCGGCCAGCGAAGCATCTGGAATGGCGCCGATGCCCATTTGAAGGGTTGCGCCATCTTCTACCAATCCAGCCACAAACTGCCCGATTTTTAACTCCACTTCGCTGAGGGCAAGCGAGGCCGGCGAGGGCAGCGGCCTATCTACCTCAATGGCTTTGTGAATTTTGCTGACATGGAGAGTGCCATCGCCGTGTGAGCGGGGCATTTGATGGTTGACTTCGGCAATGATGATTTTTGCCGACTGGGTAGCGGCCACCGCCACATCTACCGAAGTGCCCAGGGTGCAAAAGCCGTTTTTATCCGGGGGCGAGACCTGCACCAGGGCCACATCCAGGGGAATGATGCGCCGCCGGAAAAGGTATGGAATTTCGCTCAAAAAGATTGGTACATAATCGGCCCGGCCTTCATTGACAGCCCGCCGCAGGTTGCCACCCGTAAAAAGGTTATTGACCCTGAAAATGCCCGCAAACGCTGGCTGGGCATAAGGGGCTTCGCCTTCTACGTGCAAATGATGCAGGGTTACATTTTGAAGACGTGACGCCTGCGCCACCAGCCCCTCTATCAAGCCAAAGGGAGTGGCCGAAGTGCCATGTATAAAAACATTATGCCCTGATTGCAGAGGGGAGAGTGCCTCCTCAGGGCTCAAAAAAGTAAGTTTTTTCCAGGACATTGTCTTATGCGGGTTTTAGGAAAAAGATGATAGATGTGCTACCTTAGCAAAGTAAAAATAATAGGAAGCCTGCAAACCAAAAAACCTAAACACAAAATTTGCTAAATTAGGAGTCTAACAAGAACTCCTTCCCCAATTGAATAGCCATGAAAAAAGAATTGCCTTTGTTTCCGCTTGGTTTGGTCGTTTTTCCCCTCGAGGACTTGAACTTGCATATTTTTGAACCCCGCTACCGGCAACTCATTCGGGATGTAGAGCAGGGCGAAGGTACGTTTGGTATTCCGGCTTACATCAATAATCAGGTGACCGATTATGGCACCGAGGTACGCCTGAAGTCCATTGAAAAAGTATATGAAGATGGACGGATGGACATCCGCACCGAGGGCGTGCAGGTGTTTCGCTTGCTTAGTTTTGAAAACCCCTGGCGCGACCGCCTCTATGCCGGAGGGGAAGCGGAGATGATGCCTGCTGACGGAAAAGATGACCCACTGGTGCGTCAGGCCTTGATTGAGAAAATAGAAACCCTCTTTGGCATTTTGCAAATTCAATTTGATCTTTCCATCTTTGATTTTGAGATATTTACTTTCGAAATTGCCCAAAAGATTGGCCTTTCACTCGAGCAAAAATACGAACTGCTCAAAATCCCAAGCGAACAGGAACGCCAGACTTTTATGCTGGAACATCTGGAGCGGGCCTTGCCCATCATTGCCGAGATGGAAAGGGTCAAGCAATTGGTGCGTATGAACGGTCATTTTAAATATTTTGACCCGCTCAATTTTTAAAGCATCCGGTTTTCCGAGGGCTTTTGCGTATGATTCTTTACCATAGTACCTACCGACACCGGGCTCCCCAAAGGGCGAAAATGGTAACCTTGCCAGAGGCCCTGCGCTTGGGCCAGGCCCCAGACGGGGGTTTATATATGCCCGATAGCTTGCCTTTTTTCTCTGGGCAGATGCTCGCAAAATGGCATCAGGCCGATTATTTGACCATAGCCGAAGGGGTACTGGCACCTTTTTTCGAGGGCTTTCTGGAACTAAGTCTGCTTCGTACGCTTTTGCAAAAGGCCTATTCCCAAACCCCGGGCTGGGAAGAGGGGGTGGAACTGCCCTTAGAAAACTACGCCCCCCAACGCTACCTGGCTCGCCTTGACCGGGGGCCTACGGCTTCTTTCAAGGATTTTGCGGCTCGTTTGCTGGCTCAGGTTTTGCCCTATTGTTATCCATCCGGGTATTCTCTCACTATCCTGGTAGCTACCTCCGGGGACACAGGCAGTGCCGTCGGCGAAGCTTTTCGGGGGATTGCCGGAGTGCGGGTTTTGATTTTATACCCTGAGGCCGAAGTGAGCCCCATCCAGCAAAAGCAACTAGACCATATCGGCCAAAACGTGAGGGCTTTGCGCATAAGCGGGAAGTTTGACGATTGCCAACAACTGGTCAAAACCGCTTTTTTAGACCCGGATTTGCAACATTTGTCGCTTACTTCGGCCAATTCTATTAGTATTGGGCGGGTACTGCCCCAAATCGTGTATTATTTTTATATGTATGCCCAGGTGGTCCAAGTACCCGGTGAGGAAGTGATATTTGCCGTGCCATCGGGCAATCTGGGCAATTCGCTGGGAGCAGAGCTGGCCCGGCGCATGGGGCTGCCTGTGCGCAAAATCATTATTGGCACGAACCTAAACCAGGCTTTTCCCATCTTTTTAGCCACTGGGGCCTATCACAAAATCCAGCCTTCCCTTCCCTGTCTTTCCAATGCCATGAATGTGGGCCATCCCAGCAATGCGGCCCGCTACCTGGACCTTTATGGGGGGATATTGGATAAGGAGGGGGTTTTGTACCAAATGCCCGACCTGCCCCAAATGCAGCAATACCTGGCAGGATACGCTTTTGAGGATGCTGCTACTGAGGCCACGATGCGCCGCTTTTATCAAGAACATCAGCTTATACTGGAACCCCACGGAGCGGTAGGCTGCCTGGCCCTGGAGAAGCATTTGGCAAAATATTCCGAAGACCTGCCCTTTCCAGCGATTGTGCTCGAGACCGCGCACCCGGCCAAGTTTGCTCAAATTGTGGAGCGGGTGCTGGGTTTTGCCCCTCCGGCCTGCCCGGTCTTGGAAAAAGTGAATCAACGCCCGGCGCAGGTGCAAGCCCTTGCCGCAAACTACCCCGCATTTAAGGATTTTCTAATGACTCAGGATGCTTGAGGGGAGATTTGTGCATTTTTTTACGGCCCCAAAGATGCCAAAAAGCCCGTTTTTTTTCAACCGCTAGCCGGGCGGGGCGAGTGGATTTCTTCTCTCCTTCGCTGAGCAAATAACCGTAAGGGGCCAGGCTGGGCACGTTGTCTAACAATACCTTTAGCATAGCCATTAAAGGCGTGAAAAGAATCATGCCGGGAATACCCCATAGTGCCGCCCCCGTGAGCAAGGCAATAATGGCTACCAAGGGATTGAGATTGACCTGGGAGCCGACAATGTTCGGGGTGATGAAATTGCCCTCGATGGCCTGTACAATCTGAAACCACAAAATCACGGCAACGGGATAAAAAAAACTGTCCGTCATCACCAGGGCATAGACCGCAGGGAGCAGAGACCCAATCAGATTGCCAATGTAAGGCAAGATGACCAAAATGGCCGCCAGTGCCCCAAAGAAAAGCGCGTGCGGAATCCCAATCAGCCATAGGCCGCCAATATTCAGCACCCCCACAATGGCAATGACCGTAAAGAGGCCGGAAATATATTTTTGTACCACCGAAAGAATTTGTTCTTCAATGAGCACCGCATTGTCGAGATAATCCGGATGTACGACCCGGTTGACAAACTCCTTGAAAACATGGCGGTAATACATCATAAAAAAGACATAAATCGGAATAAGCAGGGCATAAGTAAAAAAAGTAGTTGCCGAACTCACAAAAGTATTGAGAAAATTACCCCCGGCATTGACAAAATAACTGAGGTTTTCATTAAGCCAGGCCAGTTGCTTTTGCTCATCCATTTGAAAGCGTTGCTCTATCAAGGCTTGGGTCTGGTCAATAAGCCGAAGGCTACGACGGCGCATTTGGGGCATATCGTTGGCAAACGTGAGCAGGTTTTCGTAAATAAGTGAAAGAATAACCGTCAGAAAAAGTACAATTAGTGAGAGACAAAGGGCAATGGCCAGGCTACGGGCAAGCCCGCGACGCTCAAGCCAACGGCACAAAGGATAAAGAAAAAGCGAAAATAGCAGCGCGAAAGCCAAAGGAATGAGGATGCCCCCCGCCAGGGTAAGTATATAAAAAAAGGCTAACAAACCCACAATCCCGATGGATAAATGAATATGGAGGGGTAAATGAGCTTTTTGGTCTTGCATACGCACACATTTTTTCCAAAAATAGTGCCTTTTTTGAAATGTACTGAATACCCCAACAGGCTAAAAAATCCGGCACGCAGCACGCGATGCAAAGAAAAATACCTGAAAAAATATTTATATTTGAACTATGAAACATCCTGTTTGCCCAAAATGCGGGAGCGATAAAGCTACCAAAAGCGGTATTATCCGGGAACGGCAACGCTATCGTTGCAAAACCTGTGATTATTACTTCACGGTCAATAAACTGGGCAAGCAAATTGACAATTATTATGTCATCAAAGCTTTACAACTTTACATAGAGGGCATTAGCTACCGCGAAATAGAGCGCTTGCTGGGGGTGAGCCACGTTTCGGTGATGAACTGGGTGAAGAAATATCGTATCCAGGCACCTGAAAACTCGGAATACCACCCTACTTATAAAATCCTCAATCATAACGAACTGGTAGAATACCTGGCCAAATCCGACCAGCTCAAAGGCTCTGGAATGATTATAACTGAGCTGGGCGATAAATTCATGATGATAAAATGGGAACGTTTCCGAGAATAAATCCGCGCCTTTTTTTCCTAAAAAGAACAGCTTTGGCTTTGTTTTTCGCTTTTTTGGCCTAATTTAGACCTACGCAATTGATAAACATGGCATCTCAAGGTTCTTCTCTTAGTTACCTGGGGCATTTGGCTCAGGGCATTCGCACGGCCTGGCTGGGTTTGCGAATTTCTATCCGGCATTTTTTTCAGGCTTCCCGGCGGCGGCGGCCCATCAATGTGGATGATTCCACTTATTTTGCGCAAGAAACGGGTATCGTTACCCTGGGTTATCCTTATGAGGCCCTGCCCGTTCCTGACCATGGGCGCTATCGCCTGCACAATGAGATGGATGATTGCATTGTTTGCGACAAATGCGCCAAGATTTGCCCCGTTGATTGTATCGAGATAGAACCTATAAAAGCCACCGGGCAGGTAAGTACAGCCTCCGATGGCTCCCCCATTCGTTTGTATGCGGCCCGGTTTGATATTGACATGGCCAAATGTTGTTTTTGTGGCCTTTGTACTACTGTTTGCCCCACAGAGTGCCTCACCATGACCCGGGCCTACGACTTTAGCGAGTTTGATGTGCGCGAAATGGTTTATCACTTCGGCAATCTGAGCCCGGCCCAGGCCGATGAGAAAAAAGTCTTGCTGGCGCAGTTTCAGCAGGAAAAGGCTGCCCAGCAAGCCGAAAAGGCTGCCCCGGAGATTCCCACTTCAAAGCCTAAGCCCAAGTTTGTGCCGAAGGTGAAAACCCCAACTGTTTCGGATGAAGGCAAAACGGACGAAACGCCCACCGAACTACCCACTTCTCCGGCCAAGCCCAAATTTGTGCCAAAAATGAAGCCCAAGCTGCCTTCAAGCACCACCGAGCCCCGCCCGGCTTCCCCAAATCATGAAGAAAAACCGGCCACCAAGCCCCCTCAGCATAAGCCCAAAATGCCAATGCGCCCCAAAATTAAACCCTCCACAGACGGAGACCCGGAAGCATGAACGATTGGCTCTTTATCCTGGCTTTTTATGGTTTTGCCGGACTGATGGTTTTTTCGGCACTGACCATGCTCCTGAGCCGCAATATTTTGTACGTGGCCCTGGGCTTACTTTTTTCATTTTTATCGCTGGCGGCTTTGTATGTGCTCAATCACGCTGATTTTGTGGCCGTTGCCCAAATTGTCATCTATATCGGCGGGGTCTTGGTTTTGCTTTTGTTTGGCATTATGCTCACTTATCGTCCAAAAATCCCAGGCACACCCGAGGCAGAAAAGGCCGAAACCGGACCAATGGCGGGATTTAGAAATCTCGGACTGGGCCTGGGCATTGCCGTTTTGGCCGGTCTGGCTTTGGTTTATCTCATTCTGGAAGCCGATTTTGCGCAAATGACCTGGATACAAGAAGCGGCAAACCCTGGTAAGCCACAAGCCACAAATACGACGGCCGGCTTGGGCGTAGTGTTGGTGGCCGACTATCTGCTGGTTTTCGAGCTGGCCGCCTGGCTACTCCTGGTGGCTTTGGTAGGTTCCGTATTACTGGCTTCCCGTCCCTCCGAGTAAAATATTGAGCAAAAATTGCTTGGGCAAATTCATTAGCAAGCTCACCAGCATAAAAGCCAATACCCAGGGTTTTATTTTTCTGAAATAAGTTTTTGACTCCGCCGTGGCTACTGCGGCCATTAAGCCTACATAAATGGGCGTAGAGAAAGGAGCCAGGATGCGATAATTGAAAGGGTCAAAGGGCTGTATCTTGCGCAAGACCATCGTGAAAGCAAGATAGAAAAAGGCCATCCCCAGCCGCACGCGCACCTCCCGTCTTTTGAAACAATCGCTGAGTAATTGGCGCTCCCGATACAAATACCAAAACAAACCACCCTGTAATGCCATCAGCCCCCCATAAAGCCAGTCGGTATAGCCCCGATAGAAATAATTCCGGGCCAGCGACAGCTCATTGGCCAACCCGGTAACTAAATAGAAGCCATAAGCTAGCCAACTCTCCTTTTCGGGATAAATGCGGTTCATACCCGTGTAGTATCCGGTATGCAACTTATTAAGATAGAAATAGCCCAAAACAAATGCACTGCCCACCAGCATTGCTACAAAATAATGACCAGCTTTGGCATAATGTTTTTGCAGGATATAGCGCATAAAAAACAGAAAGACAAAGAAAAAGTAAATCAAGCCGGCATAGCGAAGCATAAACAAAGCAATGAGGGCCAGGCTGAGTTTCAGGAAAAGCCTGGCATCTTGTCGCTCGGGGGAGTCTTTTGCCAGTAAAAATGCCAACCAGCATACAAAGAAAAGGAAAGGCCCTTCCGACCAGGTATAGGAATACACTTCCAGTTTACCGTAGAAAAAAAATAGAGGGCCGGAAACCAGGCTTCCTTGCCCCACCAGCGATAAAACAAGGCAAACAAAAGCCCTAAAAAAAACAGATTGACGGCCTTGGAGGCCACCAGCGGCGAAATTTGCCCTATCCAGGCTACCAATGCAATGAAAGCCGGATAACCTGCTGGCCAGGTAGAAAAGATATAAAGACGCGAACCTGAGTCAAAGGGATAGCCTGCATAATCAGGCGAAGAAAGCCCATTGCCCGCTTTCATATTTTCGGCTACCCAGAAATAAAAACGCGAATCGGGCGATGTGTAATGCGTGGCTTCTACCGAGGCCCTAAGGTCAATGGCCAATACCAGCCCCAACCAAATAGAAACTAAAGGAGCGATTGGGGAGTGAAGTAATTTCACGCTTTAATAAATGTTCAAAATGAATAAGGAGCGCAAAATAGGCGGGCAAAGATGTTTTACCAAACAAAAAGGGTGTTTGATAAGCCAGGAAAGCTAACTTTTTTTTCCAGTGCCTTGTTATGAGGGCAATACCCGGATTTTACTACTACTCACTTCCATCCATTCATCATGTAGTTTAAGCCATTTTTTAAACCATCTTTCGCATGAAAACCTTTTTTTACCTTCTCGTGCTATTGGTCAGCAGCCCAATGCTGCTGGCTCAGCCGCTTCGCTTTGCCTGGCAAAATCAAATTCCTTTAAAAATCAATGGTCAAGCCCTGGATTTGGCCTGGGCTGGCGGGCTCAATGCCCCGCAATTTTCTACCCTGGACCTCAACCAGGACGGAAAAGCCGATTTGGTAGTTTTTGACCGTAGCAATGGCAAGCTTTACACTTTTCTCGTTTTCCTGGTCAATGGCCAGGCCCGCTATCAATATGCCCCTCAGTACGAAAATTTTTTCCCAACCGACCTGAAAGGCTGGATACTCTTGCGCGACTATGATGGTGACGGGCGCAAAGATATTTTCACTCATACCAACCTGGGCATCCGGGTGTTTCGCAACCAAACCCTGGCCGGCCAATACCCAGCCTGGCAGCTTGTGGCAGAACCACTCATGACCCAGGGCTATCGTGGCCTGGTTAATTTACAAGTCAATATCATGGATGTGCCTGCTCTGGCCGATGTAGATGGCGATGGTGATTTGGATATTGTCAGTTTTGACTTTGCCACAGGCAGTTGGCTCGAGTGGCATAAAAATGAAAGTGTGGAGCAATTTGGCAATCGTGAGCACCTGGTTTTTCGGCGGGAAAGCAGTTGCTGGGGCGGTCTGATAGAGGGGGCCACTTGCGGAGCGTTTAGCTTTGGCTACGAATGTGAGGTGCCTGGCAATGGCGGCGGGGGGGGAAACCCTGATAATCGTATTCTGCACGTGGGTTCTACCCTGGCCCTGCACGATGTCAATGGCGACGGCCTGCTGGATGCCCTGATTGGCGATGTGGCCTGTCCGGAGGTTTATCTGATGTACAATGTCGGTACGCTCAAAAAAGCCCGCTTTGAGTCTGTAAGTACAGCTTTCCCCGATTCTAAAGCTTTGCAATTCAGCACCTTTCCGGCTTTATTTTTTGAAGACGTAGATGCCGATGGAAAGGCCGATTTACTGGCCGCGCCCAATCTCTTTGTGAATGAAGGCAATCAGATTGATTTTGAAAATTCGGTTTGGTACTACAAAAATGAAAGCGATTCTCAGGTCCCTGATTTTGTTTTTCAAAGCCAGGATTTTCTACAGTCCCAGATGCTGGATGTGGGAGAGCAGGCTTTTCCGGCCCTGGCCGATGACGATGGCGATGGCGACCTTGATTTGTTTGTGGGCCAAAAAGGCAGGCTACAAGCGGGGAGACTGGTGGCAAGGCTGATGCGGTTTGAGAATACCGGCACAGCCCAAAACCCGGTGTTTGAAAAAACGCACGATGACTGGCTTGGCCTTTCGGCAGAATTGGCCCAAGACTTTAAGCTCTTTTTTCAGGATTTGAACGGCGACCAAAGCCTGGATGCAGGCTGGGTCTTCACCCAAAATGGCCAGACCCAGGTGCAGTATTTTCCCAATCAGGCCCCGCGCGGGCAGGCTTTCCGATTTGAGCCCCAACAACGCGAAAACCTGCCGCTTACTTTGCAAGCGGGTGATTTCCCCCATTTCTTTGATTGGGATGGAGATGGCGACCTTGATGCGCTGGTAGGCCGCCGCCTGGGGGGCTTGGCCTATTATGAAAACACCGGGACGGCTTTTGTGCTTCAGCAAGAAGGAATGGGTCAGATTCAGAACCATGCCTTTGCCCGCTTGCTCACCCCTATCGTGGCCGACCTGGATGGGGATGGTCTTTCAGACTTGCTCACGGGCGACGCTGGCGGCAAATTGCGCTTTTATGCCAATGCCCGGCATCAGCCTGCTCCCACCTGGACGGCTAGTATGGATATTTTTGAAAATGCGGCCCGGGAAGATTTTATCCCAGAAAACCTGGGCACCGCCATTTTTCCGGCACTGGGAGACCTGAACGGCGACCAAAAACCAGACCTGGTGGTGGGCCTGGCTACGGGTGGTTTGCGGATTGCTTACAACCAAACCGATGGCTTTTTTGCCGACCCCGCCCAAACCGAAATACCCGGGCTGTATGTTTTTCCTAATCCTGCCGACAGCTTTATATATCTACGCTATCACGAAGCAATGCGGGTGCAACTGAGCGATGGAACCGGAAAAATGCTTGGAAAGCCTATGGCGGTAGAAGCCGGGAAGGAAGCCACCCTTGATGTACGCGGATGGCCACCCGGGACGTATCTGCTTCGAATAGAAGTGCCTGGGCAACCCATATTTCATCGCAAGATATTGCTCAATCCTTAAAAATCGCCCAAGGAGGGTGGGGTTTCAGGGGAATTGAAGGGGTGTTTAATAGAAAAGCCGGGCTTTTTTTCTGGCAAGGCGAACTGTTTTGCTTCGAAAATGTAATAGATTCGCTTTTTTTGCGACCATTACCCCAAAAGCAATCACAAGGCATGAAACTCCTCATTCATAACCTCTCCAAGACCTATGCGGACGGCACCCAGGCCCTCAATGAAGTATCACTGGAAATTGCTCCCGGGATGTTTGGCTTACTGGGCCCCAACGGAGCAGGCAAATCCTCTTTGATGCGTACCCTGGCCACTCTGCAAGAAGCCGACCGGGGCGAGGTCTATCTTGAAGGTGAATCCGAGAGGCTCGATGTATTGCAGGAAAAAATGCGGGTGCGGCAATTGCTGGGCTACTTGCCCCAGGAGTTTGGAGTATATCCCCGAATGAGTGCCGAAGAGATGCTAGACCACTTTGCGGCCCTCAAAGGCATCCACCAGCCCAAACAGAGGCGCGAAATTGTCAAAGCCCTCCTTGAGCAAACCAATCTATACCCTGTTCGGAAGCGAAAACTGGGGGGTTACTCCGGAGGGATGAAACAAAGGTTTGGCATCGCCCAGGCACTTTTAGGCAATCCCAAAATTTTGATTGTGGATGAGCCTACCGCAGGCCTGGACCCGGCCGAGCGCAACCGGTTTCATAATCTGCTTAGCGAAGTAGGACAAAACATCATTGTCATTCTCTCTACCCATATCGTGGAAGATGTCAGCAATCTTTGCAACCAAATGGCCATCATTCACAAAGGAGAAGTGCGGCTCACCGGGCATCCGGCCCAAATCATTGCCGATGCCCAGGGCAAGGTCTGGAAAAAAAACATCGACAAAGCCGAGCTGCCCAGCCACCAAAAGCGCTACAATGTCATTTCATCGCGGCTTTTTGCCGGGAGCGGACAGGTAATTATAAAAGTCTATGCGGAGCTAAGACCCGATGCTACCTTTGAGCCTGCGGAAGCCGACCTTGAAGATGTATATTTCAATGTGATTAAAGAAGCGGAAAAAGCAGTACTCTTGCCGGACTAAATGGCCCTTTCTTTTCTTTTTGCTAAGGGGGCTGCTTTTAGAGACAGTATTTGCTACTCTATTTTGCTCATCCAGGCTAGGGGGCTGTGTCAGCAACTCACCTATTCCTTTCCTTATCAAAAGGCCCTTTTTTTTATTTAAGGTTTCTTTGCTAATATTGTAACTGTCAAAACCTCTGTCAAGGTAGGGATGGTTCGGATGTATGTCTTTATTCGTTTTGAAAAATAACATCCGACAAGCCTTGACAGGAATAACAGACCACATTCAGGTTCCTTCTCCTCTTGGGAAGAAAGACAGCGCAGGAACTTAAATTCCGGGAAGCTTTTCCGGGATTGTGATAAATCAAATTATAAACCCAAAAAAAACTGTGCTCCAGGCCAGGCAAGCAAATTTCCTCTAAAATAAAAAGCTGACCATGAGTGAACCCGTTCTTAAATCTATCATCCAGCTCTTGGCCATATCAGCGGCCATTGATGGGGAAATAAGTGCTTCGGAGCGGGAGGTAATTCATGGCTTTATCCACGAAAGCCTCAACGAAGATTACGCCCAGCCCTTTATTCAGCTCTTCAATGAATACACCGAAATTGCCATTGCGGGGAATATAGAAGCGGTCAATATCTGCAAGCGTATCAATGTAGAACTAAATCAGAAGCAAAAAATAATTGTCTTGTTTCACCTGCTTGAGCTGGTGAGTGTGGATGGCAATATCGGCGAAGAAGAAGGGCGATTTGTTGACAGTGTGGCCGAGGCCTTCAATGTAGATATTCACGAATACAATATCATCAAAGCCTTTGTAACCGATGAAGAGGCCCTGTGGCTGGGCTTGAGCAATATTTTGGTGATAAGTAATCGCAAACTGGACAGCAAAATTCGTCATATTTATAAATCTCGTTTCTCAGCTACTATCGGGGTGTTGCGCATTCCCAGTGTGGAGATGTATATGCTCAAATATTTTGCCGGGGATACCAACACCTTTTTAAACGGCTTGCTGCTCAAAGACCATCATATTTACACCTTTTCAAATGGCTCGGTGATTCGCAATGAAATGATTACCCCGATTTACTACAGCGATGTGGTCAGTCGCTTTTTGCAGTCGGGCCAGAAGAGTAAAATTCATTTCACGGCCAAGCACGTGTACTATACCTTTCCAGGGGGCAAAATAGGCCTGCGCAATATCAACCTTGAGGAGGAATCGGGGCGATTGGTGGGCATTATGGGGGCCAGCGGCTCGGGCAAATCTACCTTGCTCAATGTGCTCAATGGCAATGCCCTCCCGGTGGGGGGCCAGGTGATGATTAACGGGATAGATGTCCACGATGAAATAGACAAGCAAAAAATCCAGGGCGTGATTGGCTATGTCCCCCAAGACGACTTGCTCATCGAGGACCTGAGCGTCTTTCAAAATATGTATTTTGCCGCCAAGCTTTGTTTTGGCCGCCACAGCGAAGAAGAAATCCACCGCCTGGTCAATAAAACGCTGCAAAGCCTGGGCCTGGGCGATATTGCTGATTTGAAAGTGGGCAATGTTTTACAAAAAACCATCAGCGGAGGCCAGCGCAAGCGCCTCAACATAGGCCTGGAGCTCCTGCGCGAACCCGCCGTGATGTTTGTAGATGAGCCTACTTCGGGGCTTTCTTCCAACGATTCGGAAAATATTCTGGATTTACTCAAAGAGCTTTCACTCAAAGGCAAGCTGATTTTTGTGGTCATTCACCAGCCCTCCTCCGATATTTTTAAAATGTTTGACCGCCTCCTGATTCTGGATGTGGGGGGCTATCAGATTTATTATGGCAACCCGATAGAGGCCGTTACTTATTTTAAGTCCCTGGCCAATCTGGTCAACAGCGACCAGGGCGTTTGCCAGACTTGCGGCAATGTAAACCCGGAGCAAATCTTTAACATCATCGAGACGAAGGTCGTGGATGAGTATGGCCGCTACACCAGCCAGCGCAAAATTTCGCCGGTGCAATGGCGCAAATACTACGAAGAACGCCATCCGCAACGGAAGTGAAAACCCCCAAACGGGCGATGCCCTGCGAAGCACCCTGGATATTCCGAGGCGCGGGCAGCAATGGTGGCTCTTTGCCCGCCGCGATTTGCTGGCCAAGTTCAGCAATACCCAATATATGGTCATCAGCTTGCTGGAGGCCCCTGCCCTGGCCCTGATATTGTCTTATATTGTGCGCTATTATCATCTGGATCACTCCCTCGCAAAAAATACCTATGTCTTTGCCGACAATATGAATATTCCGGCTTACATCTTTATGAGTATCATCGTCGCCCTTTTTATTGGGCTCACAGTCAGCGCCGAAGAAATCATCAAAGATGCCAAGATACTCAAGCGGGAGGCCTTTTTGCACCTCAGTCGCAGCAGTTACTTGCTCTCCAAGGTGAGTATCTTGTTTGGGCTTTCGGCCTTGCAAATGCTTGCCTTTGTGCTGATTGGCAATTGGATTTTGGAAATAGAAGGGCTTCATTTTACCTATTGGGCGGCTCTTTTCAGCACGGCTTGTTTTGCCAATATGCTGGGTTTAAACATTTCTTCCACTTTCAACTCCGTGATTACGGTCTATATCCTGATTCCGATTTTGCTCATCCCGCAGCTCATCCTGGGCGGCATCGTAGTCAAGTTTGATGATATCAACCCGCATCTGGCCTCCGAAAATAAAGTGCCCTTTATCAGCGAACTGATGACCGCCCGCTGGGCTTTTGAAGCCATTATGGTCAGCCAGTTTAAAGACAACAAGTTTGAAGCGGCTTTTTATGACTATGACCGTCGGCGGGCCATCGCCGAATATAAAAAGACTTTTTATATCCCAAAGTTAGAATCAGAATTGGCCTATTGTATCAATCATTATAACAGCACCAGCGATACCATCCGGGCCAACGTGAACGCCAAGCTTCGCTTGCTTCACCAGGAAATCCTCCGCGAGCAATCCCTTACCCCTCACATCCGCTTTCAGGGTTTGGGAAAACTCAATAATGATCGGATAAATCTGGAACTGGTAGAAGAGGTGAAAGACTACCTCGGGCAGGTTCGCAAGCACTACATCCGCCAGTACAATCGGGCTGACCAGGCCAAAGACCGCCTCATCTCTACCCAAACCCCTACCAAAGCCGCCCGCGATGCCTTTGTGCGGCAGGTCCAAAAACACCATAACCAAGCCGTGGCCGACTTGGTCAGGAGTGAAAACGAGCCAGTGCGTATTGTAGAAATCAATGACAAGCTGATTCAGAAAATTTATCCCATCTTTACTGACCCTGAGCCGCAGCATTGGTTTGAGTTTCGTACCCATTTTTATGCACCCCGCAAGCATTTTCTGGGGCAGTATTTTGATACAGTTTGGTTTAATATTGCCGTGATTTGGCTGATGACCTTATTGCTCTACACCACTTTGTATTATCAGGTTTTTCGGGAATCTTTCAAAGTCATTACCACCGCTTTTAACCGGCGGGTCAAATCCAAAATAGCCAGTTAGGCCTTGATGGGCCAAAATATTGCATAAAAGAAAGAAGATGGCAAATAAACTTTCCGGCATTTCCGGGTTTTTTGTATTGAGGCATTCTCCATTCATTTAATTTTACGGGCAAGCAAATGAAAATATTGCACACCGCCGACTGGCATTTGGGCAAAACTTTCCTGGGCGAAAACCTGCTGCAGGACCAAAAACACGTGCTTGACCAACTGGTAGCCTATGTGGAGGTACATCGGCCCGAGGTGCTTCTTTTGGCGGGCGATGTGTATGACCGTTCGGTGCCTCCCACCGAGGCCGTGCGACTTTTTGATGAAGCCCTCAGCAAAATCATTCTGGAATACAAAACGCCAGTCATTGCCATTGCCGGCAATCACGACAGTCCGGAGCGACTGCATTTTGGGGCTTACCTGCTCCAAAAGCAAGGCCTGCATATTCGTGGCAGCCTTGAGTTGCCGCTTGCCCCCGTCATACTGGCCGATGACCAGGGAGAGGTCTATTTCTATCCCCTGCCTTATACCGAGCCCGAAACCCTGCGCTATGTCCTTAGCCGAACCTATGCCCAGGACTCGTTCCCGGTGCTCGAAACGCACGCTGACGTAATGCGCTGGATAGTGAATCATATCCAGGCCCACCATCCGGCGGGCAAGCGGGCCGTGTTTGTGGGCCATGCATATATAGCCGAAGCCCAGGGAGAAGATTCTGATTCAGAGCGCCAGCTCTCGGTGGGAGGGGCCGCCTATGTGCCCGCCGAGGTGTTTGATTTTTTTGATTATACGGCCCTAGGACATTTGCACAAGCCCCTCAGCTTCGGAGATGGAAAAGTGAAATATGCTGGCGCTTTGCTCAAATACTCTTTTTCGGAGGCAGATTACGAAAAATCTGTGCTCCTCATTGATTTGCCCCTTCAGGGCCCTGTGCGGGCCGAGCGACTCCCCTTGCAGCCCCGGCGGCAGGTGCGCCGCGTGGAAGGCTATATCGAAAATCGCACTTTTTATTTGCAAGATGCCGCCGAATTGCCCCAAACCGATGATTACCTGGAGGTCAGGCTCCATAATACGCAAGTAGTACCGAATGCTATGCCCATCATCAAGCAGCAATACCCCAATGCCCTCAGCCTGCGATGGGTCGAGCTTCCAGAACTGCGCCCCCAAAACCAACTAGACACAGCCAAGATATCGGCAATGAGCCCCGTGGATTTATTTGCCGATTTTTATCAGCATTTTATGGGCCAAGCCCTGGACAATGCCAAAAAGCAGGTGCTGGAAGAAATCGCCAAGGATTTGCAACGGCAATCTTAATCTCTGTCTCTTGAATCTCTTTATTTCCCTACCCAATGAAACCCATCCAATTAGAAATACAGGCCTTTGGGGCTTTTGCCAACCGACAGGTAGTAGATTTTCGAAAATTTGAAGGCCACCGCCTCTTTCTGATTCATGGGCCCACCGGGGCCGGCAAAACCACGCTCTTTGATGCCATGACCTATGCCCTCTATGGCGAAACTACGGGAAGCCGCTCCGGTGAAGGCATGCGTTCCGACCACGCCGACAAATCCACGGATACCGAAGTGAGCTTTATTTTCCAAAAGGCCCGCGCACGTTTAAAGTCCAGAGAAGCCTCCGTCTCAGCACTGGGAAAAAAGAAAGTATTAGCAAAAAGCAAGTCTTTGCCGAAATCTCCTGGGATGAAAGCCAACAAAGCTATGCCGAGGTGAGCACCCCGCTGACCAAAGTGGGGGAGATTGACAAAAAAATCACCGAACTACTGGGCTTTACGGCAGATCAGTTCAAAAAAATTGTCATCCTGCCACAGGGTCGGTTTCAGGAATTGCTCCTGGCTTCTACTACTGACAAGGAAAAAATTCTTACCCAGCTTTTTGGGGTGGAACTCTACGAAAAAATCACGGCCAAACTGGAAGAAAATGCCAAACAATACAAAAAAAAACTGGAAAAGCAGGAGCAAAGTCTTCTGACCCAATTGGAAGGCATGCAACAGCCTTCGCTGGCCGAAGCACAAAACTCCCTCAGCCAGCAACAGGCCCAGTTGGCAGCTTTAAAAGCGCAGAGCCCAATAATGCAAACGGCGGCCCAGAAAGCCCAAACACTTTTCGAGCAGGCTTCCCAAGCCGACACCCTTTTTCAGGAAAAAGCCCAGATTGAAGCCGAATTAAAACGGCTTCTCCAAGAGGAAGCCCGGGTTGAGGGGCACAGAGAAGAACTTAGCCTGGCCGAAAAAGCCGAAGAAATAAGACCCGACCTCAACAGCCTCTCGGAGCTAAACCAGCAAATAGAGGAGAAAGACCGCGAACTCCTCACCATTGAAAGCCGCCTGGGGGCTAACCGCGAAAAAATTCGTAAAAGTGGGGAAGAACTCAAAAAACTTGAGAAGCAAAAGCCCGAATTTGAAGCCCGAAAAGCCGAAATTATCCGGCTTGAGCAATACCTGCCCAAATACCAGGAGCGCGAAGCCATGGCCGAGAAAAAAGAAAAGGCTGAGGCCCGGTTTTCAAATCTCAAGACCCAGTCTGAACAAATCGAGAAAAAACGGCAACAAGCCCAAGACCAGCTAGACCAACAATTGGGACCTCAAATCGAGAAACTTACAGAACTGGCCCAACAAGAAGCCCTGCTGGCCAAAGAAGTGCAGGAATATACCGAATGGCAAGCACGCCGCCAGCTTGTCAATGAGCTCCGGGAAAAGTACCGAGAATTGGATAAAGAATTTAAAAAAGCCCAGGACCATCAAGAAAAAACTGGCGAAGAACGGACGCAAAAATCACAAGCCTATGACCGCCTCGATGCCCTATGGCGAAAAAGCCAGGCTTGGGTATTGGCCAACCAACTCCGGGAAAACCCCCGGCAGGCCTGCCCCCGTCTGTGGCAGTACCACCCACCCCCAATTGGCCCCTCAGGAACCAAGTACCGTGAGTGATGCCCAGCTCAGCCAGGCCAAGGCGCCCGCGACCAGGCCGAAGCCCAGTACGAAGCCGCCAAAGACCTTTGCCAAAAAGCCCGGCGCGAGCTCGATAAAATAGCCGCCGAAGGCAAAGTCCAGACCGAACAGCTCAAAGACAAAAAAGATTTGCCCGAGGAGGTATTTCAGGCCGAATACGAAGCGCAAAAAAAGGCCCTTGCCCAAGCCCGGCAGGCCAATGCCGAGGGGCAGCAACTCCGCGCGCAGATGGCCCGCCTCAAGCAGCAAACCGAGGAATGGCAAGCCCAAAGCCAGGTGCTTCGCCCCCAACTGGATGCCGAAAAAGAGGCCTTTATGCAAGCCCAAGCCAATTGGAAAGCCTTAAATGACCATTTGCCCAAAGAATATGCCCAGGAAAGGGCCTTGGAGAAAGCCCTCGCCCGCCTCCTCAAAGAGCTAGAAATCTACCAAAAAGCGATGGAGCAACTCCAAGCTGCCCAAAAAGAGGGAGAAGATGGCATCAAAACCCAGGAAGCCGTCAAAAAAGAAAATGAGAAAATCCTGGCCCAGCTAAAATCAAAACAGGAAGACATAGAGAAAAAAATCTTGCGCGAACTTAAAAAACGGGGCTTTAAAGACCAAAAAGCACTGCAAGCGGCCCTTCGTGAAAAGCAGGCCCGCGAAGCCCTTCAAGCACACATTGACCGCTGGAACGATGAACACCGCCGCTGGCAAGACCGTCTGGACCAAATCATCAAAAAGATTGGGACGCAAATGCCCCCTCAGTTGCAGGCTTTGGAGCAGGATAAAAATCTCAAAACCGAGGCCTTAGAGCAACATAAAGCCCTGATTACTACGCTCAGCACCCAAATCCAGGATTTTGAAAATCGGCTGGACCGCCTTCTCAGCACCCAGGTCGCCCTGGAACAGCTACAGGCGGAAGCCAGTCATACGCTTTCCCTCTTTGCCCTGGCCAATGGCGATAACGCCTTAAAGCAAAAGTTTCAGACCTATGTCATCTCGGTATTTTTAGATGAAGTGATAGAATATGCCAATCGCCGGCTGGCCCGGCTTTCGCAAGACCGCTATCAGCTTTTTCGTAGCGAAGAAGTGAAAGGCGGAGGAAAAAAGGGCCTGGAATTGGCCGTTTTTGATAACCACAGCGGCAAGGAACGCCCCGTGAACAGCTTGTCGGGAGGAGAGACTTTCTTCACCTCCCTGGCCCTGGCCCTGGGGCTGGCCGATGTGGCCACCGCCAATGCGGGGGGGCTGCGCCTGGATGCCATGTTCATAGACGAAGGATTTGGAACCCTGGACAGCGAAACCCTGGATTTGGCCATCGCCACGTTGATGAACCTGGACGGTGAGCATCGCCTGGTGGGCATTATTTCGCACGTGGCGGAGCTAAAAGAAAGAATTGCGGCTAGCCGCCTCGAGGTCATCAAGGGCAAGAATGGAAGCCAGATTAAAATTCATCGGGGCTAGGGGCTCAGTTGGCCGGGCCCGGCTTGGGGTCTTTTTCTTCCTTCATCTTTCGGGTATCTATTTCTACTTTGAGAACAAAGAAATAGCTTTCGTCATCATAAGGAATAAACTGATAATCGTGCCAGCCACTGGTTTTGCGGGCAATGTCAATGAGACCCAGACCCGCCCCGCCTTTTTCGGATAGCTTGCCGTGCTTGATTTGCTGCAAGTACATTTGTTTGAGTTCTTCGGGGCTGGAACGATTGATGAGCACCAGCGAGCTTTCTAATTTTTCTTTTTTTTTCGTTAGAAACCTTATTGGCGGTGATGATGTAATAAGAATCATTTTTGTGCCCAATCATAAAAAGCCCCTTGCCCGCATTACCCACATCAGTGAGCTCGTCAGAATGGCGATTCATATTTTGGAGTGTTTCTACCATTACATGATACACTTTTCGCTTGATGGTCAGGTGTTCTCCCTTGCTGTCGAGCTCATCTTCGGCCATAGAGGTAAACATTTTGGTAATATCGTGGCTAAAAACGCCCAGATAAACCAGGTAAATACCATTCGTTTGCAATTCATCATAAATGGTAAGGACCGATTTGAGGAGGCTTACATCGAGCTTCATGAGGCTTGTTTTAGAATATATGCTGTAAAATAGAGATTATTTCGGGATATTGAAAAAAAAAAATCCTTATGTTTGGAAAAAATGCAATGCCTGCCCTCTGCGGAGGCTTGAGCCTTTGCATTCGGCGAAAACTAAATGATTATGGCGAAGAAAAAAGTTGCTTTAGGGCTTGACATTGGGGGAACCACCACCACGTATGGCTTCGTGGATGCCCAGGGCGAGATATTGTTTGAAGCGCAAATGCAAACCCGCTCAAAAGAACATGTTACGGCCTATCTGCCCCGCCTCTACAAAGCCCTTGATGCGGCCTTTGCCCAGGTGGCCGAGCAGGCCGAATGCATTGGCATTGGGATTGGTGCGCCAAATGCCAATTATTTTCGGGGCACGGTAGAAAACCCCCCTAACCTTAATTGGGGCGGGGTGGTCAATTTGTCGGAATTGGTTTACAACCAATATCAACTTCCGGTGGCCATAACCAATGATGCCAATGCGGCCGCGCTGGGCGAGCTGAAATTTGGCGCGGCCCGGGGAATGAAAAATTTTATCCTTATCACCCTGGGCACAGGCCTGGGGAGCGGTATTGTAGTGAATGGCGAATTGGTATATGGGCACAGTGGTTTTGCGGGCGAAATGGGGCATTTGATTGTCAATTCCAACGGACGAATCTGCGGCGATGGAAGGCGAGGTTGCCTGGAGGCCTATGTCTCCGTGACGGGCATTCGGCGAACGGTATCCAAACTCCTGGCCGATTCACTGGCTCCCAGCGAGCTGCGCAATGTAGGCCAGGACGACCTCAGCGGCGAGCGCATTGCCCAGGCCGCCCTCAACGGAGACAAAATCGCGCTGGAAGCCTTTGAATACACGGGCCGGATTCTGGGGCAGAAACTGGCTGATACCGTGCTCATCACCAGCCCCGAAGCGGTGATTTTGTTTGGCGGGCTGGCCAATTCCAAAGATTTGATTTTTGAGCCCACACTTCGGCATCTGGAGCGCAATCTTTTTGGACCCTTTCGGGGCACGGTCAAGCTTATGATTTCTGAACTGCAAGAGAAAAATGCCGCTGTGCTGGGGGCGGCCGGGCTTATCTGGCACGAAATGGAGAAAAAGGCAGTGGATTAAGAAAGGCCAATCTCCGTCTGGAGGCCGGAAAAGACCTGCTGGCAAATCTCATCCAGTTGGGCAATCAGGGAAGCCAAGTCGGGATGGGCTTCATTTTTCATTCCATATTCCTCTATCTGTCGGATACGCAGATACAAGGCCTCAATGCCCAGCAGATTGATAGAAGATTTGAGCTTATGGGCCAGGCGGCCTACTTCGGGCAGGTCGCCATTTTTAAAACTCTCCCGGATGCCTTCCAAAGATTCTGGGGCACTCTCCAAAAACATACTCACCAGTTTTTTGACCTGTTTTTCATCATTTTCTACCATCGGCGCAGTTTTTCAAGATTGTAAAGGGCGGGGTGGGGCTTGGACAGTTTTTTTACCTTAGGCGAAGGCGGGCGGTCCGGTTTAGTCTCCTTGCTGGCAAGAGGAAGAGGCGTGTGGCGGTGTCTTTCTACCAGTTCGGCAATTTTATTAAATAACTCCACTGGCTCGAAAGGCTTGGAAACATAATCATTCATCCCAAAGCTCAAGTATTTTTCACCCACGCCTTTGAGGGCATTGGCCGTCAGGGCAATGATGGGAATATCGGAACGTAGTTTTTTGCGAATCCATTTGGTCGCGTCTATCCCCCCCATCACGGGCATTTGAATATCCATCAAGATGATGTCATATTCATTTTGCTTCATCTTTTCGGTTACTTCCAGGCCGTTTTCGGCGACTTCAAAAATAGTACCCCATTCATCAAGCAAGGTCGTGGCCAAAAACTGGTTAATATCGTGGTCTTCGGCCAGCAAGACGCGCAAGCCCTCTAAGCTGACATTTTTTTGTTTTAATTCGGTTTTGCGCTCCAGGTCTTTGGCTTCTCCCACCGGAAAAGTAACCTGGAAGAAAAAAGTTGTCCCCGTAGCCTTGCTACTTTTTACTTTCAGTTGCCCACCAAACATTTCCACCAGCTTTTTGCTAATGGTAAGCCCCAGCCCCGTGCCTCCATATTTGCGCGAAATACTGGCATCGGCTTGGGTAAAGCTTTCAAAGATGGTGTCAAGTTTGTCTTCCGGAATGCCAATGCCGGTATCAATTACCCGAAAAACAACCGTATTATGGTCCGCCGTTTTGTTGACCAGCACACACTCAATATCCACCCTTCCGCCTTCATTGGTAAACTTGATGGCATTGCTGATGAGGTTGGTGAGTACCTGGCTCAGGCGTACAGAATCCCCCACCAAAACAGGAGAAATTCGGGGGTCAAATTCGGCATTGACTGTAATGTCTTTTTGCTCCGCTTTTTGGGTAAGGGTATTGAGGACGTGGTCCAGGACGCGGCGCGGGTCAAAGGAAACCGCTTCCATATCAATCTTGCCCGCCTCAATTTTTGACAATCCAGAATATCATTGATTATCACCAAAAGGTTGTCGGCGGAGGTTTTGATAGCATCACGATAGGCTTCCTGGCGTTCAGAAAGGCCAGTTTTTGCAAGAGATTGGCCATGCCCAGGATGGCGTGCATCGGGGTGCGGATTTCGTGGCTCATATTGGCCAAAAACTGTTCTTTGGCTCGGCTGGCTTCTTCGGCTTTTTCTTTGGCGATGCGAAGTTCTTCTTCTTGTTTCTTCTGGGTGGTAATGTCTTCGGTAAAAACAATAACACCCTCTATTCGCTTTTCGGCATTGTACCAAGGGCGCGCTTCCCATTTTATCCAAATACGGTCGCTTTGGTTGGCAATGATTTCTTCTTCTTCTTGGCGCACCACCTCTCCTTCCAGGCAGAGGTCAAATACTGGCCGCCAAGCCTGAAAGGCCGGGGGCATGGTAGTAAAAAAATCCTGCCCCGTGAGTTTTTCGGTTTCAGACAAATTATAATCTTCCATCCAGCGCTTGCTGGCCGCCACAAACCGGAATTTACGGTCAAACATAGCAATCGCCGCCGGCGCGGCCTCCACAAAAGAGCGCAATTGGCGCTGGCGCAGCATCATTTCGTTTTCATTGCGCTTGCGGGAGGTAATGTCGCGGGTGAAAAACACCACATAAGGCCGTGCTTCGTGCACCAGGGTTTGGATATTGGTTTCTACGGGCATGATGGAGCCATCCTTGCGATAGCTCAGGCCCTCATGAAGCACCGAAGGCTGGTGCTGTAGGATTTCCAACAAATGATTCCATTCTTGTTGGTCGCGGTAGTTGGGCAGAAGTTCTCTTATATTGTATTGGCACAGCTCAGTGGTAGAATAGCCCAGGTTTGCGGCAGCTTCTTGGTTGGCCAGCACGATGTCTCCGTGAAGATTGGCCAGGAGGATGGCCTCATTGACGGTTTCAAAAATTTTGAAATACAATTCGTCGGAATGGCTTTTGGGCAAATGAGAATGGTTTAAAAGAAACTCCCAGCAATATTTTACAAATTGGCATAAGGCTTCCAGGGCTTCGGATTTCATCAGTCCATTGGGCGATTGCTGGTAGGTGACCAAAAAATGCGTTTCGTCCAGTTTGAACACAATGCTCTGGCCTTTTTCCCAGTTGGGCGAAGGCTGCCCGGGAACAAGCTCCGGGATTGGCCCGGGATATATTTGATACGATTTCGGAATCTGAAAACCTGTTAGGGTAAAGAGGGGCGGTGAGGAGGCAGGCACTACGGCAATGGGGTAGTGGGTGTAGTTTTCGGGTTCGTATTTTGCCGCCCAAATGGCCGTGTGGTCAAACTCAAAATGAGCGGCCAGGTGCTCGGCGTATTGTTTTTGAGCTTCTTCAAGACTCCGGGCTTGGCCAAGCGCGAGCGCAATTTTAACGAAGGTATGGTGTATCTGCATAATTGCCAAGTGCCTTAGTCATAAACTTGGAGAATAGATGATAATCTAGTCCAAGTTAGACAAAATTGAGTAAAAAATCTCAGGCCTTTTTTCAAAAATTAAAGCTCTTCATTTTTCAACAGGCGGTAGATGGTAGATTTGCCAATGTCCAACTTTTCGGCTACCAACATCACATTGTTGTCATATTTGTCCAAAAAATTGCGGATGATATGATTGGTATATTCGCGCAAGGTCATTTCCTGCATCATCACATCTGAAAGGCTGGTGGCGGAGCTAAAAGTGATGTTTTCCTCTTCAATCACATTTTCGTTGGCCATCACAGCCGAAAGTTCCATAATGGCTTTCAACTCCCGGACATTGCCTGGGAAAGGATATTTCATTAGTTTTTTCTGGGCCTCTTGCGAAATAGTGAGCTTAGGCAGCTTATTGTCGCGACAAAACTCATCTATGAAAAACTTGGCCAGGAGCAAAATATCATTAGCTCTCTCGCGTAAAGGGGGCATTTTGACGGGCAAGCCCAAGAGGCGATAATACAAATCTTCCCGAAAATTGTTTTTGCGCACCTCCTCGGCCAGGTCTTTATGCGTAGCCACAATCACCCGCACATCCACTTTGGTGATGTCATTACCGCCTACTCGGGTTACTTCGCGCTCCTGCAATACCCGCAGCAACTTTGACTGCATATTGAGGTCCATTTCCCCGATTTCGTCCAAAAAGATAGTACCCTGGTGCGCTTCTTCAAATTTACCAATGCGGCGGGTAGCGGCACCCGTAAAAGAACCCTTTTCGTGGCCAAACAACTCACTCTCAATCAGTTCTTTGGGGATAGCCGCTACATTGACGGCCACAAAGTTTTTCTTGCTCCGGGTTGAATTATAATGAATGGCTTTGGCCACCAGTTCCTTGCCTGTGCCGGTTTCGCCCGAGATAGATACAGTGATATTGGTACGGGCGGCCTTTTCCATCAGGGCAAACACCTTTTTTATGGCCGGGCTATTGCCCTTAATGATTTTGCCAAACTCATACTTTTTGCCAATTTCTTCGCGTAGATAGGTGATTTCTTCCTTCAGGCTTTGGTTTTCGCGGGCATTGCGCACGGCATTCCAAAGTCGTTCTTTGGCATCATCATCTTTTACAATATAGTCGTAAGCCCCTTCTTTGAGTAGTTTTACGGCAGTGGCAATGTCTTCTTGCCCCGAAACAATAATAACGGGCACGTCCGGATATTGGACCTTGATTTTCTGAAGCAATTCGCCGCCGCTCATATCCGGCAGGGAGTAATCCAGGGTTACCAGAGAGGGCTTTTGGTGGAGATGATGCAGGAATTTTTTAGCCGAGGTAAATACCTGTACCTCATAGTCAGGGTTTAGCGAAAGGTGGTAAGACAAAATCTGGGCATACATTTCATCGTCCTCGACCACAAATATTTTGAAAGCCTCCATATAATAATCTACGGCAATGGTTTTTTAAAAATAAAAAATCGGCTTATGTAAGGAATAGACGCACAAGAACACTGTAAATATAGCAAGAAATGTTCCGAAAATGAAATTTTGTCCAAAAATAAGATTTTATTTCTCAATATTGTAAAATGTTTCGGCCACAAAAAAGGCCATTTGGCCCGTAGAAGCGGGGCTAAGCCGCCGCCACCAGTCGCAGACCTGACCCAAAGTGCCGCCCGAAAAAATCTTACCTGTCTGGGTTCAAAACTGTTCTGGGGCAAATCCAGCGCATTCGTTTTGAAGCAAAAGCGCAAAAGCTTCCCAAAAAAACCGCTTGATTTTCCCTGGCCTTACAAACTGGCCAATGAAATTTATCTAAAAAACCATGCAGTCATTTCAAGAGCAAGCTTGTCTTTGTATGAAAAAGAGGGGCATCATTTTCTTAAAAAATGTTAAAAGCCCGGAACCCCGTTGAGATTTATGTAAATTTGAAAAATTGCAAATGCCTTGAAAAAACAAAATCTTCAGATATTCATCGCCCTCATTGCCATCGCATTGGTAGGACTGGTGGCCTTGCAGGCCTATTGGGTCAATCTGGCCGCCTCCGTCAACCACGAACGGTTTCGGCAGTCAGTGCATAAAGCCCTAAGTGAAGTGGCCCACAAGCTGGAACAAAAAGAAGTGCTTTACCTTACCAATTTGTCCCTGCGCGAGCCTCAAAGCTTACTCCAGTTTCTCAATCCGATTGATAGCCTGCCTCCCTCGGGCCCCTCACCAGGGCCGGATGCAGTGATAGCCTCTTCTTTGCCACACGAAACAACACTCCCATTTCTGACTATTCGGCGCGATTCTACCCCAGAGGGGCCCGCTTACCAGGTAGAAGCCCTGGAGCAAAGCCTCAGCATCCAAAAAAATAACGCACCTTTAAAAGAAACGATTCTTATCCAGGATGACCGGAAGACCGAAAAACTGGCCGAAATTGCCCTGCCCTCTGCCCAACACCCCCAATGGAGTTTTTCTTTTCCGGCCCAGGCTACGGCCTATCGCCAGTTATTTGATAGCCTAGAGCAGGCCTTCCAACCCGTTGTACAGAAAATTGAAGAAATGCCCCCGGGCCAGGATGTGTATCTGGGCCTTAGCCAGGGCGACTCCGTGCAAAACCGTATCTGGCAGCAAAAAATACAATCCAGGGCTGATGCTGCCTTTGCTTTTGACCAACCCCTGACCAACCCACTGGAGCACCGCCACTTTAAGGCCGACAGCTTACGCAATGCCCAAAACATCATCCGAATAGCTTCCAAAGCCGATATTGTGAGCTATTTGCTGGAGCAACTCCGCACCAAGCAACAAAAGCAAGACCCCCAACTTCGCTACGCGGCCATTGATTCACTCCTGAAAGCCGAACTTACGCATCGGGGCATTACGGTTTCTTACGAATTTATGGTTGAATACCGCCGGGAAGAAAAATCCCCCCCTACGTATCTTTTTGTAGAAGCCGAAGACCAGAAATCGGCCCTCATTGAGAAAGGCTATTCGGTACGGCTTTTTCCTACCGAATGGTACACCGCCCCCTCTTTTTTGTATGTCCGTTTTGCTGAGGAACAAAATTTTATTCTCAAAAACACGGCCTGGGTCTTGGGCAGTTCTTTGTTATTGTTGGGGCTGGTTGTCTTTTGCTTCGCGTCGGCTATTCATATTATCTTACAGCAAAAGAAGATTTCGGAAATTACCCACGATTTTATCAATAATATGACCCACGAGCTTAAAACGCCCATTGCCACTGTGTCTTTGGCCTGCGAAGCCCTCCAGGACCCCGACTTGCGGCAGTTGCCCGGCAAGACGGAGCGTTTTCTGGGAATGATTAAGCAGGAAAACGAACGCCTGGCCAGCCAGGTAGAAAAGGTGCTTCAGATTGCCCTGCTAGACCGGGGCGGCGTTCGCCTCAAAATGGCGACCATAGATGTGCATCAAATCATTCGGCAGGCGGTTCTTCATCTGGGTATTCACGTAGAAAATCGGGGTGGGCACATTCAGCTTGATTTAATGGCGGCTCCCAGTGTTGCCGAAGCCGATGAAGTGCATCTCACCAATATCCTGCTCAATCTGCTCGACAACGCCAATAAATATTCCCCCCAAACCCCCCAAATTACGGTGAAAACCCTCAGCCACACCGAAGGCCTGGAAATCAGCGTGGCCGACCAGGGGCAAGGAATGAGCCGAGAGGCGCAAAAGAAGATTTTTGATAAATTTTATCGAGTGCCAACCGGCAATCGTCATGATGTGAAAGGCTTTGGATTAGGCCTGAGCTATGTAAAGATGATGATAGAAGCCCACCAGGGGCATATCACAGTGCAAAGCGAGCCCAATAAAGGCAGTCTTTTCGCTTTATTTTTGCCTTATCAACAAAAAACCATTGATTATTAAAACCATAGCACCATGAAAGAAACCTTGAGCGTATTACTGGTTGAAGACGACCCTAACCTGGGGGCTTTGCTCAGTGAGTATTTACAGGCCAAAGGCTATGCCCCTTTGCTTTGCCACGACGGGTCGGCGGGCTGGCAGGCATTCGAGAACGGCGTTTTTGATTTTTGTATTCTGGATGTGATGTTGCCGCAAATGGATGGCTTTACACTGGGCGAAAAAATCCGGGCCGCACAGCCCCATTTGCCCCTGGTGTTTCTAACCGCCAAATCGCTTAAAGATGATACCATCCGGGGGCTTAAAATCGGGGCCGATGATTACCTCACCAAACCCTTTCGGATGGAGGAATTGCTCTTGCGTATGCAAGCCATTCTCAGGAGAGTGCAAAGCCCCCGAAGCGCAGTGGAAATGACCGACGTTTTTCAAATCGGGCACTACCAATTTACTTACCCCAAGCGTGAACTTGCCTTTGGCGAAAAAAGCTTACGCCTCACCTCCAAAGAAGCCGACCTGCTCCGCCTTTTGTGCCTTCACAAAAACCAGGTTGTGAACCGTTCGCTGGCCTTACCCAAATTTGGGAACGCGACACCTATTTTAATGCCCGCAGTATGGATGTATATATCACCAAGCTTCGCAAATACCTCAAAGCCGATGAGCGTTTGCAAATTGTCAACGTTCATGGGCAGGGTTTTAAACTAATAGAATTGCCCCAAGGCTCCTTGCTTTCTGAGGGGCTTTAATCTTGGGGTAGCCGGTCTTGGAGTTTGGCCATCCCGATGAGGTTGGCAACTGTGATGTCGAAATAAATCGGGTATTGTTGCTCCTGTGGATTGCGCACCAGATACACGTCGTAGAGGCGGTCTCCCTGGCCATTAAGGGTTTTGGATAGTTCTGTGAGGCGATATCTGCGCAAAATGGCCTGGGCATCTTTTGGCGTGATAAGCACAATGGGTTTTTCGTAGTTACTGCCCACCCCGGCCCGCTCCATCGTTTCTACCAAAATTCGGTAGCGCTCCAGGTATTCAAAAGACTGCTGGAGATAGGCGCTCGAGTCAAGCCCCTGGGCCTTTTCGCTCAGACCATTGAGGGCAATGGCTTTCTCGATATTGCCAAAAATAGAAACCGGATTGGCCAGCAATAATTCATTGGCCAACTCTAGCGCCTCTTGGTGCCGGGCTTGTTCATTGAGCGCGCTCAGGCTGTCTTCAAGGGCAAAATGGGCGAAGGGGTCATAGCTTTCCATAAACATAAAGCCATAGTAAAGCATCAAAAAATCGGTATTGAGCATTTTTTGGGGCGCTTGCTCAAACTGCTCCACCAACTTGGGGTAGAAATATACCCCGTTACTGTCCGAAACCATCGCTTGTACGGTCTCGAGGCTAATATTATTAACCGAGATTTCTTTGAGGGCTTGGGTGAGCTTGTCTTGGCCCTGAACTCCAAAGGCTACGAAACCCAGACTTACACAAATAATGAAAAAAAAACGGTTCATATAAAATGTATTAATGCAGTAAAACCCTATCATAACGTACAAACAAACGCCAACATAAATTCCTAAGCCTGGATTTAGGCATTTATTTTTTGAGGTCCGCCAGGCCTGCGCGGCAAAACAGAGGTGAAATCAAGAATGGGGCAATAGTTTGAGGGCCAATACCCCGTTGCTGTAACGCTCCACGGATTGGGTGGAAAGGAAAGATTCCTTCACATTGGACGCAAACAAAGGTATTCCGGCACCTAATACAACCGGAAACAAGGTTAAAAGGATTTCGTCAATCAAGCCCGCATTAAGAAGCAAAGCATTGATTTGACCACCGCCCACCAGCCAAATGTTTTGCCCTTCCTGGGCTTTGAGCTTTTGTACGAAGGCCAGAGCATCCCCCTTTACAAATTCCACATCCGGCGAAGCAGGCCGAGAATGGCGCGAGAAGACAAAGTTTTGTTTGTCAGGATAAGGAAAGGCGTGCCCAGACTCGACAATGAATTTGTAGGTTTCGTAGCCCATCAGGGTAGTATCTGTGAGGGCATAAAAATCGGCGTAACCATAATCAGCAGGCGCGCTCTCCGGGGCGGGTATTGTTTCTAGGAAATCTACCTGTCCATTGAGGCGGGCAATATACCCATCCAGGGTGGCGGCAATATAAAGTTGTACTTTGCGCAAGAGAATCCAGTTATCCTATTTTTACTTTTTCGGTTTCTTTTTCCAGGTTAAAAAGGTCGTTGAGCACATCAATCAGGGTTTCGGCTTCTCCCCTTTTGCAAGCGGCTTTGAGCTGGAGCGCTGGTAATTTCAAGATTTTTTGCATCATATTCCGCGTGATTTTGTCCACCAATTGGGCTTCGGCGGGTTTCAGTTTTTTGGCAAAGCGTTGCACTTCTTCCAGCCGGATTTGCTCAAGCGTATTTTTGAGCTTTTGTAATGTGGGCGAAATTTCCATTTCTTTGGCCCATTCGTGAAAGTCTGCCGCCGACTGGGTGATGATGGCCCGCACATCGGGGACCGCCGCCAGACGCTTTTGTAAAGCCTCGCCCGCCCGGTTATTGATTTGGTCAATGTTGTAGAGCAAGATTCCCGGCAGTTGCTCAATGTCCGGGTCAATACTGCGGGGCACAGCCAGGTCGATAAAGTATTTGTAAGAAAGCAGGGGAAGGCCTTTAAAAGAATCTAGGGTGATGAAAGGCTCCGAACGCGCAATAGAACTGATGACCACATCGGCTTCGGCCAGGGCTTGGGGCAGCTCGGCAAAGTCAATCGCCGTGAAACCACATTCCTGGGCCAGAGAGGCCGCTTTTGAAAAGGTGCGGTTGGCAATGCGTACGGTGCCATTGGTTTTTCCCACCAAATTGCGACAGACATCCGCGCCAATTTCGCCAATGCCCAGCACCAGGATATTGGGTGCGGGCAATTGCAGCGCAAAATCTTCTATCAATTCTACGGTGGCATAAGAGGTAGAAGCCGCCCCGCTCCGAAAGGCGGTTTCCTGTACCACCCTTTTATTGGTAAAGAAAATAGTGTGCAGCAAGCGATGCAAAAATGGCCCGGCCAAGTTGAGGTCTGCCGATAGCTGATAAGCTTGTTTGACCTGATTGGTGATTTGCATATCGCCCACCACCTGCGAATCGAGGCCCAATGCCACCTCAAAAAGATGCTCAACGGCCTCATAGTGCTCATTGATGCGGGTAAAATAATCCTGGTAATGGGCCTGGGGAGAAATATTTTTCAGTGCTAAAATCTCACAAATGATGTTATAGCTATAATCTATGGGCGAAAGGTAATAGACCTCAGTGCGATTGCAGGTGGAAAGTACCAAAATATCCGAGATGTCTTCCCAGTCTTTGCAACGCCGGGCCAGCTCCAGGTAAGCCTGGCTGTCAAGGGCCAACAGTTCCCGAATGGACAGGGGAGTATTTTTATAAGTGAGGCTAACAACTTTAAAATGATTCATAGACTCGGTTTTCATACCTTCTCACAAAATTAATTTCAAGATTTGTATTGGCACGGAAGCAAGCGGCTTATCTACTAATTTAAAATGATTCTAAACAAAGTGCAATCTGATTCCGGCCTTAAAAAAACCGCTAAAACTTGCCAACAAAAATGATAATCGTCAATTTTTATTAAATTTTGCCTGAATAACGAATTGTAGCAAGCAAAAGGTTTTATGGATATTTATAATAACCGCTCCCAATTCAAGGCGGGCTTTGTGATGGTCGCCTTGACAATTGCCGCCGTCTCTTTGATATATACCAATCAATTGGTACAACAACTGGGACAACGTGAAAAAAGCTCATTGACCTTTATGCCGAGGCCCTGGAGTATGTGGTCAAAGCCGAAGCCAATGAAGAACTCAACATTTATGTAGAAAAAATTATCAAAGCCAACGAATCGGTGCCAGCGATTCTGGTGCAAAATGACCAAATCAAGGATTTTGTCAATGTGCATATCCCGGCCCGGGCTTCCCAAGCCCGCAAAAAAGAATTTTAGAGGCGGAGCTCGTCTCGATGAAAGAACAGCGTAGCCCCATCGTGATGGAGTTTGCCGACCTGGGCATCACCAATTACCTCTATTACCGAGAATCAGATTTGCTCTATCAATTGCGGTATTTTCCCTATGTGCAATTGTTGGTCATTTCTATTTTTGGGTTTTAACCTTTCTGGCCTTTGACTATTCCAAGCGGGCTGAGCAAAACCGTGTCTGGGCTGGGCTGGCCAAAGAAACGGCCCATCAACTCGGTACGCCTATCTCCTCGCTGATGGCCTGGATTGATTACCTCCGCCTTGAGAACAATAGCAGCCTGGATACGCTTCAAGAACTGGAAAAGGATGTTCGCCGTCTGGAAATGATTACGGCCCGATTTTCCAGCATTGGTTCTGAACCCACCCTCAAAAGCGAAGACGTATATTTTCTGATATTGGGGAGTACCAATTACCTCCAAAGGCGCATCTCTACCAAGGTAGAATGGCATATCCAAAACCAACTGCCCCGGGGCAAGAGCCTGCAACTAAACCGGCAATCTTTTTGAATGGGTCATTGAAAACATCTGCAAAAATGCCGTAGATGCAATGGGGGGCATCGGCCACATTTACCTGCGCCTCCACGAAGCCCCCGAAGGCGATGTATGGATTGACATCCAGGATACTGGCAAAGGCATGAGCAAGTCGCAGGCAAAAAAAGTGTTTCAGCCGGGCTATACGACCAAAAAAAGAGGCTGGGGCCTTGGTCTGACCCTGGCCCGCCGCATCATCGAGGATTACCACCGGGGCAAGCTCCTGGTGAAAGAATCGGAGCCGGGCGTGGGCACTACCTTTCGCATTGTCCTGAGGGCCTAAACCACCGACAGGCCTCCGTCTATCACCAGTGGGTGGGCATTGATGTAAGACGATTCGTCCGAGCAAAGATACAAAATGGCATTGGCGATTTCGTAGGCCTGGGCAATCCGCTTGCTGGGGTTGATTTGGGCCATTTTTTCTACATTGAGTACCGCACCGGGATAATCCAGTGAATGGCTGACCATCGGCGTTTCGGTAAAGGAAGGGCAAACGGCATTGACCCGAATCCCAAAGCGGGCGTATTCTACCCCGGCGGTGCGGGTCATTCCAATCACGGCGTGCTTGCTAGCCACATAAGCTATCAGGCGGGGCAGGCTCATAAATCCGGCCACCGAGGCGATGTTGACAATAGTGCCCCCCCCGTGATTTTTCATGTGGGCCAATTGGGCTTTCATGCCATACCAAACCCCTTTGACATTGATGTCCATGACCTGGTCAAAGCTTTCTTCGGGGTATTCGTCGGTGAAGGCCACGGCCCCGTCAATGCCAGCATTGTTTACGGCACTGTGCAGCCCCCCCAGTTGAGAGATGGTTTGCCTAATCCAGTCCTGAACTTCGGCTTCGTGGCGCACATCTACCCGGGTAAAGTATCCTTTCGCCCCCAGGGCTTCAATCTGGCGCAGGGTTTCCTGGCCTCCGCCCTCATTGAGGTCGCAAATAGACACCTTGGCCCCTTTGCAGGCAAAAGCCAGGGCCGTTTCGCGCCCAATGCCTGAACCTCCCCCCGTAATGGCCACTACTTTATCCTGAAATGATTGCATAGGTTTAATTCAATTAAGCTTGATGTTAATTTTACACAAAAGACTAAGGCAAAAAAACAATTCCTTTGCTAAACTATCCTTCATTTGTAGATTCAAAAAAAAACGCGTCCCGCTTTTAAAAAAAACAGGCCCCAGATTATTGAGTGAGCCGCGCCATCAGGGCATAGTTTTGACAGTCTCCAAGAATAGATTTTTGAAAACCAACTACTTTATAATGGGCCAGGCGGATCTTTTGGCCAGCTTGCCGGGCAAAGACCATCTCCATCTTCCGTTCTGAATCGTAAAACCAGCTTTTTTTCTGATATAAAAAACGGATGGTATCGGGCAATTGGTTGGCGGAAAAGATAATCTCAATTTCCCGGGTAGTGAGCTCAGGAGAGTTGGCTTTGTAAAGCAACTTTTTAACCGGAACAACGGTTTGGCTAAGCGCATATTCCCCCTCAAAAATGGGCCGATTGATATGGGCACTGGTAAAAAGGGCGAGTTCTTGGGCCCAGTCTTTGATTTCTTGGGGCGAAGAAAATTCGGATTGACCGGATTTTTTTTGTACCCGCAGCTTTAAGGAGTTCAATTGATGAATCTGCTGGTCTAAGAAGTCTTTCACATCATAAAATGCTTGCTTTTTTTTCTGAGCGGGAGGCTCGGTATCGCAAGCGGTGCTGGCCATAAGGCCGAACAAACCAAAGGCCAGGCACCATAATTTGTGTTTTTGCATAGGTCAAATATAAAGAATGCGCGTGGGCTTACAAAATTATTTGTGCAAAGGAGGGCCTTCTTCCCTTTTTCTTGTCTTTTGGGTTTTACTTTAATATATGCAGCTTAGGCAAGCAAATTGCCCCAAACTTAGTTTAAATTTAGACCTTTGTTTGAAGCCACTTTTCTGAGAATAGATTGCTAACTTATAACTAAATAAGGATGATGAAACGCACCTTTTGTTTATTGATATTCTTTTATGTTCTGGGGGGGGCATCGTTAATGGCGCAATGCGGCCGCTTAGACAGCCTTTTGCGGGTACTGAATCGTTCTTCTGCCCGCCAGCAGGCCGTAGTGCTGAACCAGCTTTCGGCCGAGTATCGCCTTAACCAACGCTACACCCAATCGCTCAATATGGCCCAGCAAGCCGTACAACTGGCCAAAGCCACCCGCCAGCCCAAAGAAGAGGCGCAGGCCTGGGTCAATGTCGCCCGGGTCAGTTATCGGGTCAATCCCAATGCCGAAGAGGTGATGGCCGCTTATCGCCAGGCCATCCAGATTTATAGCCGAGAAAAAAATGAACTGGGCAAAGCAGACACGTATCGCAGTTTTGGGGCTTTTTTTCGAAACACCTCTTATACTTCGGAAAAGGCCTACCTGGATTCAGCCGTCTTTTATTATCAGAAAGCCCTGGAAATTTTTGAAAACAACCAGGCAGCCGCCGAAATAGACAGCACCGCCGGGCTTCTGGCCGAGGTGTTTTATGAAAAGGGAGAGGAAGACCGGGCCATCCAATATGCCAATCGCTCATTGGGCACTACCGACGGAACCCAGTTTAGCAAAGCCTTTATCATTCGTCGGGCTTTGCAAGACCAGGCCCACGCGCAGGCCGTGTTTATTTATTTCTTGATTGGGGGCATGGTGCTGATGGGCTTTCTGGCCGTCTTGCTGGTGCGGGGAATGGCCCAAACCCGGCGGGCCAACAAAGCCCTCGAACAGCAAAAAGCCGAACTCATCCAGAAAAATACTGAAATCAAGCAGCAAAAAGAAGAAATCACCGCCCAGAAAGAGAAACTGGAGCGATCCTCCGCCGAATTGGAACAGCGGAATGAAGAAATGAACCGCCTCAATCGGGAGATTCTCCTGCAACAACACGAAATAGAAATGCAAAATGCCCAGTTGGGAGAAAAAAACGAAGAACTCAAACAACAACAGGAGGAAATACTGACCCAGCGCGACAACCTCGAGAAACAGGCCCTTGAACTGGAAGCCCAAAAAGATGATTTGCAAAAATCCTATAAAACCATCACCATCCTGAGCCGCATTGGGCAAAGCATCACCTCCTCGCTCAATTTTAAAGAAATTTTCGATACCCTCTACGGCTATGTGGGTGAACTGATGCCCGCCGATGGCTTCCGGGTTACGGAATACCACCCCGAAACGGGCGACCTGGAGTATAAATTTAATACCGAAAGCCAGCGCAAAAAGCCCCTAATTCGCATATCAATGCGCGAAACCCAAAACCCCGCCGTCTGGTGTGTCAAAAACCGGCGCTCTATCCTGGTGCGTTCCAAACAAGACCTTAGTCAATATGAAGGGCTGGACAGCTATTCCATTAATCCGGTGTTTAATGCCATGATTTATTTTCCGCTGCTCAAAGACCAAGAAGCCATCGGTGCCATAGGCATCTACAGTAAGCAGGAAAATGCCTATAACCACCGCCATATTGACATGATTAAAACCTTGGCGGCTTATACTACCATTGCCATCAACAATGCCGAAACCTACGAAATCCTGACTGCGGCCCAGGCCCAACTCGTAGAATCGGAAAAAATGGCCGCGCTGGGAGGGCTCGTGGCCGGAGTGGCCCACGAAATCAATACCCCCGTCGGCATTTGTGTTACGGCTGCCTCCACCCTTGACAGCAAAACCAATGAGTTTAACAAGGTTTTCCAAAGTGGGCAAATGAAGCGCAAAGACCTCAAAGAATACATGGATATGGTCTTGGAAGGAAATAAAATCTTGATGACCAACCTCCGCCGGGCCGCCGACCTGGTTTCGGGCTTCAAAATGGTGGCCGTAGGACAAAGCACCGAAAACCGCCAGGTCTTTAACCTCAGGCAATACCTCCAGGAAACAGTCGTGGCGCTGAAGCCGGAGTTTAAGCACAAACCCTACGAAATAGAATTGATAGCCGAGGATATATTCATTAATAGCTATGCGGGGGCTTTTTCTCAAATATTGACCAACCTGGTGATGAACTCACTCATTCACGGCTTCAAAAACCGCGACCAGGGCCAGATACGCATCCGGCTGGAAGGGCGGGGGAGCCAGGTGATAATGACCTATTCCGACGATGGCAATGGCATGAGCCCCGAAGTGCTGGATAAAATCTATGAGCCTTTTTTTACAACCAACCGCGAAGGCGGAGGCACCGGCCTGGGCATGAACATTGTCTATAACCTCACTGTGCAAAAGCTAGGGGGCAAGCTCAATGTGCGTAGCCAACCCGGCCAAGGAGTGCAGTTTGTATTTGAGATTCCCCAGGGAAAAGTCTGAACCAGGGCTTCAGAAAAATAGGCGAAATTTTGGGCGTTTAGCCCTTAGCTTTTAATTTAGGCTTTCTTTTTGTGCCATTTTTGCAAAATTACCCAAACCAGATTGATATGCATACCGAGGATGATGATGAGTTGCTTTTTGCTGATGAAGCAAATGAAGAGGAGGAACTGCTTTTTGCCGGGGAAGAGAAAGCCGGGCACGAAGGCAAGGATGAGATGGAAGCGGCTTGGCACGTGATGATTGTGGATGATGAAGAAGAAATCCACACTGTTACCCGATTTGCCCTGAGTGATTATAAATATAAAGGCAAAAAACTCCGCTTTCTCAATGCTTTCACCGGAGCCGAATGTATAGAATACCTGAAAAACAAGCCTGACATCGCCCTTATCTTGCTGGATGTGGTCATGGAGACCAATGATGCCGGCTTGCGCACCGTGAGCCAGATTCGTGAAGAACTGGGCAATCACTTCGTGCGGATTGTGATGCGCACCGGCCAACCTGGTCAAGCCCCCGAAGAAGAAGTCATCCTCAAATACGACATCAACGACTACAAAAACAAAACCGAACTCACGGATAAAAAGCTTTTTACCACTATCACCACCAGCCTTCGCTCTTATGCCGACATCATGGAGATTGAGTCCTATCGCCTCAACCTTGAACAAAAGGTAGAAGAACGCACCGCCGAAGTCGTGAAGGCCAAAGAAATTATCGAGCGCAAAAACCAAGACATCACCTCCAGTATCAATTATGCCAAGCGGATTCAGGAAGCTATGATGCCCCCGCTGGAAAGAATTCAGTATTTTTTGCCCGAATCCTTCATCCTCTTTCGCCCCCGAGACATCGTGAGCGGCGATTTTTATTGGTTTACCGAGCGCGATGGAAAAATCCTGATTTCGGCCATTGATTGCACTGGCCACGGGGTGCCGGGGGCCTTTATGTCTATGGTGGGCGATGCCCATCTCAACCAAATCGTGAATGTAGATGGCATCACCAATCCGGATGTTATCCTGACCAAACTGCACCAGCGCGTGCGGCAGTCGCTCAAACAAGCCGAAACCCAAAACCGCGACGGAATGGATATGGCCCTTTGCGCCATAGACCCCTACCGCAAACTGCTGGAATTTGCCGGAGCAAAAAACTCGATGATTTATATCCAGGACCACCAGGCTTTTCAAATCAAAGGCGACCGCCATCCCATTGGGGGCGAGCAAAAAGAAGCCCAAAGGGTGTTTCAGAAGCAAATCCTGCCTCTCGACCGCCCTACCACCGTCTATATGTTCTCGGATGGGTATCCCGACCAGTTTGGCGGCTCCGAAGACCGTAAATTTATGGTCAAAAGGCTACGAGATTTGCTGCTCGAAATCCACCAAAAGCCCTTTTCCGAACAACACGATATCCTGGCGCAAACCTTTGAAGAATGGAAAGGAGCCCATAAAAAACAAACGGATGATATGATTGTCGTAGGCTTTAGGGTGAGTTTTTAAACTGGTTTTGCTTCTGAAAATCTGAGATGAGCATTTCTTTCCTTGCCCCCTATAAAAACACTCAGGGCTTTTGGCTACGGAGTCTTTTCTGGTAGTAGGCCAGGTAAGGATTTTGATGGCAGCAGTTGGTAGTAGGGGCAAAGCTTTCGTGTGGGCGGGATTTTACCTTTTGCTTTTGCCATTCCTGGCGTTCGGCCTCGAGTTCTTTTTCAATTTCCTCCATCACTTTTTTGTTCAAAAGGGCTTCCAGGTCGGGTTGGCCAGCGTCCACCCAGCAGGTGTACCAAAAATCGCCCACCATCTTGATAGAAGCCCGCATGCGCCGTTCTACCTGTCCGGCCAGCATTTCGTGATAAGCCCGCGAAAAATCGCGTGAATAAGTTTGAAGGTTTTGACCCAGTCTTTCGTCAATGGTGTATTTTTTGTCCGGGGGAAAGCGCTGAGTCAGCTCCCGCTCAAATCGCAAAACGGAATCCAGGGCCAGGTGGGCATTGATGACCGCCTGCCAGGCTTCCATCTGAGGATTTGGCAGGTAGGTGGCCGGGCCCACAAAAAAATCATAGCTATCCGAAAAAAGCTCGGGCAGGCGCGATTCCCAAAAGCCATGTATGCCAATTTGATTGCTCAACTGCCCATTGTAGTTTTCGGTGGTGTGCAGGGGCACATTGGCATCCCGATATAATGCCCCAAATCGGCGGATAGTCGCAGGATTTCTCTGGTGTCTCTTCGTTTAAAGGCCTCGGTAAGCCGATATTTCATCGTTTGGATATGCCAGGGCACTATGCCATAGGCTTGCAAGGTGTCTTCGGTATGCGCTTCCACGGCTTGCTTCCAGTAGCGCGGGATTTTATAGACCGCACTGTCATTGTAAAAGCGGTCATAGACATCAATATCAATAAAATGGCGGGGGGCTTCTCCTTCCACCGCATAGCGGCGTTGGTCTGGATTGACCGCATTTTCGGTGATATATTCCAGATAAAATTTGTAAAACTTGAGCATCTCAGGCGGAAGCGTGAACACCGCCAGCCGGTTGATGCGCTTATGCGAGAAAAAACCCCAGGGAAGCTCGGCCGCTTGCCCAAACTGTAGCACCAGGCAAAAGCCTAAGAGCAAGCAGGATTTAATGTTGATTTTCATCTTTTTAAGAATTTAAGGCCTCACCACAAAGTTGAAATACCAAACCAGCAAGAAGGTGAAAAGCACTCCTAGAAAGAGCAGGAGCCCCATTTTCAAAATACCCTCCGTTTTGTTACGATGGCGAATAATGGACATTTTCTTATCGATGGCCGGACGAGGAGTGGCATTCTCTTCATGGGGGGCAGGCTTTGTGGAGGTACTTGGCCCAAGGCTGGCCCAGTCCAGCGGGGTTTCGGCCAGCACCAGCACATCGCCCCCCTCCAAAGTCCGGGCCTGGTAAGCCGGTAGCTTTTCCTGATTGACAAAAGTGCCATTGGCCGATTCCATATCTTCTACCTCCACCTGGCCCGAGGCCAGCCAGCGCAAATGCAGGTGGTATTTAGAGATTTTTGGGTCGTCGAGGACCAGGTCATTGTCAGGAGCCCGTCCTACACGGAGCGTTGTGTTCATATATTCAGGCAAAAATGATTGCCGAATTACGGGAAAATATTCGCACTATGCAATAAAAAAAGGCAGAAAAACCTGTGTTTTCTGCCTTTCTTCGCAAATGAGGCCTTACAAATAAGAACCGCTTATTTATTGGCTACTACATTGAAGCCGATGTGAACCGTAGGACGGATGAATTTATCACCCAGCGATTCGTCGGCTCCGTAGCTCATCTGCCAGTCTTTACGGTTGATGTTAAACTTGGCTTCGGCAGTTAATTTACCTTCGGCGATGCTAATTTTAGCGGGGAAGGTAATGTTTTTGGATACCCCTTTCAGCTCCAGGTTCCCGCTCACAGTATGGGTAGGATTGGCCAGTTTAAACTCAGATTCTTCTTTGCTCACCTCTTTTTCTCCACCTTCGGGGGCCTGGTAAGCCTCTACTTTCGTAATCTCGAATTTGGCGGTAGGGAATTTTTCGGCCTCGAAGAAATCTCCGCTCAGCAAGTGGCCTTTCAATTTACCATTGCCTTCGTCGTCAGCCGGGATGTCCAACACCGTCAGGGTGTTGATGTCAATCACAAAGCTGCCACCCACAATCTGCTCGCCTTCTACCTTCACGGCTCCTTCTTTGATGGCAAATGAGCCATTGTGGCGGCCAACAGGCTTTGTGCCTACCCAGGTTATCTGGCTGGCTTTGGTGTCAATGGCAAAGTCGGCGGCCCCTTCGGTAGCCTTTTCGTCCACCTCTTGGGCATCGGTTGTTTTGGCCTCATCGCTTTCGGGGGCTTGGGCACAGGCAAAGGCCAGCAAAGCAATAGCCATCAGCATCAGGGAGTTTTTCCACATTTTCATAGTACAATTAAACGTTTAGGTAAGAATAAAAAAATAATTGTTTGCAAAACTAATGTTTATACATTTAATAAAGAAACTTGGTTCCTTCACTTTTTAAATCCATCAGGACAGAAATGCTTCCGACAGGGTTTGTACATATTGAATATCCATTTGTTGGAATTTTCCTTGTGGATAAAGGTGATTGAGTTTTTCGCGGGCTATTTTCACACTTTGCACAAAGAGGGGGTCATTGGGCAATATTTTGCGATGGACCCGGAGCCCACGAAAATACATTTGCTCTTTCCAATGAACAAAATACCACTCCATAGAAGGCTGGTGAAAAACCCTAAGGTGTCGTTTGTCGAACACCAGTTTATTGGCACCTGTTTTATTGACTTGTTCTCTTATTTCCTCAAAAAGCTTTTGAAATTCATCCATCGGAATATAGTTGGCATCGGCTCGCAGCACCAGGGCATTGCCCGGCGTGTATTCAAAGAGCGAAGCTTGCCCTGATTTGTGCAAGAGCGGTAAATCATCGTATTCTGCATTGACATTTCTGTTTTCCATAAGTAATCAGGTTGTGTAGGTTTTGATTTGTTTCTTTAAACTACCAATCCCGCCCGAAAATGTTTGAAAAAGAAGAGAAATTTTTTCTGATTTTCCCAACAAAAGGCGCAAAAAGTCGTAGTCATTTTTCCAGTGAAGCCAGACATTGGCCCACCAAAGCTTTAAAATCCGCTTCCTTTTCCAAAAACTGCACCCGAATCGGCAAGACATACAAAGGTAGTTCCTCAAAACATTCTCTCAGGGGGGCTTGCTGCAATTTGGCATAGTCCTTTTCGGTGGTGATGAAGGATGTGCCGGAGGCGGCTTTTTTTTTGACCCACTGTACCATTTTCTCAACATCCTGGGGGCGGTAGGGGTAATGGTCGGGAAAGTGCTGGCTGCCTTGCCAGAGAAAATGCTGTCTCAGATAAACTTCTGGAAGTTGATTTTGGGCCAGGCCAGCAAAAAAAAATACGGGAGACTGATTTTGCAGGGTGTTTGCTGAGCACTAAAAGCTGCTGCCCGGGGGCTTTCGTAAGCTATTGTCGTGAAAAAGACCGGCACATCTTTGCGGGCATAAGCGCCAATATTTTCTTGAATCCTGGTTTTTTCGGCCTCAGAGAGAGAGGCGGAACATTTACTCACGATGATGACATCCGCTCGGCGAGCACCCCGGCGGCTTTCGCGAAGTCGTCCTGATGGAAAAGGAAAATCCTGGTAAAACAGCCGGCCATAGTCTGTCAGCAAAATGTTCAGTTGAGGAGCGATGGGCCGGTGCTGAAAGGCATCATCGAGCAGCACAATTTGCGTTTGGGGGCGTTCTTGCAAGAGATGCGGAATGGCGGCCACCCGGTCTTCACCTACGGCTACCCCGATTCGGGTGCCAAATTTCTGATAAAGCTGAAAAGGCTCATCTCCCAGGCTTTGGGCATTGTCGTGGGGCTGGGCCAGGCGAAAGCCCCGGCTTTTTCGGCCATAGCCCCGGCTGAGCGTACTGAGTTCATATTGGGCCTGCAAAAAACGAATCAGGTATTCAATATGCGGGGTTTTGCCCGTGCCGCCCACCGTCAGGTTGCCTACACTGATCACCGGGAGGTCAAAAGAAAAGCTTTTCCAATAGCCCCGGTCATAAAGATAATTTCGGATGCTTGTAATTGTGCAATAAAGAAATGTAAGGGGATACATCAGCATTCTCCAAAGCAATTTCATATTGGGTAAGCTATTTTTTTACGCAAAAAACTTTTTCCGCCCTTTTCATTAGCGAGTATTCAAAAACAAGATAGGGAAATCTGCAAAATCCTCTATCTCTGAAGGGTTTACAAAGTCAAATGTAAAGGGTATTGGGTAAATTTTCTTTTTTTCGGAAAACCCTTCACCAGCATAGGCCTGGTTTGCGGACAATCTAAGCCTGGAAACCGATGCCTAAGGGATGATTTTGCATCCAGCGATTTTGAACTTCCCGAAAAAAAATAATTATAAACAATGGAGCTTTTTTGAAAAGGGAAGCCCCTATTTTTAGCCTTCCACTACGATAAGTTTTTACATATACCGGACCCGAAAGGCAATAAGATAGCATTGAGGGAGCTGGTAGATGAAGACTTGGGCATATCCGAAAGCAAAAGGGCCGAATAATTAACTTTGTCTTAATATCTGCTTGGCATTCACTTGCAGATAATTGCCTAAATTTAGTCAAAAAAACGTATGCACCGTTTTCTTTTGATGTTTTGGGCTTGGGGCTTGTGGATAGCCGCCCTGGCTCAGGTCAGCGATGATTTTTCGGATGGAGATTTTACCAATAATCCCGTCTGGTCAGGAGATGTGGCCGAGTTTGTCATTGATAATTTGCGGCTTCGCAGTGCTGGCCCCGAGGCTACGGCCACTTTGCATTTGTCCACCCCCAACCTTCGGATAGACAATGCGGAGTGGCGATTTTTGATAGACCTGCCTTTTGAGCCTTCCGGTTCTAATCAAGTACAGGTGTATTTGGTCAGCGACCAGGCCAATCTGGAAAATGCCCTTAATGGCTATTATCTCGAAATAGGCCAGACCGGAGCCGATGCCCTTAGGTTTTACCGCCAGACGGGCACTACGCGCACCTTGTTATTCACCGGAAGCACCAGCTTTGCGGGCAATGTGCGGGTAAGGGTCAAGGTATTGCGCAACGGCGCAGGCCAATGGCAAATCCTGAGCGATGCCACGGGAGGCGAAAATTTTAGTGCCGAAGGCAGCAGTTTTACCGACAATGCCCACACCAGTACACAATTTTTAGGAGTGGTTTGCCGCCACACCTCGACCCGGCGCGACAGTTTCTTTTTTGATGATTTTTATGTGGGAGATGAAATCATAGATACTCAAGCGCCCACGCTGCAATCTTTGTTGCTTGAATCGGCCAACACGCTTTTGCTCACTTTTTCCGAAGCCCTTAACCCGGGCCTGGCCCAAAATCCGGCTTTCTATAGCCTTAGCCCGGGCTGGGAAACCCCGCCCTGGTGGAAGTAGTGGCGGGACAAGCCAACCAAACGCGGTTGACCTTCGCCAGTAATTTTTTGGAAGGCACGCCTTACACGCTCGCTGTCAGCAATGTGCAAGACCTGGCGGGCAATGTCCTGAATCCCAATCCTTCTACGGCTAATTTTACTTATTTTGCTCCGGTAGTCCCTTTTTTTCGGGCGGTGGTCATCAACGAAATTATGGCCGACCCCAGCCCCTCGGTGGGCTTGCCCGATACCGAATTTATTGAGCTATACAATGCCTCCACGTCGGCTTTTGAGCTGGGCGGCTGGCAATTGACCGGGGCTAGCTTGCCGGCCTATACCCTCCCTCCGGGCGATTACCTTATTTTATGCCCTTCGGCCTCGGTAGGTCTGCTGAGCAGTTTTGGCTCCGTCCTTGGCCTGGCCAATTGGAACACACTGACCAACACTGGCGAAGAAATCCGACTACTGGACAATACGGGCCAACTCATCGATGGGCTCACTTATAACCTGAACTGGTATCGCGATGCGGCCAAAGATGAGGGGGGCTATACCTTAGAGCAGATTAATGCTGCCTTTCCCTGCACCTCCGAAAGCAATTGGCGGGCAGCTATAAGCCCCCTGGGGGGAACACCCGGAACCGTAAATTCGGTGCTGGATAACAGCCCCGATACTAGCCCCCCGGCTATTTTGAGCTTTACACTGCTGAGCACCAACCAATTACAGCTAACTTTTAATGAAACCATGGATGCGGGCAGCTTGTCCGAAGCCGGGAATTATCTCTTTGACAATGGCCTCGTGGTTAGTCAGGCTCAGCCCGAAGGCGAACTGGGGCAGGCGGTGATGCTCAGCTTTGTGCCCGAAATCCAAATTGGCATCAACTATACTTTACAAATTAACAATTTGCGCGACTGCTCCGGCAATCTTTTGCCCTCTGCCCGCCTGAACCTGGCCCGGGGCGAAAGCCCGGCTTTTCACGAAATCCTGATTACGGAAATCATGGCCGACCCTAGCGGCAATGCCAAGCCCTTGCCCGGTTTGCCCGAGGTAGAATGGCTGGAACTGCATAATCGTTCCAACCGGGTGCTTGATTTGCAAAACTGTGTCTTGCGCGACGAAAGCGAAACCATCTACACCCTGCCCCAAAGGGCTATTTTTCCGGGGGAATACCTGATTTTGTGCAAAGATGAGAACCTCAATATTTTACAGCCTTTTGGACCGGGACTGGGTTTAGCCGCTTTTCCAGACCTGACGAATGCTGGTGAGCTCTTGCAGCTTTTCAATGCTTCGGGGGCTTTGTTGTTTGCCCTGCGCTATTCCGACGATTGGTATCAAAACACAGCCAAGGCCGACGGGGGCTGGACCCTGGAAATGATTGACCCCCAAAATCCCTGTGGAGCGCAAAATAACTGGCGGGCCTCCGAAAATGCCCAGGGAGGAACTCCAGGCCAGGTAAATTCCATAGCGGAAAGCCGCCCCGACCTCACCAAGCCCCAGCTCTGGCGGGCCGATGCACTTTCACCCACCTTGATACAGCTTAGTTTTAATGAGCCAATGGAAGCTACTTCCTTGCTCAATGCCACCTATGCCCTGAGCGGGGGGCGGGCCGTAACCGAAGTGATTCCCGAATCGCCTTTGTTCAAAAGGGTTTTGCTCCGACTGGCCCCTCCCCTGGAGCCCGAAGAAATCTATTCTGTGCAGGTGAGTGGGCCTACGGATTGCAGTGCCAATCTTTTGGATGAAGTAGATTTTAACCAGGCCGATTTTGGCTTGGCCCAGGCCGATGATTCCCTCGATATCTTGCTGAGTGAGCTCTTGTTTAATCCGCGCCCCGGGGGGGACGATTTTGTGGAGCTTTATAATGCTTCGGATAAGTTTATCAATCTTCAAAACTGGAAACTGGCCAATCGCAGCAATGGCATTTTGGCTAACCAAACCCTCATTACCAACGAGGCTTATTTACTGGCTCCCGGGCAATACGTGGCCATCACCACCAGTGCCCAAAATGTTCAGGAAAATTATCCCCAAGCCCGGGTGGCGGCCTTACTCGAGGTGAGCAGTCTTCCTGGCTATTCCGATGACGAAGGAACCGTCTTTTTAATCAATGACCAAAACCAACTGCGAGAGCAGTTTGATTATGATGAAGACTTTCATTTTGAACTAATTGATGACGAGGAAGGGGTTTCCTTAGAAAGAATTGACTTCCAGGCGGCCACTAATTTTTCGGACAACTGGCAATCGGCAGCGGCCACGGTGGGTTTTGCCACCCCCGGCTATGCCAACTCGCAAAGGGTGGGTATTTTTTCCCCACAGGGAAGCATTAGCATTGAGCCGCCTATTTTTACCCCCGACCAAGATGGCCAGGATGATTTTACCCGGATAAAATACCAGCTTGACCGGGGCGGCTACCTAATGGACATCCGCATCTTTGACCGACAGGGGCGCGAAGTCAAGCAATTGCTTAATCGGCAATTTTTGGGTATTGAGGCGGGCTTTTTTGTCTGGGATGGCTCCGATAACAATGGCAACCTGGCCCGGATGGGCTATTACCTGGTGTGGGTGCGCTTGCTTTCAGCAGATGGCCAGGAGCAGATCTACAAAGAAAAAGTGGTAGTAGGCAAGCGTTTTTGAGCGATTAGAGGCATTTTTTACAAAGACTCCTTTTATAAGTACAATCTTTGTTTAAGTTTGTAATCAAACCGAATTAAGCAATTGATTGTATGCCTAGATTTGCCAAAATATCCTGTCTCTTGCTCTTGTTTTGGGGGCTGGGAGGGAGCTTGTTAATCGCCCAAAAACGCCCGATGAGCGGGTAAAAGCCAATCTTGATAAACTCAATTATAAGTATGAACTAAAAGCCGAGGGTATTTTTCAGTTTATGGTGCCAGTAAACGAACGTTACCAACTTATTTTTATTAATTCCGCCACCAGCATATACGACCAGATGGAATTTCGGGAAATCTATACTATTATTTATGATTCACCACAGCGCCCCTCCGAGGCCATTTTAGGGCGTTTGCTGATTGACAATAGCAAGAAAAAATTAGGAGCCTGGGAGATGATTGTGGAAGAAGATAAATTTTATCTCATTTTCACGGCCAAAGTACCGGCGACACTCTCAGCGGCTGACATGAAATCCACCATTGACATTGTAGCTTTTTCGG
>JAAUUB010000007.1 GCA_012031215.1 Microscillaceae bacterium | reverse complement strand
TTCATTTGAATTTTAAAATTGTTGAAGCGCAAATCTTGCGTTGTTAATTTACAAAATTAGTAGCTTTTACTGGGAACTAAAAGTAAAAAATAGAACCTACATCATCTCGCTGACAAAAACATCCTTGCGTTATTTTTGCTTGAAAATTATAACTTAATTCAAAAATTACTGTTCGTGAAGCGGGCTGTTTCTCTCCAAAAAACAACGTTAAAAATTCTCATTATCCGCTTTTCTGCCATTGGCGACATTGTTTGGACTTCGCCCCTTATCCGGGGCCTGAAAACCCAACTGCCGCATTGCGAACTGCATTTCTGCACCAAAAAGCAGTATGCTGCCCTACTCGCCCCTCACCCCTTGTTAGATAGAATCCATTACCTTGACCAAAACCTACCTGCACTGCGCAAGTCCCTGCAAGCCGAAAAATTTGACTTTGTCATTGACCTGCATCAAAACTTAAGGAGCAATCTTCTCAAATGGCGACTGGGAGCCCGGGTGCTCACCTACCGAAAATACCTCTGGGCAAGATGGCTATTGGTCTATTTCAAAATTAACCGTGGCCCCTTCCGGCATTGGGTGGATATATTCTGGGACACCGTAAAGCCGCTGGGGGTTGTAAACGATGGCCAGGGATTGGATTTTTTTATTGCCCCCCAGGATGAAGTGCCTCCAACTGACTGGCCCGATACTCACCAGGCCGGATTTGTAGCCTTTGTGATTGGGGCCAGTGAGTTTACCAAAAAGCTACCCCTGGTGAAAAAATTGAACTTTGCCGTCGGCTCAAGCAACCCATTGCGCTGGTGGGCGGCCCCGAAGACCGCTCCGAAGGGGATAAGATGGCTGCGGCCCTGCCCCAACAAGCTATTTGGAATACCTGTGGCTCTTTTCGTCTGGGCCAGTCGGCTTCGCTGGTGCAACAAGCCGACTACGTAATAGGGCACGATACGGGCCTGACCCACATTGCCGCCGCATTTAAAAAAAAGATTTATGCCATTTATGGGGGGACACTTTCGCAATATCTGTATCCTTATGGCACTGAAGCCGTCCTCATTGAGCATCCCAACCTGGCCTGCCGCCCTTGTGCCAAAGCGGGGCGAGCCCACTGCCCCAAAGGGCATTTTAAATGTATGTTAGACCTTCGTTTGGAAGATTATTTTGGCCATGAAACGCATCCTTCTGAGTCGCACCGATAACCTGGGCGATGTCCTGCTTACCCTGCCCCTGGCCGGCTATCTCAAAGCTCACTGGCCGGAGGTGGAACTGGGATTTATTGGCAAGGCTTACACCCAGGGCCTTGTGCAGGCTTGCACGCATATAGGCACTTTTTTCGACCGTGAATCCATCCTCCATCAGCCCGGCTTATTGACCGATTTTCGTGCCGATGCGCTGGTGATGGTCTTCCCGGATGAGGCGGTCTTGAGGGCTGCTTATCAGGCCCAAATTCCCATTCGCATCGCTACCGGGCATCGCTGGGAGACCTGGCGCTATGCCAACCGAAGGGTGAATTTTAGTCGCTCACGCTCAAAAGCCCACGAAGCCCAACTCAATTTTAAACTGCTGAAGCCCCTCGGCCTGCCCACCGATGTAGATTTGTCTCAGATTCCCGCCTGGTATGGCTTACAAGCCCTTGCCCCGCTGCCTTCAGCCCTGGCCAGGATATTGCAAGATGCCCGCTTCAAACTGGTGCTTCACCCTAAATCTAAGGGCAGCGCCCGAGAATGGGGCCTGGAAAATTATTATCAGCTGGCATTGGGCCTGCCCGCTCAGGATTTTCAAATTTTTGTTACGGGGGTGGCCGAAGAAGGCGAAAAGGTGCGCCAGGAAAAGCCTGAACTTCTGGCCCTGCCCCATGTAATGGATGTGAGCGGGCAATTGAGCCTGCCCGAATTGCTACGCTTTCTGAGTGAGTGTGATGGCTTGCTGGCCTGCAGCACGGGCCCTTTGCACATTGCCTCGGCCCTGGGCAAGCATACCCTGGGCCTGTTTATGCCCCGCCGGCCAATGCATCCTGGACGCTGGCAACCTGTGGGTAGGAAAGCGGCGTACCTGGTCAAGGAAAAAGACTGCTACCGCTGTAAGGGCCAAAACTGGTGTGCTTGCATTGAAGAAATTCGCGTGGAAGAGGTCAGGGCCATAATCCAGACCTGGCCCAAAGGGAGAGAATAATTTTTGGCACTATGCAATCTTTGTGGCCACAAATGTAAGAGCGCCATCGGGCGGTCCAGAAAGGAAGTAAAAGCCCACTCTCACAAACCAATCACAAAATTGTCTGACCAGCATTTTTCTATGCACACAAACATACAAGCCCCTTTTTAAAGGAAACCTGCTCCTTCTTTCCGCACCTGAGTGCGTAAGCAGAGGCCGATTTATTGGGATAAAAGCACACAAGCAGTCGTTTCACACTGTGTCCATAAAGGTTTTCTCCACCCGATGAAACAAAGCCAGCCCAATTAAAAACATGGCGAGGGTAACGACAGAACTGTAGAGCAGCATAGTGGCCGTAAAAGCACCCGTGCCAAAAAAAGCATAGCGAAAGCCCTCCATCAGGGGCGCAATAGGATTGAAAGATAAATAAAACTGGGCCGTTTCGGACAGGGCCGACATCGGGTAAATCACGGGCGAAGCATACATAAACAATTGCACCCCAAAGGCAACCAGATGCACCAGGTCTTTGTATTTGGTGGTCAGAGACGAAATGAGGATGCCTAAGCCCAGCCCCAAAACGGCCATCAAAAACACAAAATAGGGAATGGCTAAAATCCAGATATTGGCCTGGAAGCTCATTCCCATAATCAGGTAATAGCCGTAAAAAGCTAAAAACAGGGCCATCTGAATTCCAAAGGCAATGAGCGCACTGATGACCGTAGCCACCGGAACGGTCATCCGGGGAAAGTAAACCTTGCCAAAAATATCGGCATTGCTCGTAAAAACATTAGAGGTCTTGCTCAGGCAACTGGCAAAATAAGTCCAAATGGTAACCCCTGCCATATAAAACAAAAACTGTGGCTGTCCATCGGTGGAGATGCCCGCAATCCGGCCAAACACAATGGTAAAGACCAGGGTGGTCATCAGGGGCTGGATGATGTGCCAAAGTGGCCCCAGAATGGTTTGTTTATAGATGGAAACAAAATCACGGCGCACAAAAAGTCCAATCAAATCACGGTAGCGCCATAACTCGCCCAGGCGCAGGTCAAACCAACTTTTTTTCGGGCTGATGACTTCGGTCCAGTCTTCCTCCGGTGAAGAGATAGCTTGGGTAGTTTGGTTCATTTTTCTGATTTTTTGGCCAAAATAAGCCAAATTTTCGGGATGGCCTAATGCCCTTAGTGGGCCGGTTTTTTTGATTTCTTGGCCTTTAGGCCGGCTGATAATGAAGATGCCCATAGACCACAAAATGGGGATTGAGCAGGTTTTCTTTGTTGTAATGCAAGGCTTGTCCCGTCTCGAAATGCAAAACCTGCCCCCCCGTTTCTTCCACAATGACCTGCGCAGCGGCGGTGTCCCATTCCATAGTGGGGGCTACCCGGGGGTAGAGATGGGCCTGCCCCTCGGCGATGTGCATAAATTTGAGCGAACTGCCCATGTGCACTTCTTCAAAGTTTGGGTAGCGATTGATAAAGGCCCTGGTGGCCTCGTTCATATGCGAGCGCGAAGCAAAAATCTTAAAAACTTCGGGGCGGGGAGGATTCTCACGCTTTTCGAGCTGAAAGCGAGTCTTGTTTTCTTGCCGGAAAGCGCCCTGGCCCCGGAGGGCGGCATATAGTTTACCCAGCACTGGGGCATAGACCACCCCCAAAAGGGGCTTTTGCTGATGGATAAGCGCGATATTTACGGTAAACTCCCCATTCTTTTTGATAAACTCCTTAGTGCCATCCAGGGGGTCCACCAGCCAGAAATAATCCCATTGCTTTCGCTCGGCAAAGGGGGTATGCAGGCCTTCTTCGCTCAAAAGGGGCAATTGTGTTGCGAGCAAGCCCCGGGCAATGATTTCGTGCGCCTGCTGGTCGGCACGGGTCAGGGGGGAGTGGTCCTCTTTGGCAGAGGTACCAAAATCAGCCGAGTGATAGACCGAAAGAATGGCTTCTCCGGCTTCCAGGGCCAGGGAAATGGCCTGGTCTTGCAGGGCCATTAAGTCATTTGTCAACATAGGTCTTCTTAAAAATCAAAAAATCAGGTCTTCATTTGCTGGGCCAGTTGGTGGCCTACCCAGGTGCCAATGGCTACGCCCATTCCGTTCAATCCCGCCCCTACCCAAAGGCCGGGGCCCAGGCTTTGCACAATAGGGTTGCGGTCAGGGGTAAAACCCATAATGCCCGCCCAGCGCTGGGCAATGCTCAAGGGGCGATGAGGGGCAATGAGTGTAAAAAGCTTTTCTTCCAGGTCTTGCTGAATGGCCTTGTGCAGGGCAATTTCGGTAGTGGTTTCGCCCGCAAAATCCAGGTTGCGCCCGCCGCCAAGCAAAATCCGATGGCCTACATTTCGGAAATAATAATACCCTTCCTCAAAATGGAATGTGCCATGGAAGGGCAATTGTGGCACCGACTCCGTGATAAGCACCTGCCCACGGCCCGGACGAATATTGAGCACCGGAAACAAAGCCGGGGCAAAGGCATTGGTGCATACGGCCACTTTTGGGGCAAAAAAGAACGTTTTCTCCCCGTTTGTGAGCAAGACTTCTGCTTTTTGCTGCTCCGCAGTTGGCTCTAGCGACTTGACCTCGCACTGGCTCAGCAGCCTTACACCACGTTCTTGGACATAGGCCTGCAAGGCGGCTATCATGCGCCCGGCGTGCAGTTGGGCTTCAAAGGGATTCCAGAGCAACTGCCCCACCTGCCCGGTATCAAAGCCAAATGCCGCAATTTTGTCCGAAACATCGCTAAAAACGGCTTTCCCAAACAAAGGCATTAGCAAGGTGTTGAGGGCTTCCAGTTTTTCAGGGGGAATAACATTGGGCCGGAGAATCAGTTCATAGCCGCCATGGTTTTCCCAGGCCAGGGCTTCTTTGCCCAGGCGCTGGCAAAGGCGTTGCAGGCCTTCCCAACGCCAGGCCACTCTGCGACACATGGCCTCCTGGCCCTCAGCCTCTACCTCAGCCCAAAGCTCGGTGAGGCTCCCAAAGCAGGCAAAGCCGGCATTGCGGGTACTGGCCCCCCGGGGAAATAAAGCCTGTTCCAATACCAGGATGCGGGCCTGGGGCACTTGCTCGATGAGGCTGGCGGCCGTAGAAAGCCCCACCAAACCACCCCCACCACGAGATAGTCATAATGAAAAAAAGCATCGCTTTCCCAAAAGCTGTACATCTTTGTTGTTTTTTGTGTGAGGGCACTTTGAATTTAGCCCCCCAAATTAGTGCATTTTTAGCCTACTCTTCCTTTATTTTAAAATAAAGGTCAAATACCCGGGCGGCCGTTTCATTTCCCTGACTTTTGGCAAAGTAGAGGGCTTGCAATCCTTCCTGCAGGCGTTGGCGATACACAAGCCAAAGGCCGTACACCAGTACTGCATCCAGGTTTTGGGTCGTGATTTGCACCGATTCGCTAAGGTGCATTTCGGCCAGGTCCCGGTCGCGGTTTTTGTAGGCAATCAGCGCCCGGTAATAGTGCAGGTTGGCATCCTGGGGATATTTTTGCAGGCCTTCGTTCAGGCCGGGCCTTGTTTTCGGCTGGCCCGCCTGAAATAAACCCGGGCCAGCATCGCATAATCTGTGGGGGCAGGGGCCATTTGGCTTTTTTGCCGGATTAGTTTTTCCGCATTTTGCCATTCTTCCTTAAGCACTTGCAAAAAAATCAAATTGCCATATATATCGGCTCGGGTGGGATTGGCCAGTCGGGATTTTTCAAAGTATTCAAAAGTAAGCGGGCTTTGCCCTTGCAGTAGAGCCACAAAGCCTAAGGCCTGCCAGACAAAGCCCGGATTATGCTTCCGAATCTTGAGTTCTTTTTCAAAAAAATCTTTTTATTGCAGTTAAGCGCGCATCGTTGCTGAGGAGCTTCTGAAGAGAATTGCTTGCAGAAGAATCGGCCTCGTCCAGATACAGATAAAGCTGCGCCAGGGCGCGATAAAAAATCTCAAGCAACTGGGCGGCATAGCGCAGGTTTTCCAAAGGGCGGGAAGGTTTTTGGGCGTAGGCGGCTTCCAGATATTGTGCATCTATTTGGATGTTTGGGAACTGTTCCAGGCTCATTTGGCTCATCTGTTCATAAAAACCGCTGAAAAGATACAAAATTTGCGCATCCAGGTTTTGGGTATCGCGGCGCAGGGCTTTCAGAAATAATTCTTTGGCTTTGGGGATATCGCCCGTGTTTTGGAAAAGGCTGCCCCATTGCACCCACACTTTGGCACTATCAGGCATCCATTGGGCAGCTTGTTCAGCGTGGGTAAAGGCTTCCTGTATCTGCCCATTGGCCGTTTGGAGCATAGCAAGCTGGTAGTGTGCTTCTCCGCTCTGAGGGTTTTGGGCGAGGTAATTTTCTAAAAAAAGCTTTTGGGAAAATAGTCAAGGCATTGAGCCGGGCAGTGTCCTGGGCATAAGCCCCGGAAGCGGTTTCATAATACAGTTTTTGCAGAAGCAGGTCCTGAGGGTTTGCCCGGACTCTTTTTTCCAGGGCGGGCAGTTTTTTGAGATACGCCTCAGCTTGGAGGAGGGGTTGGTCCTGCAAATCAGTAGTACTAAAACCCAGTTTGAGTTCTACCTGGGCCGGTTCGGGGAGGCTGTCCACCAGGGCATCTATTTCATCCACGGTGGGCATACGAAGAAGCTCTACCTCTTGAGCAATGGCCGAAAAAAGGCTAAAAAAAAAAGAACCAAGCACAAAAGTAAATCCGACGCATACGCAATATTGGTTTGGGTAAAGGGAAACAATTCCTTACTTTTACCGCAATTACTTAAAAATGTTTTGAATGGCCTTAAGGGTTCAGGCAATTTTTGTTCCCGAAGATGGGGTTTAGTTGCTGAGCTTTTTTAAATCTATTGCGAGATGTTGCGCTTTTTCAAGTGGTTTTTTGGAATCTTGTTTTTGTTGGTCTTTGGATTGGCCGCTTTCATTTATTTTGCCAATTGGTATCCCCCGGCCCGCCAAAACGAAACCATTATACATCGGGGGGAAGCCTCGCTTCTCAAGCCGGGCCAAAAAATCAAGGTTTTGAGCTGGAATGTGCAATATTTTGCAGGCAAGGGCTATGTTTTTTTTTATGATGATGGCGCTGAATTAGTCAAAAACCCGGCCACTCGCCCTCAGCCTGCCGACATTCGCCGCACCCTGGCCGAAGTAGCCCGCATTGTCAATGAAGAGGACCCGGACATCATCCTGCTTCAGGAGGTAGATGACCAGGCCAAACGCACAGATTATAAAGACCAACTGGCCGAATTGCGCCTGCTGATTTCGGACGAATACCTTTGCCATACCTCTAGTTTTTACTGGAAATCGGCTTTTGTGCCTGACCCTAAGGTCTGGGGGCGCGCCGGCATGAAGTTGAGTATCTTGTCAAAATACAAAATCAGCAATGCCGTGCGTCATGCCTTGCCATTGATTGAATACGAGAATTTGCCCTTCAACCGGGCCATTTATGAATGGTTCAAGAAACAATTTTATATCAAGCGGGCCATTCAGGAGGCTGTTTTGCCCATCGAGGGGGGAGGCTTTCTGGTGGTGATGAATACGCATCTCTCGGCTTTTGCACAAGGCTCGCGTACGATGCAAAAGCAGGTAGCAGAAGTAGAAAAACTGCTGGCAACTCAAAGCAGCCGCAAAATTCCCTGGCTGATTGGAGGCGATTTTAACCTCCTGCCGCCAGGAAAAGCCTACCAGCAACTGGCTGAGACCCACCGGGCTTTGTATCAGGAAAAAACCGAAATAGCTCCCTTGTTTGCCCGCTATGCCGCCTTTCCCAGTCGGGCCCAAGCCCAAAGCGATGCTGCCGCCCAATGGTTTACGCATTTCCCTAATGACCCCCGGGTGAAACAACCCGACCGCACCATTGACTATATCTTTTTTCTCCGCTTCTTAAAATAGGGGCCCACCGGGTAAGACAAACCCAAACCAGACATATTTCTGACCATCTGCCTTTGATTGCGGAGTTTACCATTCCTCGTTAAGAAAAAAACAATCGCATGTTTGACATCCTTGAAAATATACACGAAACAGTTGGGGGCCTGGGCCTTGCTGGGCATTGTAGTAGGGCTGATGTTGGCCGCGGCCCTGCTATATCATATTGTTTTTAAAATTCTACGCCATCGCTTCATTGCCACCTTTGCCCCTTCTTCGCCTATCTTGTATCGTAATTTGTACTATCCGGGCTTATGGTTTATCTTGCTGCTTACCTCCACCCTGGCCGGCCCTGTCGTCAGGAGTTTTTTTCAGGAAAGCTTATACCAATTTTGGGTACAGGCGTATCAGATTGCCTTTATCTGGCTGGTGAGCCTTATTATTCGGCGAAGTATAGTGGTTGTACGGGAGGTATTGGCCGATTACTTAAACGATGAGAAGGCCAATAACTTAAACTCCCGCAAGCTTTTGACCCAGTACCGCATGCTGGAGCGGATTGCCTCTTTCATAGTTATCCTCCTGGCCCTTGCCTTTATCCTGCTCACTTTTGATTCCATTCGGCAAGTGGGTGTTGGCTTGCTTACTTCGGCCGGGGTGCTGGGCATTGTCATTGGTTTTGCGGCTCAAAAAAGCATTGCCAATGTGGTGGCGGGTATTCAACTGGCCTTTGCCCAGCCCATTCGCCTGGATGATGTGGTCATTGTGGAAAATGAATGGGGACGCATTGAGGAGGTTACGCTGACCTTCGTGGTGGTCAAACTTTGGGATGAGCGTCGCCTGGTTGTGCCAGTAAATTATTTTATTGAGAAACCTTTCCAAAACTGGACCCGGCAATCGTCGGAGCTTACCGGAGCCGTTTTTATTTACACTGACTATACCGTTCCGGTAGAAGCCCTGCGGACGGAGCTTTTTCGCCTTTTGGAAGAAAATCCGCTTTGGGACAGGCGCGTAAAAGTGCTGCAAGTAACCGATGCAACGGAGCAAACCGTGCAACTCCGGGCTTTGATGAGTGCTGCGGATGCCTCACAGACTTTTGACCTGCGCTGTCACATACGCGAAGCCCTTATTACATTTTTACAAAAACACCATCCGGAGGCACTGCCCCATACCCGCCTGCTCCTTAGCAATCCACCGTCCCATTCCTAAAAAAGGGATTCTTAACTGGGGCCAAAACACCTCCCCGTTTAAGCAGGATGCGCTTCAATCAAGATTTTTTCAACTGCCACAGCAACGCCATTCAAGGCAGCATTGCCACAAAGTTCATCTAAAAAATGCTCATCGGTCAGGTCATTGGCGCTCACCCCGGCAAAAGCTTCGGCCACCTGCCAAAGGGTTCCGGGGCGGTGATGGCCCCATCCGTGTGGAATGCTGACCACGCCCGGCATCAGGCTGTCGGTGGTTTCCAGGGCTATTTCTATGCTGCCCACCCGAGAGCGCACTTTCACTTTTTCGCCGTTTTGCAGGTCTAACTTTTGGGCATCTTGTGGGTGCATCATCAAAGTGCATCGGTTGCGGCCGCGCACCAGCCGGGGGCTATTGTGCATCCAGGAGTTATTGCTGCGGAGGTGGCGGCGGCCAATGAGTTGGAAGGGCCATTCCGGGGTGCTTGTTTCGGTTTCAAAAAATGTTTTATGCAGCCGGGCCAGGTCTTTGGTCAAAACTTCGGGCTGGAGGTCAATGCGATGGTTTTTAGTGAAAAGGCGATGGGGCAGCAGGGGCTGCAGGGCCCCAGGTCTAAGCCGTGGGGATGTTGGCGGAGGGTATGCATTTTTAGGCCCTCCTTTCCCCAGGCCTGGGTTTTGTAATAGGGGGCTCCTTTGCTTCCATAGGGGCCAAAGCGCAGGGCAAGGTCCAGGAGGGCTTCGGGGCTGAGGCGCTCGAGGGGTTCTTTTGATTTTTTAGCGGGCGCAGGTTTCATTTTTTGGGCCAGGGCACGGAGAATCTGCCAGTCGGCGCGGGTATTTTCTTCTGGCTCAAAGAGGCGGGGCGAATATTTGACCGTATTACGCACCGCCAGGTAGTTAAACACCAAATCAAAGTGCTCATTTTCCAGGCCTGTAGTAGGCGGCAGAATCAAATGGGCATGTCGGGTGGTTTCATTGCGATAGATATCAATGGCCAGCATAAAATCTAATTGCGCAAAAGCTTTGTCCAATTGGCGGCCATTGGGTGTAGAAAGCACCGGATTTCCCGCCACCGTTACCATAGCTCGAATTTGTCCTTCACCAGGGGTCAGTATTTCTTCGGCCAGCACCGAAACAGGCAATTCGCCCCCAAACTCCGGCAAACCCCGCACCCGGCTTTTCCAGCGACCATGGCTGCCCACTGCCCCCCGAAGCCCGGTCAGGCCCACTACATCTACGGCTGGCAGGGTAAACATGGCCCCGCCCGGGCGGTCCAGGTTGCCTGTCAGAATATTGAGCACATTGATAAGCCATTGGGCCAAAGCCCCGAAAGCCTGGGTAGAAACCCCCATGCGTCCATATGCAACAGCGGCGGGGGCTTCGCAAAAATCCCGGGCAATCTGACGTATGGCCTCGGGGGCGATTCCGCATATTCCGGCCACCCGCTCAGGTGCATAAGGAGCCACCAGGGATTTTATTTCTTCTATACCCTCGGTGAAATCAGCCAGACGGCCCGGGCGGACACAGTGGGTAGCGGTGATTTCGTGCAAAAGGGCCAGTAAAAAAAGGGCATCGGTGCCCGGACGAATGAAATGATGCACACTTGCTTTTTGGGCCGTTTCGGTGCGTCGGGGGTCTATCACCACCACCTGCCCGCCTCTTTCCTGGATGGCCCTCAGCCGACGGCCCACATCCGGCACGGTCATCAGGCTGCCATTAGAGGCCAGGGGATTGCCCCCTAAAATAAGCATATACTGGGTTCGGTCTATATCAGGAATGGGGAAAAGCAATTGATGGCCAAACATATAGCGCGCCACAAAGTGATGGGGCAACTGATCTACGGAGGTAGCCGAAAAGCGATTTTGGGTCTTGAGGCTACGGTAGAAGAGCGGACCCATGAGCATGGCCCCCAGGTTATGGGCATTGGGATTGCCCAAATACAAGCCCAGGGCATTGCCTCCATATTTTTTTTGAATGTTTTGCAATGCAAACGCCGCTTCTTCCAGGGCCTCTTCCCAAGGAAGGTCGTGCCAGCCCGAGGCGGTTCGCTTTTGGGGGCTTTTCAGTCGGTCGGGGTCTTCAAAAATATCTTTGAGGCCATAGGCCTTGGGGCAAAGATGGCCCCGGCTAAAGGGGTCTTCGGCATCGCCCCGAATGCTCCGCACTTCGCGCGACTGGTATTCTATTTCCAATCCGCACATCGCTTCGCAAAGGTTGCAAGTGCGGTAGTGTAGTTGCGGAATATTTGCGTAGCTTTTCATCTTGCCCGGGGGTTTAAGTGTTTCTTGACAAAAGCTAAAATAATCTGTTTTTTGCAATAAAAAAAAGCCTGCCCTCTGATGAGCAGACTTTTAAAAACAGGGCAAGTTTTTTCCTTCTTTACACAGGCTGAATAGAACGTAATACTGCTTGCGCAATTTCTTCCATAGCGGGGCTTTTGGTCAGTAAGTAGCCCAAGTATTTTTTTCCTTCATACGCGAAGGTAAAGATAATCAAACGGTGCGGTTTGCTTATTTCGGCAAATTCTAACACCAAGCCAAACTGCTGGGTTTTTTGGAATTGCAGGCCTTCCGGGTGATGTTCAGAAAAATCTTCCTCCTTGCCTTGAGTTTCTTCCAATAATTTTTGAAATCTTTTGGGAAAACTGGCCGGGTCCATTCTCTGCATATAAAACTCGAATTCGGGCCCTTCTTGCTGGCCCGTGAGCCAAAAATTGACCTTGCTATTGGCCAGATTGCCCACTACTTCCTGAGGTAGTTTGAATTGTAAGCCCCAGCACTTTTCTACATTGTAGCTATTTTGGGCTTTGACGGTCGTTTCAAAAAACAAAACAGAAAAGATACCCAATAGAATTACGGTGCTTTTCATTAATTTTTCAGTTTAAATAATGTTGATTCTTTCCTCACTATTTACTGAAAATCCTTAGTCTGGTTAGGCCTTCGTAAGGTGTGCTTAAAGAACGTTGATTTCGGGGGTGAGCGAAATGCCGTATTTTTCCCGCACGGAGTGCTGTATTTCTTGGGATAGCTCTAGTATTTCGGCACCGCTTGCCTGCCCATAATTAACGATTACTAGCGCCTGGTGGGGGTGAACGCCCGCATCTCCCCGACGAACGCCTTTCCAGCCAGCTTGCTCGATGAGCCAGGCGGCAGGGACTTTGACCATATTTCCCGATAAGGGAAAATGTGGAATATTGGGAAATGATTCCCGCAACATGGTGTAATGTCCCAAATCTATTTCCGGGTTTTTAAAAAAAACTGCCTCCATTTCCTACTTCAGTTGGGTCAGGCAATTTGCGGCGGCGGATTTCGGAAACGGTCTCGCTTACAGCTTGCAAACTCAGGGGGGCAGGGGGAAATCCCTTTTGAGCCAATGTTTCGCGGATGGCCCCGTATTCCAGGCGAAATTGGGCCTGCTTTGCAAGCCGAAACATGACATGGGTGATGATATATTGTTCCCGGCCTTCATTTTTGAAATAACTTTCCCGATAGCCAAAGGCACAAGCCTCATTTGTAAATTGCCGGGCTTGGCCGGAGGCACGGTCCAGGGCTTCTACGTGTTCAATGACTTCACGCACCTCTACGCCATAAGCGCCAATGTTTTGCATTGGGGCAGCCCCCACTGTGCCCGGAATGAGGGATAGATTTTCTACGCCCGCCCAACCCTGGGCGATGCAGTGCCGCACAAATGAATGCCAGTTTTCGCCTGCGCCCACCCTTACCCAGGCATAGTGTGTGTCCTGGCGCACCAGCCGGATGCCCATAATTTTGTTTTGCAAACGGCCCCGGCGAAGTCCCGGGTAAACAATACATTGCTGCCTCCTCCTAAAATGAGCACGGGCTGGCCAGCAAAATGGGCCAAAAGTTGGTTAAGCTCAGCCTCATTGTGAAAAACCGCAAAAAAACGCGCTCGGCAATCTATGCCAAAAGTATGGAGAGGCCGCAGGGAAATATCTTGATGTATGGGAATGTACATGATGATTTTTAGAGGACAATATTACAAATAATTGGACTAACCGACTGCTTGGGTGCTTTTAATACAAAGATGTGCTTATTTGGCCCGATTTTTTATAAGGAATACTTCTCTATTGGGTTTTGACCTTTAAAAGTATTTTATTTTCTGAAAATTACTAATTTTAGACGTTGGCAAAGTCCTAAAAAAAATGAGTATAAAACTGCCCCATATTTTGTATGTAGAAGATGAGGCCATCAATGCCCTCATTATGAAAAAAATACTGCCCAAGACCTATGCATTGAGCATTGCCCACGATACCCTGAGTGCCTTAAAAATCCTGGAAACAGCCCCGATTTGCTTGATTTTGATGGACATCAACCTGGGTAACCACGAAGAAGAAGGCGTGCAACTCATGCAAACCATTCGCCAAAATCCAAGCTGGCAAAAGCTACCCATGCTTGCCCTCACTTCCTACACGGAGCCTGCCCACAAGGAGCGGTTTTTATCCCTGGGCTTTGAGGGCTATTTGACAAAACCAGTTGTACTGGAAGAACTTGTGCATCAATTCCAACGCCTGCTTGTCTGAATTTTTTTAATCTTTTGCCTATGTTTTGGTTTGGAAATCGTGCCCAGGCGCTTTGTAAAAAAGGTGAATTGCCAGATTTTGTCTGTGAATATCTCCAAAAGAACAAATCGGGTTCTACCCGGCAAAACATTGCCGAAGCCCGATTAGTGGTATTTGATACCGAAACCACTGGGCTCAATTGGAAACAGGACCGGGTCATCAGCATTGGGGCCATTGCTTTGCGGGCCGGGCGCATAGAGGTGGAAGATTCCCTTGAGGTCTTGTTGCATAATGAAAGTAGCGGCAACAAGGAATCCATTCCTGTCCATCAGATTTTGAGCCGCGAGTTGAGGGACGGGCTGAGCGAAGCCGAAGCCTTACGGTTTTTTTTAGACTATGTGGGCAATTCGGTGCTGGTGGCGCATTTTATAGAATTTGACCGCCAGATAATGTCGCAGATGATGCTAAGGCACTTTGGACTGCCTCTGCAAAACCCTTGCCTGGATACTATCCAACTGGCCAAGCGCCTGGAGCAGGGCTTTCAAGCCCGCCACGACCAACAGCCCGGCCTCTACAACCTTGATGCCCTTTGCGCTCGTTACCAAATTCCGATTTCGGTGCGCCATAATGCGGCCGGTGATGCCCTGGCCACCGCCCGGCTACTGCAAATCTTGCTTCGTAAGGCCCAAAAAAGAGGCATACATACCCTGCGCGACCTCTTGCGCTAAGGAGGCAGTGTCAAAAAAAAATTACTAAGTTTGCAATGCCCAAGTCCCCCGTAACAAACGGGACAAGAGACTTTTTTATCCTGAACCAAAGAAATATGGCCAAGCAAGAAAAAAATTCTTCCGAAAATCCTCTTTTTCAGCGTATTATCTCTCACGCCAAAGAATATGGCTTTGTTTTTCAATCATCCGAAATCTACGATGGCCTACAAGGGGTCTATGACTTTGGCCAAAATGGCGTAGAGCTTAAAAATAATCTCAAACTGGTCTGGTGGAAAGCCATGACTCAGCTCAACGAAAATGTGGTGGGCATTGATGCGGCCATCTTTATGCACCCTACCACCTGGAAAGCCTCTGGACACGTAGATAGCTTCAACGACCCCCTAATTGACAACAAGGATTCAAAAAAACGCTACCGGGCCGATGTGCTCATAGAAGAAAAAGCCGAAAGCTATGCCCAGGCAGGCGACCCTGATAAAAAACAAGCCCTCCTCGACGAATTGGCCCGGCGGCTGGAGCAGGAAGACCTGGCCGGCGTGCGTCAACTTATCCTCGATGAAGGCATTACCTGCCCTATCTCGGGCACGGCCAACTGGACCGAAGTCCGGCAATTTAACCTCATGTTTTCTACCCAGATGGGTTCAGTGGCCGAAGAGGCGGCGACGATCTACCTGCGCCCCGAAACGGCCCAGGGCATTTTTGTCAATTTTCTGAACGTCCAAAAAACCAGTGGCCGACAATTGCCTTTTGGCATTGCCCAAATAGGCAAGGCTTTTCGGAATGAGATTGTGGCCCGGCAGTTTATTTTCCGAATGCGCGAGTTTGAACAAATGGAAATGCAGTTTTTTGTGCGCCCTCATACTGAAATGGAATGGTACGAACAATGGAAGGAAAAACGCTGGAAATTTCACCAGGCCATCGGTCTGCCGGCTGAAAAACTGCGCTGGCACGTCCACGAAAAGCTGGCTCACTATGCCAATGCGGCCGTGGACATTGAGTTTGCCTTTCCTTTTGGTTTTAAAGAAATAGAAGGCATCCACTCCCGCACCGATTTTGACCTCAAAAGCCATCAGGAATATTCAAAAACCAAACAGCTTTACTACGACGAAGACCTCAAAGACCGCTACATTCCTTATGTAGTGGAAACGTCAGTAGGCGCTGACCGCCTCTTTCTGGCCGTTTTGTGCCAGGCCTACACCGAAGCCACAGGCATAGATGCCAAAGGAGAAGAAAAAACCCGGGTGTTTTTAAAATTTCATCCCACCATTGCGCCTTACCAGGTGGCCGTCTTCCCGCTTTTGCGCAAGCAAGGCCTGCCCGAGAAAGCCCGCGAAGTGTTTGAACTGCTGCGTTATGATTTTCGCACCCTCTATGAAGAGCGGGGGGCCATAGGCAAAAACTACACCCGCCAGGATATGATTGGCACGCCCTATTGTCTTACCATTGACCACCAAACCCTCGAGGACGAGACCGTAACCCTTCGCCATCGCGACACCACCGAACAGGAACGCATTGCCATCGCGGCCCTGCCCGCCAAAATAGGAGAAGAGGTGTCTATCCGCCGGATTTTTGAGCAGTTGTAAACACGGATTGCAGAGGCTTTCCAAGCTTTTCAGGTAATAAAAGTCGGGGCCTTCCCTTTTTTCGATTTCATATTGTTTACCTCCTTGCCATCCCTTTCCGGGTATCTGGGCCAAGGGGTTTTTTATCTCCATTTTTTGCATCAGCTTTGAGGGAAAGCTTTTGCTTTTTCTCTGGCTTCTTAATATCTCAGCAAGATTTCAAAAAATAAGGATAATGTATAATTTTTCGTATTTCAAGGAAAAAGACGAGCAAATAATAATGGATTTTGCTGAAAATAATCCATTTGCTTTTTTGACCGGAAGTTTTAGTTCAGGCAAACAAGTGGCTACACAGATTCCGGTATTGCTCGAGAAACGGGCATCTCATCTGATTGTACAGGGACATTTTATGCGCAACACCGATCACCATAAAGCCTTTATTGAAAACCCTCAGGCCTTGCTGGTTTTCACAGGCCCCAATACTTATGTAAGTGCCTCTTGGTACAGCAACCCGCAGACAGGTTCCACCTGGAATTATATGAGTGTGCACATGAGCGGGCAGATGCATTTTATGTCTTCGGAGGAGCTTATTCAGTTTATGCGAAAATTCACTTTGAAATTTGAAAATGGAAATGCCGCATCCTTGACTATTTACGATAACCTACCCAATTCCTATCTTGATAAAATGATGCCTGCTATTGTTGGCTTTGAAATAGAAGTGGAAAAAGTTGAAAATGTCTTTAAACTAAGCCAAAACCGAGATGAAGAAAGCTATCTTAGCATTATTTCAAAACTTGAAGAAATGGGTGGTGATGGGGCCTTGATAGCGATGGAAATGAAAAAAGAATGAACCAGTTATTTCCTCCCGAAATGGAATAAAAAGCTAGCCAGCACTTGGTTTCTGCCTAAAAACAAAATTGGCCGCAATACTCGGGAATTATTTCCTCCCTAAATGTAAAATGACTTTGCCTGCCCAGGGAGTGGGTCCTAAACAAAGCCCGGATTTTTGGGGCTTGCGCTTCGCGAGGCCAGGATTTGGCCTGTTTCTTAATTTTGCTGTCGGCGAAAAGCTATCTTTTCTCCTTTTTCATTCTGGCAAACGAAAGTAGCCTTGTGCGCATCATAGTGCAGAGTGAGCGCGGTTTTGTGGCCAGGACGCTCGGCAATGAGCATATTTTCATCCGCCAAGACTTTCAAAATTTTTAGTTCTTCTTCGGGTGCTTCGGCACGAGGGGCGTAATGCACCCGGATTTCGTCAAACACCTGGGCAACCGTGAAGCGCTGGTCTTGCGTTTCGGCCACAAAAGTACCCGAGAAGGCCGAATATTGTGCTGTATCAAGCCGAAAAATACCTTGTGCGTTTAAGGCAAAAACCTGGCGGGCCTCCTCAGTATAGTCGGAGGCTTGGTTATACATTTCGCCATAATGAATGAGTTGGGTATTCACCACAATTTCGTCCCGAGCCTTGATTTGTGCACTCACCCATTCGGCCATATCAACATAGTCGGAGATTTGACCAATGGGCAAAATATCCACCAATTGGCCATTGGGCTGGTAGTTGAGCAAGACCGAGTAGCGATAGCGACCTTCCATAAAAGTAGGAATGAAATGCACCACCAGGGAAATATAATCGGGATGGAGCGACAAGCGAGGGCCAAAGCCAAAATTGAGCACGGCAAAAGCATTTTTGGAGACATCAATGAAACGGTCTTTGAGCCCTTGCCGGGTCATTTGGCGGCTTTCTTCATCGCCCCAATAGTCTTTGAAGTAATCGAGCTGGGCCGCCCCGGCTGCTTCCAATACATAGCGAATCACCAAATCGGCAGGGATGGTATCAGCAAGAGTGTAGGAAGTATCTATCGAGAAAGGCAGTTCGGCCTTTTTGAAATGGGCCAGAAACTTCTCAGCAAATTCAGGGTCGACTTGGGCGGCCAGCCTAGCCTTCGGGGCAGGCGGAGTCTTTACCATTTTTTGCGAAGCTTCGGTTTGGCATCCGGTAAGCATCCATCCCAGTCCCAGACATATCAGCAGGTAAAAATATCGCATCATTTTGGCTTCACACATTTAAAAGCATTGCAATTTAGGATTTTTTTTAGATTTTTCGCTATCATTTTCAAAAAATCAATACACTTTCATGAACAAGAAATCAGCCATAAAAATTGGCATCATCAATGTATCTGACCGGGCCAGCCAGGGAATTTACGAAGACTTACCGGGCCAGGCCATTCGGGCCTTATTGCAGTCATACCTTGTCAGCGATTACGAAGAGGTCTATGCCGTTTTGCCCGATGAGCAAGACCAGATAGCCGAATGCCTGATTCGTATGGCGGATGCGGAAAAGTGCTGCCTCATTATTACTTGTGGAGGAACCGGCCCGGCGCCCCGCGACGTAACGCCGGAGGCAACCGAGGCCGTTTGCCATAAACTATTGCCAGGTTTTGGCGAACAGATGCGCCGTGAAAGCCTAAAGTATGTGCCTACGGCCATTTTATCCCGCCAAACCGCCGGCATACGCCATCAAAGCCTGATTGTAAATCTTCCGGGCAAGCCCAAATCCATCCGTGAAAACCTGGAAGCTGTTTTTCCGGCCATCCCTTATTGTATAGACCTGATAGGAGGCCCTTACCTGGAAGTGAACGAAGCCGTGATTTCGGCTTTTCGTCCCAAAACAGACTAATCCGGAGTTTATCTATTTTTTCATTTCGTGGGCTATGTAATGCTCCAGGCAGCTAATGCGCTGCACCGAGTAGGGATGGGTGCGTAAGAGCACATCCAGGTCATAAGGCAGTTCGCCAGGGCTTTCCTGGGCCTGAAGCTTGCGGAAAAAATCCTGGCCTTTGCGGGGGTTATAGCCCGCTTTCCAGGCCAGATAGGCCCCTTCCCGGTCCGACTGGTACTCGTCCACCTGGCCAAAAGGAGTGCCCAATATGCCCTGCACCTGGTCTATCAAGCCGGCATAATCGCCCATTTGCAGGTACTCGGCCCAGGTCTGGATGGTCATACCACGTTTGACGTGCCGGATACAATGCTCCAAATCTACGTGGGCCATTTCGTGTCCAATGATAAAGGCCAGCTCATCATCACTCTGCACCCAATCCATGATGCCCGTAGTGATAAACAAATGCCCCCCCGCAATGGAAAAGGCATTGATTAGGGCATCTTCCTCTACAAGGTGGATGTCGTACTTAATTTCGGCCCTTTTGACAAAGGGCAGCATCTTGTTGAGGATGCGGCGCAGTTTTTGGGCACGAGGGTCATCGGTCAAAAGCCGGAAGTTTTCTTCAATGTAGGCAAACATTTCGTCCCCGGCTTGCTCTTCCTGTTCCGGGGTAATGCTTACAAAGCTCCAGGCGTAATCGCCCAGCCATTGTCCGGCCTGCAGGGTAGTGGAAAGGTAAGAAGAATCGCATTGTGCCCGGGCAAGGGCCAAAGCTCCGGCCAGGAAAAAAATGAGTAAGGCAAATTTTTTCATTATACACTTTATTATTTTATTTGACACACCAAAAACCAGGAAATCTTTCAAAAAATCAGCTCAATACTGAAAAAAATACCAGATTTTCGCAAGTTTATCAGGAATCTTCTAAGCAACGCCTCGTTTTTTGATTTTGGTGTATCTATTCGAAAAATTATATTTTTAGGCACAAAGGGTCATTATAAAGGAGATATAGGACGAAATTGTGCAGCGGAGTTTAAATTCGCAAACCAAAATTTTGATGCTTTGGCAACTTCTCAACCCATTGGCATTTTTGATTCAGGCATTGGCGGCTTGTCCGTTTGGAAAGAACTCGTACAATTGCTTCCTCACGAATCCCTGGTCTATGTAGCCGATCAGGGTTTTTGCCCTTATGGCGAACGTTCTCAAAACGAAATCATCGCCGGGCCCGGCGCATTACCCAATTTTTGCTGGATAAAGACTGCAAACTGGTGGTGCTGGCTTGCAATACAGCTACTTCGGCCGCAATTCAGGATTTGCGCGCCCACTTTAAAAAACCTTTTGTGGGCATGGAACCTGCCATCAAGCCGGCGGCCCGGCTCACCCAAACGGGCAAGGTAGGTGTGATTGCCACTAAGGGCACGCTAGAAAGTGAGCGATTTCACAATATCAAAACCCAGCACGCCCAGGGGGTAGAGGTGTGGATGCAAATAGGGTTTGGCTTGGTAGAAAATATTGAAGCCGGGCAGGCCCATACGCCCGAAACCGAGGCCCTGCTGAGGCAGTATCTGGCCCCGATGCTGGCCGCTCCCATTGACCAATTGGTGCTGGGATGCACTCACTATCCATTCTTGGCACCGCTTCTGGAGAAAATTACTGAAGGGCGGGTGCATCTTATCAATCCGGCCATTGCGGTGGCAAGGCAGGTACGTCGGCTTTTAGTTTCGGCCAAAGATTTGCAACGCTGCCCTCAAATCCCAGAATACCAGTTTTATACTACGGGCGAGGTTGATATTTTTGCCCATCAATGGTCTTATTTGTTCCCAGAATTGCCTCTTCCGGGCTTTGTTTGCCTTTTTCCTGATTTTAAGCCGGGTCTTTTGCCAAGAAGTCAGCGATGGCCGCTTCCATTGTAGCCAGGCGGTTTTCGGAAGCGGGTTTCACAAATGCCTGGCCGGTGAGTTGCTCATACAAGGCAATATACTCCTGGCTGATGGCCTCAATCCATTCCGGCGACATAATGGGAATGGTTTCGCCGGGCTGCCCCATAAAGTTATGTGCAATGAGCCATTGGCGCACCATCTCTTTGGAGCGGTGTGGCTGGCGTTCGCCTTTTTCCTGCCGCTGGGCAAAGCCTTCGGCATCAAAATAGCGCGACGAATCGGGTGTGTGGATTTCATCCATCAGGCAGATTTCTCCTTCCCAGAGGCCAAATTCATATTTGGTGTCGGCAAGGATGAGCCCATTTTGGGCCGCTATCCGACGGCCTTCCTCGAATAATTCCCGGGTATAAGCTGCCATTTGTTCGTATTGTGCGGCGGTGGCCAGCCCACGGGCAATTATTTCCTCGGTACGAATATCTTCATCGTGGGTGCCTTTTTCGGCCTTGGTGCTGGGCGTGAGAATAGGGGCGGGGAGGAGCTCGTTTTCGCGAAGGCCATCGGGCAGGATATGCCCGTTAAAATCGCGCTGCCCTTTTTGGTAAGCCCGCCAGGCACTGCCCGCCAGATAGGCCCGAATGACCATCTCTACCGCCAAAGGCTGGCATTTTCGGCCAATGCTTACATTCGGATCGGGTTGCCCCAATAGCCAGTTGGGCACTTTTGCGGCGGTGGCGTTCAAAAAGAAGGCAGATAGTTGATTGAGCACCTGGCCTTTGTAGGGAATGGCCTGGGGTAAAATGACATCAAAAGCCGAGATGCGGTCGGTGGCCACCATCACCAACTGCCGGGAAAAATATACACATCGCGCACTTTGCCCCGGTAAAAGTCTATCTGGCTTGGAAATTGAAAATGTGTTTCGGTTATGAGGGCCATAGGCTTTGCAAATAGATTTTTGCCCGCAAACAAAGGCAAAAATGACCAAAACATTCCTATCAAAAATAAAAATATTGGCCTGCCTTAGCGGGAAAGCGGGCTTTTTTTGCTAATTAACCCAATCGGGGAAGACAGGCACTTTGTAGCGGGGGCGATAGCGGCGTTTTTTTTTCCCATTCACCCAGTTGCAATGCCAGGGAGATTTCGTGTGCCCCTCCCGTGGCTGAGGCAAAGCGCCCCATGGGCAAATCATAGCTATACAAAAATCGAAAGCCCTGGTACTTGAAACCCGACATCGCCACCAAAGCCCCATTGTAAGACTGGCTTACGGGAACACCCCGATACCAAAGCCCAAAAATGACCGGGCTTAGAAAGACATTGGCGCCCAGGTCTAATTGCCGAAAATCACCCTGCTGGCTGTAATACACCGCTGGCATCAGGGCAAAATCATACCCGTCGCGGCGATTGCGCCCGGGGCGATAGCGAATAAATTTATAGCCTGCCTGCACACTTATTTTGCGGGGCAAAGGATCATTGTCATTGCCCAGCGATTGATTGGGCTGGTTGAGGTGATGTCCCGCTACGCCAAACCAGAAATTTTCTGTATAAAACAGCAGGCCCGTGCCTACTTCCCAGTAGTTTACATTGATGTTTTCCAGGCCATTTTCCAGGGTGGGCTGCCCATTGAGGCCCAGGTTGGTGAGCTGGTCGCCAAACACCAGTTGGAAATAATCCAGGTTGCGATTTCCATACCCCAGGCTTAGCCCGGCCCGCACCGCAAATTGCTCAAAGGCCAAAGTGTAGGCATACATCACCTGAGCATTGAGCGAGCGAACCCCTGCCGACCCGGCCCGGTCGAGCTGAAGCAAAAGGCCCAGCCCGTTGCGGGCTTCGGTAAAGCCCTGGTCATAGGCCAATTGGTAGCTCACAAATTCACCAGGCAGCTTGGGCCATTGGCTCCGAAAATTGAATGCAAAACGGGCATCCGGCGACAAACCCGCCAGGGCCGGATTGAGAGAAAGCGGTGCGGCATAAAACTGAGAAAAATGGGCATCTTGCCCGCATAAGGGATAGGAGAGCCCCCAAAAAAGGAACCAGGAAAATCGCTTAATGCCAAGCCCGCATAAAAAGGATAGAAAATAACGCATAGGATTGCAAATTTAGCAAAAATCAATTGCCTTTTGCATAACGGCAAACACCTTGCGCTATTCCTTTTAAAACCGGATATTTCTCGTTTTTTTACGGAAACAAAAGCCGGATAAGGCCAAGCCTAAGTGCTTATCAAATTGCTGAGCTTTTGCAAATCGCGGATGAGGATGCGTTTCCGGTCAAAATAAATCAGGTTTTGCTCTTTAAACTCATTGAGCAAGGTGGTAACCGTTTGCCTGGAAGTGCCAATAAGGTCGGCAATGTCTTTTTGGGTCAATGAATGCATCACCAGTGTTTCCGTACCTGCTTTTCGGCCTCTTTCGTGAGCCATCTCGCATAGAAACTCCAATAAACGGGTTTTGACATCTTTGGAGATGAGCGACTCAATTTTGCGCTCCAGTTTTTCAATGCGTGTGCCCACCGTTTTATAGACCTTGAAGCTGAAAGTGCGGTAGGTCCGCATCAGCTCGTGCATTGTTTCTACATCCAAAGGACAAAGCACGGTTTTTCGGAAATGGCCTGCGCCGTATCATTGCGTTGTTCTACCCCAAAAAGGGCCTGTTCGCCAAACATCTCTCCCGTCTCAAGCACCATCTTGGAAATCTCGCGACCGTCGGGCGTACAAAAAGAAATTTTGACCTTGCCTTCTATCACCAGAAAGATTTTGTTGGCCGGGTCCTGGGAAAAATAAATGTATTCTCCCTTTTGATATTCCTTGAATGCATGTTTTCCCTGATACTCTTTTAAGCGGTGCGGGCAGAAGAAATCAAAGAGATTGACATCATCAAAAAACCAAATACCAGATTGTTGCATAAAGTTGTGCCCGAAGGCATTAATTGTTGTTATAACAACGTTTTTTTATTTTGTGAAGTTCTACTCTTCAGCTCCTTTTTTCAAAGGCTGATAGACCAGTTCTCCGTTGAGATAAGTCTGACTTACTTTGATGGAGCGCAGTGCCTCGAGGGGGGCTTGCATCAGGTCATCTTCCAATAGTACAAAATCGGCCACCATTCCTTTTTGGATAGTTCCTTTGGTCTTTTCTTCAAAAGCGGCATAAGCCGCCCAGATAGTCATGGCACGGAGGGCTTCTTCGCGGGTCAGGGCATTTTCCATTTGAAAACCTCCGGCGGGTTTTCCTTCCGCATTTTGGCGGGCGATGGCGGCGTGGAAGCCATAGAGCGGATTGATGTCTTCCACCGGGAAGTCACTGCCGGCGGCCAGCACCTGGTTTTGCGCCAGGAGCGATTTCCAGGCATAGGCTCCGCGCAGTCGTTCGGGCCCCAGGCGGTCGGCGGCCCAAAACATATCCGAAGTGGCATGGGTAGGTTGGACAGAGGGGATGATTTGGTATTGTTTGAAAAGTGCAAAATCTTGAGGGTGAATCACTTGGGCATGTTCTATACGCCAGCGCAGCTCATTTTGGCCCTTTAAGACTTTTCCATAAATGGAAAGCACAAGCCGGTTGGCCGAATCGCCAATACAATGGGTATTGACCTGAAAGCCTTTGGCGCCAATTTTTCGGATACGGGCTTCCAGTTTTTCGGGCGAAGCCAGTAAAAAGCCTGTTTCTTTGGGGCGGTCGGCATAAGGGGCCAGCAGGCAGGCCCCCCTTGAACCAAGCGCGCCATCGGCATAAAGCTTTACACTGCTGATGCTCAGGAAATCTCCTTTTGCGGTCTTTTTGGAGGTAGTAGTCCAGGTCAGGCCCTTCGCCGCCAATCATCGCATAAACACGCATTTTCAGGGTTTGCTCCCGATGCATTTGCGCAATGGTTTCGAGCACCTGGCGGGGCAGTCCTGCATCGTGCACACTGGTCAGGCCTACGGCAAAGCACTTTTCCTGGGCTTCAAAAAGCGCCTTTTGGCGGGCTTTGGCCGAAGGGGCCGGAATTTTGGCATTGACCAGGTCACAGGCATTGTCCACCAAGATGCCCGTGAGCCGACCGTCTCTGGCCTCAATGAGCCCTCCTTCAAGGGCTTGGGGGGGATAGGCAATTCCCGCCTGGTCAAGCGCTTTTTGGTTCACCAGTGCCGCGTGGCCATCAATCCGGGTGAGATAGACGGGGGTGTTGGGAAAGAGGGAGTCAAGCGGAGATTTATTGGGAAATTCAAGGCCCGCCCAATCGTTTTGGTCCCAACCCCGGCCCACAATCCAGGGCTCTTCAGGGTGTTCCTGCCGATGGGCTACTAGTTTTTCCAGGACTTCGGCGTAGGATTTTGTGCCTACCAGGTTTACCTCCTGCAAGAACCGGCCGTAATTGTAAAAGTGGCAGTGGGCATCAATAAAGCCTGGGTAAACGGGTTTGCCCCGGGCATCGATGATTTTGTCGGCCTTATAGTTTTTCAAAATTTCCTCCGAGGAGCCAACCGCAACAAAACGACCCGATTTGACCGCAAAAGCCTGGGCGACGGAAAACTGCTCATCTACGGTATAAACCTTGGCATTGTGAAGAATGAAATCTACTTTTTGCGGGCTATGACAACTGAACAAGCCAAGCCAAAGTGCGATGTTGCAAAATAGCCTTATGGGTTTGTGGAGTAAGAAGGGCGGCGTTTTGAATTTTTTGAGACATTCTATGAATTTGAAAAGTAACGTTTTAAAAGTTTGTTCTCAGCCAAAAATAGAAATTTTTACCGATGGATTTTACAAATTATAAATTCTTGCATGATTTTTTTCATCAAGACAGACGCTTATTTGGAAGGTAAATCTTAGCTAAAAGACCAAAACAAAAAAAAACGCAGTTGCTTGATTTGAATCAAGCCCAAATTTGCCAATAGGCCAGGGCTTCCATCAACAGGGCCACTCCTACGTGCACCAAAATACCCCCCAGGATGCTGCCCGAATAGAAAGCCGTGCTGCCCAGCACCAAGCCTCCAAAAAAAGAGCCGAGGGTTTCGGCCAGGGGCTTGCTGAAATGTAAAAACACATACACTCCCACCATCGGAAATACGGCGGCTTCTCCTAAAAAAGGGCGCAAAGCCATTACCATAAAACCCCGGAAAAAGAGCTCCAGCATCACAAATTGCAAAACATAACTTAGCTCAAAGCCAATGATGGTGTAAGCAGGCCAAATGCCCCGATAATATTCCCAGGCTCCGGGCTTATAGCGCGGGTAAGCAAGCTGAAAATCGGGTAAATAGGAGACTGCAATGAGCAGAGGAACCATCAAAGCCAGCATCCAGCCATAAGGCTTCAAAGTAAATGCCGGAGCCATTAGGCCATATCCCCGGGTAGCCTGCCATTGTTCCCGCCAAAGGCCATAGCCCAAAGGAACAAAGCCATAAAAAAAAAGACACGTGCAGATTGTAGGCAAGCCGGGCATACCACTTTCGGCCGGAGGTTTCGGTTTGCGGCAGCCAGTATTCGTAAAAAGTGCCAAACTGCACCCACCACAAAGCCCCTAAGATCAGGCTACTCAGCATCCAAAAAGAGGTCTCTTGCCAAAATCGCCCCCGGCCAGTAAAAAGGCTGTAAATGAGAAGTGTACCAAAAAAGGCCATTGGAAAAAACAAGATTCCTTCCAGTAGGGCCAGCTTGCCTTCCCCAGTACCGGGCCGATAGCCAAAGCCATAGCGCAAAACCAGGCAAAACCCCAACATCAAGACCCAAGCGGCCCAAAAGCTTACAAAGCGCTGGGCCTGCAAAAATAATTGGAGATAGTGCCAGATTTGTTTCAAAGCTAAAAAAGTAATAACTTGCTAAGCCAAATTAGCCATTTTGCCAATAAGACAATAAATGATTGCCAATAAGCCATGTTTTTTCCAATATTACTAGGAGTATTGTCGGCCAGCCTGGCCTACGGGTTAAAATCCTGGCATAAAAAACAAAGAAAAGCCCCCACCTTGCGCAATTTACGTCGTTTTTTGGCCCAGTTGCCGCCCCCGCCTGCCTGCCTGGGGCAAGCGGGCGAGAGTGCGGTGGAAGAATGGCTTTCACGGCTATTGCAAAAGCGTTTTGTGCAGGTTCAAACCCAATATCCGGTTGCGGGGCCACAATCGCGGCGTGAGCGGGTGGACATAGACCTGGGCGAAGGGCAACTGGGCATTGAAATCAAAATGGCCGAAATGCTTCGCAAAGGCAATGAAAGGAATCGCTTTTTGGGCCAAATTGAACTGTATCGCCAGCGGCGCTATGGCGAAGGGCAATTGCTGGTGATATTATTTGGGCCGGCGGCCCTGGCTCAGGAGCCCAGTGTGCAAGAGGTACTACAAATATTGGCCAATAAAAAAGTAGGTTGGCACTTTATCCCGGCCTCTTAAGGCGAAATATTTGCGGATATTTTAGTACATTCGCAAATATTGCTCAATTCCTCGCCTATATTGGCCTAAGATAAGCAAATAGATATGCTGTATTACAAAAAATATGAACTGGACCCCCAAAAAGAATGGGTGATTTTTGTGCACGGAGCCGGGGGGAGTTCCTCGGTTTGGTATCGTCAGATTCGCACCTTCAAAGAGCAGTACAATGTTTTGCTGCTGGATTTACGGGGGCATGGGCGTTCTAAGCACTTTTTTCAGGACTATCTCAAGAACCGTTATACTTTTAAAGACATCAGCCGCGATGTGATAGAGGTGATGGACCATAATGGCATCGTCTCGGCGCATTTTGTGGGCATATCCCTGGCCAGCATTATCATTCGCACCATTGGCGAACTGGCCCCCGACAGAGTCCGGTCTATGACCCTGGGCGGAGCCGTTATCCGGCTCAATATCCGCTCCAAGATTTTGATGCGCCTGGGCAGTGTCATCAAGCGCTGGGTGCCCTATATGTGGATTTATTCACTTTTTGCCTGGGTGATAATGCCCCGCAAACGGCATCGTAAATCCCGGTTGATGTTTATCCGGGAGGCCAAGCGATTGTATCAAAAGGAGTTTTTGCGCTGGTATCAGCTCACTTCTGAGGTCAACCCACTGCTTAAATATTTCAATGAGCGGGAGCTGCCCATCCCCACCCTCTACATCATGGGGGAGGAAGACCACATGTTCCTGCCTCAGGTAAAAAAGATTGTTAAAATTCACCAAAACTCCGCCCTGGCAATCCTCAAAGACTGTGGACACGTGGTCAATATTGACCAGCCCGATGCATTTAATCAAATCTCTTTAAACTTTTTGCGTCAACCGCAGGCTTATTTGCAGTCGGCGGGATAAAAAAATAAAGCCAATTCGTGGAGAAAGTATAAATTTGTCGCGACAATAATGCTTCCTTCCCAAAGAGGCAAAATGAACAGGACCCAATGCCACTTAGGCCCAAAGGATTATAAAATAAATTGCTATTTACAACTAAACCAATAAAGGGATAAAACCCCGAAGGCATAATTAGTCAATTGCGCATGAGCCAATCCGAAGAAACGATTAAGGCTTACGTTCAGATGGTCTTACAGCTTCAGCAAGAGCAGCGCGAGCGCCCACTCGACCCAGAAGAAATGACCCGAATTGCCCGCGACCTGGGGCTGAGCGAGGAGGATTTGGCTTTTATCCAAAAAAAGCGGAATGACTACCTGGCCCGGGGCAAAGGTTACAGCCGTTATGAGGACTGGGACAGTGCCATAGAAGAATATGAGCAAGCCCTGGCCCTCCACCCTAACGACCTAGATGCCCTCTATGGCCTGGCCAATGCCTACAAAAACCGGGGCCAGCTCCGGAATCATAAAGACGACCTGCAAAAAGCCAAAAATTATGTCAAAAAAGCCTTGCACGTGGACCCTCACCATGAGCTTTCATTTCGGCTTTCGGCCGAGCTAAACCGGGGGACTGGCAAAACTTCGGTTTCCTCGCTGGGAGGGCTCAAGGGTAAATCTTTTCAAAAAGATTTGAGCAATCTTTCGGCTTCAAGGGTGGAAGAGATTCTAAGAAGCGAAGGCTTGAGCCTGGAAGACAACCGCCGCCTGCGCAAATCTAACCGCGATAAGAAAATATTTGGGGTTTGTGCGGGCATTGCCGAGTATTTCGGCATTGACCCAACCTGGGTCAGAATTGCTTTTATCCTGGGGGTTATCTTTGGCGGGGGCGTTTCTATTCCCATTTACATTCTGCTGGCTTTTGTGATGCCGCGTGCCTGATACAATGAAGGGATTTTCCGGTGTATCTAAGTTCGGAAAATCCCTTCGCAAGTTCATTTGCTGATTATTCTACTTTCAACTTACGGGTTTTTTTCAAGGGCTTTTCTTCTTCTACTTCCTCGCGCTCATCCACACCCGCCAGAATGCGCCCGCAGTGTTCACAAACAATGATTTTTTTCCGCTCCCGAATCTCGGCCTGCCGCTGTGGGGGCACAATGGCAAAGCAACCCCCGCAGGCACTCCGCCGCACGGGCACAATGGCCAGGCCATTGATGGCATTGCTGCGAATTTTTTCATAAGAACGCAAAAGCCGCTCTTCCACATTTTTTGATTGCTTTTCGCGCTCTTTTGAGGAGTTTTTCTTCGTCGCCCCGGCTTTCTTGCATCAGCAAATCCAGTTCTTTTTGCTTGAGAGAAAGGTCATTATTACGCTCCTCTAAAATGGCCTCGGTCTGGGCAATTTCCTCGTTTTTCTTAACGATTTTCTCGTTGGCCTCCCGAATTTTTTTTATCCGCCAGTTGAATTTCTAGCTCTTCCGATTCTATTTCTTTTAGAATGGCCTCATACTCGCGGTTGTTGCGCACATTCATTTGCTGCTCTTTGTATTTCTCAATGAGCTTTTCGGCTTCTTTCTTGCGGGCTTTCTTGCTATTGATTTCCTCATTAAAGCCTTTCACCTCTTCTTTAAACTTCTGAATACGGGTTTGGTAGCCAACTATCTCGTCTTCCAAATCCTGCACTTCTTCGGGCAAATCTCCCCGAATGGTATTGATTTCATCTAGTTTTGAGTCGATTTCCTGAAGTTTGAGAAGGGCATCCAGCTTCTGGGCAATGGTACGTTCCATGGGCGTTTTAGAAAAGGTTTATAAAAAATCAGTTTTCAACCTGCAAAAGTGGTAAAAAAATCCGGCACGCCCGCATGCCCCCTCTTTTTCTACTTTAAAATCCATCTAAAATTTTGCTTGCAGAATGAGCTTGTTAAAATTCCGTTAAACCGAAATGAAAAACCCATTAGAATAGTTTAAACATTGAAATTTACAAGTCCAACTACAACAAACTTATGCAGGCTTTTCTTTTGGTAATTGGTTTAATACTGGCCGGAATACTTCCTCTACCACTCTCAGCGCAGACACTCCAACAAGTAAAAATACAGACTGTACTTGATGAGCTGAGCCAATCCGACGATACTACTCGGGTACTTAACCTTTGGGCTACCTGGTGCGGGCCTTGTGTCAAAGAACTGCCTCACTTTGAGGAAGTTTTTCAGGAAACCAAAGGCCAGAAAGTGAAATTTATCCTCCTGGCCGTAGAAGACAGCCCCAAAACTGTGTCGGCCTTTTTAAGCAAAAAAGGCTTGCAGGCCCCGGTTTGGTTTCTTGACGAAGCCCACGCTGACCAGTGGATTCCCCGCCTAGACCCCGACTGGGGCGGTGAAATCCCGATAACTATCATCATCAACCAGGCACGCGGACAGCGTCATTTTCACTCCGGCGAAATGACTAAGGAAGCCCTCCAGCAAGCCATTCATCACGTTTCATCTCAAAATAAATAATCAATTTATGAAAAAGCTCCTTTTTTCACTGGCCGGATTGGCCCTTTTGACAGCCTTTAGCTTTGCCACTTTCCAAACCAATGGATATCAAGTGGGCGATGTGGCCGCCGATTTTAAACTGAAAAACATCAACGGTAAGATGGTCTCTATGGCCGACTACAAAGAGGCCAAAGGCTTTATCGTGATTTTTAGCTGCAACCACTGCCCTTTTGTAGTGGCTAGCGAAGACCGGATGATTGCCCTGCACGAAAAATATGCCAGTAAAGGCTATCCTGTCATTGCCATTAATCCAAATGAGCAGACCCATGCCGACGATACCTTTGAGAAAATGAAGGTGCGGGCCCAAGAAAAAGGCTTTAAATTTGCCTACCTGGTAGATGGCGAGCAAAAATACGCCCGGCTGTACGGTGCCACCAAAACTCCCGATGTGTTTTTGCTCAACAAAGAAAAGAAAGACGGCAAAGATGTTTTGATTGTGCGCTACAAAGGCGCAATTGACAATAGTGTCAAAGATGCTGCTGCCGTAACAGAAACCTTCCTGGCCGATGCCCTCGAGGCTTTGCTGGCCGGCAAAGCCATCAGCAAAACAGATACCAAGGCGGTGGGTTGCACCATCAAATGGAAAGAGACCCGCTAATTTGAAAAGCTTTTATTGTGCCCAGCCTTCCTGAAATTTTTTTCGGGAAGGTTTTTTTATTCCCTAAAAAATCGTTTTTTGGGTATGATTTGTATCTTCTGACTTAATATTGGTTTGAACAAGCTCGGGGCATTTCCCAAGCTTTTCCACATCTTCAAAATAGCAATATGACTTATTTTTCTACACACCTGGCTGAACCATTGCAAAACCTGGCACAGGAAGCCGAAACCCGAAGCCGGGAAATAGACGAGCTTAGGGCTTTGCCTGCCGACCTGATGGGCCGGCTCAAAGCCAGTAGCGTATTGCGGCTATGGGTGGCGCAGGCCTATGGTGGTCATCAGGCTACGGTGCTTGATTTGCTCCAAGCCATCGAGACCTGTGCTTATTACAATGGCTCATTGGCCTGGATTGTGGCCGTAACGGGCACGGCGGCTTTAGGTTCGGGCTATTTGCCTCCCGAGGCAGCCCAGGCTATTTTTGGCCCTTCTGATGCCATGACCGGAGGCTGGGCGGCTCCGGTAGGGCAGGCCCGGCGGGTAGCAGGGGGCTTGCGGGTTTCGGGCCGTTGGGCCTGGGGCTCGGGCACACCACAGGCCTCTCATATTGTAGGGGGCGTGATGGTCTCCGATGCTTCGGCAGAGAAACCCTTTTCAGCTTTGGCTTATTTTTCGCCTGCGCAGGTGCAATTCCACGATAATTGGCACGTGCTGGGCATGCGGGGCAGCCAAAGCATCGACTATGAAGTAGAGGAGGCTTTTGTGCCAGAGGGCTACTGGATGCCCTTTCCGGTCAAAAAACCCTGGGTGGAGGCTACCCTCTACCGCTTTTCTTTCCTGGGGGCACTGGCAGCAGGGGTGGCTTCGGTAGGTCTGGGCCTGGCTCACCGGGCCTGGCACGAAATCAAGGCCCTGAGCCTGCAAAAAGTGCCCCAGGGAGCTGGCCGTACCTTGTCGGAGCGCCCGGTAGTGCACGACCAACTGGCCCGGATGCAGGCGGCCTATCAATCGGCCCGGCTTTATCTGCACGAGGCCATGCACCAAAATTGGCAAGCAGCCGAACAGGGATTTCCCGACCCGGCGACCAAAAGTGCGCTGCGCCTGGCGGCTACTTACGCCGCCGAAACGGCACTTCAAATCGTGCAGCAGGCTTATCACCTGGGTGGGGGTTCCAGTATCTGGGAAGGGGTTAAGTTGCAGGAATTGCTCCGCGATGCCCAGGTGATGAGCCAACACGGACTTATCGCGCCCCCTAATTACGAAGTAGCCGGAAGGGTAGCTTTTGAGCTGCCCGTCAATGCCTGGCTTTTATAAACAGAAAGAAACCGGGCAAAAAAAGCCCTTGCCCGCGAGAGGCAAGGGCTTTTTGCCAATGACTCATCCTCGCTATCCTTTCTCTTATCCGATGGAGATAGCGCGGGCAGGCTTATCTTTTGCTTCTTCCCGCTTCGGGATGATTACGGTCAGAATACCGCCTTCGTAACGGGCCGCAATTTTTTCGCTATCCACATTACTGGGCAATGTAAAAGCCCGCTGAAAGGATTGATAGCTAAATTCCCGGCGGGCATACTTTCCATCCTCATTTTTCTCTTCCTGCGCAGTTTTTTTCTCCGAAGAAATTTTCAGCAGGTGGTTTTCCAGTTCAATCTTAAAATCTTCTTTTTGCAGACCAGGAGCGGCCAACTCCACCTGAAAATCTTCGGACGTCTCTTTAATATTGACGGCTGGAAGGGTAGCGGAAGCAAAATTACGATTACTCAATACGTCATCGTCAAAAAAACGATCCATCATCTGGGCAAAACGCGGGAGCATCCAGTTGTTGAAGTCGGTGTTAAAACGAATCAGGCTCATCACATTTTTGATTTTAGGTAAAACCTATTGTTTGTTTATCATTTAGATACCAAGAGGGGAGAACCTCTAGTTCAGGAGTTTTTTTCGCTCATTTTGTCGCTGTGATGGGAATAGCCAGGAGTCAGTATGGCGCAATTATAGCATTTGGGGAGGAGGAAGCCTTTTGATAATCTTGATAGTACCATAATAAAACCTTGTTGCTTATATGTAAGAAGGTGATTTTTATCAAAGCTGGCAAAATGAAAAAAAATGGCCAGTGTAAGGCAAAACAACAAAACCACTTCTGCCCTGGTTTTGGATTTTGAGCAGGAATCCAGTACTTTGGAGTGTTGAGGAAAGCCGGACAGAAGCGGAAGGAAAAGAAGCATAGCAGATTCTCGTGGTTTTATGCTTTTTGACATTGATTTTTGGGCTTAAAAAAAAAAGCGTTTCTCGGCATTTTGAAAAAATGCGCTTTGTTCACAGAAAATTATACACCTGAGTAAGAGATGAAATTCATTAAAGTTGGCGCGGCTGTTCTTAACCAAACCCCCCTGGACTGGGACGGCAACAAACGAAACATTGTGGCAGCCATTCGGGCGGCTAAGGCTGAGGGGCTTAGCGTGTTGTGCCTGCCGGAATTATGTATTCCGGGCTATTCCTGCGAAGATGCCTTTTATGCCCCCAGCTTGCATCAGCTTTCGCTGGAAGTTTTGCAGGAGATTTTGCCCGAAACCGAGGGGCTGGTTGTTTCCCTGGGCTTGCCTTTGGCCTTGCAAAATAAGCTTTTCAATACAGCTTGCCTGGTGGTAAATGGCCAGATTGCGGGCTTTGTGGCCAAGCGATTTCTGGCGGGCAATGGCGTATATTACGAACCGCGCTGGTTTATGCCCTGGAAGCAGGGCGAGAAAGCCAGCATTGAAATCAAAGGGCAGCATTACCCGGTGGGCGATTATTATTTTAAAATAGGGGGCATTAAGATAGGTTTTGAAATTTGTGAAGATGCCTGGGTGGCCAACCGCCCCGGACGCTTTCTTTATGAAGTAGGCGTAGATATGATTCTCAACCCCAGTGCCAGCCATTTTGCGTTTGATAAAATGGACATTCGCAAGCGCTTTGTACTGGAAGGTTCGCGGGCATTTGGCGTGGGTTATGTCTATGCCAACCTGCTGGGCAATGAATCGGGACGGCTCATTTTTGATGGCGGAGCCCTGATTGCTTCAAATGGCGAACTGGTGGCCCAGGGCGAGCGGCTTTCTTTTGCCGATTGGCAGCTTACCTCGGCGGTGATAGACCTGGAGCTGAACCGTCTGGTGCAACTCACTAACCGGGTTCCCTTTGAAAAGGCGGCCAATGAAGATTTTTGCATTGAGGTCGATTTTGAATTTCCGGCCTTGCCCCCTCAGTTTTCCCAGCCAAGCCAATTGCCTTGGGAAAGCAGTGCTTTCCGACAAGAAGAAGAGTTTAGCCGGACCGTGGCCCTGGCACTCTATGACTATATGCGAAAAAGCTATTCCCGGGGTTTTGTGGTGTCGCTCAGTGGGGGAGCCGATTCATCCGCCGTTTCGGCTTTGTGCCGCCTGATGGTGGACCTGGGCATAGAAAGCATTGGGTGGGAAGCTTTTACGGATAAGCTGGCCTACATTCCTGAGATTAAGCAATGCCTCACGGCGGAGCAACTGAACCACCGCCTGCTGACCTGTGTGTATCAAGCCTCCGAAAACAGTGGTGCCGTAACCCGCCACGCGGCCGAGCAACTGGCCCAGGCCCTGCACGCTGCCTATGATTTCTTTTATGTGGGAGATTTGGTAAAAGGGTATGAGGAGATGATTGCCGAATGCCTGGGTAGGCCGCTTAATTGGGCCCAGGACGATATTGCCCGCCAAAACATCCAGGCCCGGGTGCGTGCCCCCAGCGTTTGGATGCTGGCCAATATCAAAGGAGCCCTGCTTCTTTCTACCAGCAATCGCTCGGAGGCGGCGGTAGGCTATGCCACCATGGACGGCGATACCAGCGGCGGTCTTAGCCCTATTGCCGGCATTGACAAAGCCTTTTTGCGGCAATGGCTGCGCTGGCTTGAGACCGAGGGACTGAACGGCTCCTGGCGCATTCCGGCCCTGCGCTTTGTCAATGAACAACAACCAACCGCCGAACTGCGCCCTCAGGAATCAAAACAAACCGACGAGGCCGACTTGATGCCTTATGAAATCCTGGACGAAATAGAAGCCCATGCCATCCGCGATAAAAAACCACCCCGCGAATGTTATCTCATTCTAAAGGCCCAGTATCCAGACTATGAGGCTGAACAATTGAAAAAATGGACGGATAAATTCTTTAAGCTCTGGAGCCGCAATCAATGGAAGCGGGAGCGCTATGCCCCTTCTTTTCACCTGGACGACAAAAACCTGGACCCCAAAACCTGGTGCCGCTTTCCGATTTTATCCGGCGGATTTCAGCGCGAGCTCAGGGCTTTGTGGGCCGAGGAGTAAGCTTTCCCCGGAATTGTCCGGCAAAATACCATGCATTCCCAAAAGCCTTCTATCTTTGTCTGCACCAATAAACAAAAACAAAGATGCAGGCTTCTCCTTCTTCCCCGGCACATTCGGGCCGGATTTTTTCCATCACCCTCGTGGCTACGCTGGGCGGTTTGCTGTTTGGCTACGATACAGCCGTGATTTCGGGAGCCATTGGCAATCTCAAAATATTTTTTGGCCTTAGTGATGCCCAACAGGGCTGGGCGGCCTCTAGTGCGCTGGTGGGATGCATTCTGGGGGCCCTGATGGCCAGCGAAGCCAGTCGGAGGCTGGGCCGGCGGAGTTCTATGCAGGTGGCGGCCTGGCTTTTTCTGATTTCCGCCCTCGGCACAGCCCTGCCCTGGGATTTTACTTCTTTCATTTTTTTTCGCATTGTGGGGGGAGTGGGTGTAGGGATGGCCTCTATGGTCTCGCCAATGTATATTGCCGAGATGGCCCCGGCTGAGCGCAGGGGGCAGTTGGTTTCGTATAACCAGTTTGCCATCGTGGTGGGGATTTTACTGGTGTATTTTGTCAATTATTTCATTGCCCGGCAGGGTGATGCGACCTGGAACATGCACACAGGCTGGCGATGGATGTTTGGCTCCGAGGCTTTGCCCGCAATTTTATTTGCGGTACTGCTGTGGCGCGTACCACGCAGCCCGCGCTGGCTGATGCTGCGAGGCCAGGAAGCCGAAGCCCGTCAGGTGCTGGCCAGGCTATACCCAGCCACTGAAATAGAGCGGCTGGTGGCCGAAATTCGGGCTTCGCTCCATACCCACCAGCCTTCCTGGCGCGATTTGGGTGAAAAAGGCATTCCCCGGCTCTTGTGGATTGGTATTTTGCTTTCGGTTTTTCAACAGGTAACGGGCATCAATGTCTTTATGTATTATGCGCCCGAAATATTTAAGGGCTTTGGCAGTGGCACCGATACGGCACTCTTGCAAACGGTGCTGGTAGGTTCGGTCAATATGCTTTTTACTATTCTGGCCATTTATACCGTAGATAAATGGGGCCGTAAACCCCTGCAAATAGTTGGGGCGGTCGGAATGGCCGTATGTATGGGGGCCATTGGCACGGCGGCGTACTATCAGGCCATTGGGGGCTGGTTGTTAGTGTTTGTGCTGGGCTATATTGCTTCTTTTGCCCTTTCCTGGGGGCCGGTGGTGTGGGTATTGCTGGCCGAAATATTTCCCAATCGAGTGCGGAGCCTGGCTATGTCTTTGGCCGTGGCCGCCCAATGGATAGCCAATTTTGTGGTGTCTCAAACCTTTCCGATGCTCAATGGAAATGCCTATTTGCAAAAAAACTTTCACGGCGCTTTTCCCTTCTGGCTCTATGGAAGTATGGCCGGGCTGGCTTTGATTTTTGTGTGGCGCTATGTGCCCGAAACCAAAGGCCAGAGCCTGGAAGAACTGGAAAAGAAGCTGGGTGCCACCGCCTAAGCTTTCCATCGGAAGATTTTGGATTCAGGGGAATTTTTGTGGGCATCAATGTGCTACTGCCTTCAGGCTGTCTGGGGAGGAAAATAAAGCCGCCCCAGGCTTGCCCTCGCAAACCCCTCATAAAAATTATCAGGCAAGCAATATTTTCTGTAAGAAGCAGATGATTTTGTCAGAAAAATAAAAAAAAGCGGCCCTTTTTTTATTTTTGCTAATAAAATCAAGCTATTTATGAAAAAGCACTACACCTTCCCCCTTTTCTCAAAGCCATTTATCCTGATTGCCTTCCTGAGCCTCCCGGGTCTGATAGCCGGCCTCCAGTTTAAAGACGTATCTTTTGATTTTCCGCTGGAAGATTTTACACTTTTTCCGCCCGCTGTAATGGCACTTGAGATGAAGGTAGCACATCAGCAGTATGATGTCTTAATGGATGAATTGCATATCTTCAGCGGGCCTGATTTTAATGAAACGGCCACACTGGAAGTATTCCTGAGGGTTTCTCAGGCATTTGAAGACCTGCTGGCCCGCGAAAAAACAGATTTTGAATCTCCCGTATTTGACAAGATAGACAGTGCCAACTATGTGCGGGCAACGCTCAATCAGTACCAAGAACTCCGAAAATTAGCCAGCGGCCGCCCTATGCAGGGTTATCCTATCCAAGATTTACTGGCTTTTTATCTAAAAAGAAGCACCAAGAAGTACTCATTACTGCCAGTATATATTGAAGTGGGCAAGGTGAATCGGGCCAGTGGGCGACTGTTTCCCGATAGCCAAAGTGCATCGGCCTTGCTCATTGTCAACAATTCCGACAAAACCGTCCATTTTTTTAAAGATTACCCCAGCCACCGCGCTTACAAAGATGCCCGCCAACTACAAAAAATCTACCTGCTTTTACTCGAATATTACAAAATGTCGAAGAAGGGGAGATGAGCCCTGAGGCAGTCGATGAAATGCCGCCTTAACACATACTCGCAAAAATTGCCAGGTAATCAAATTCCCTCAACCCGGCCCGATGTGCACAATCTCAAATTCTGGCGTATTTTTGGGCGAAGTTTTTCCAATCCAACAAAAGCTGATAAACCTATGACGACTGCACTTGCGCCCGAAATTGCCCAAAGCGTACAAGCCTGGCTGGATGGCCAATACGACGAGGCTACCAAAGCCGAGGTTCGCCGCCTGCTTGATGCCCAGGAATATACGGCCCTGACCGATGCTTTTTACAAAGAACTTGAATTTGGTACAGGGGGCCTGCGGGGGCTGATGGGGGTAGGCTGCAATCGTATGAATCGCTATACAGTGGGCCAGGCTACCCAGGGGCTGGCCAATTACTTATTGCAAAGCTTTCCGGGTGAAGCACTCAAGGTGGCCATTGCCTATGACAGCCGTAACCAAAGCCCGGAATTTGCCCGCCTCACCGCCGAAGTTTTTTCGGCCAATGGCATTACCGTTTATCTTTTCACGGAATTGCGCCCCACCCCGGAGCTTTCTTTTGCCATCCGGGTCCTGGGCTGCCAGAGCGGGGTAGTGATTACGGCTTCGCATAACCCTAAGGAGTATAATGGCTACAAAGCCTATTGGGTGGATGGCGGGCAGGTAGTGCCCCCGCACGACCAAAACATCATTGCCGAAGTACAAAAAGTGCGTCTGGAAGACATTCGTTTTGAAGGGCGACCCGAACTTATCCTTCCTCTGGGCGCTGAGATGGATGAAAAATACCTGGAGCAGGTGCTCACCCTCACGGTTGCGCCCGAGGCCGTGCAGCGGCAGAAAGACATGAAAATTGTCTTTACCTCCATTCATGGCACTTCCATTACCCTGGTTCCCACTTTGCTGGCCCGCATGGGTTTTGAAAATGTGCATGTTGTGCAGGAACAGGCCACACCAGATGGCAATTTTCCCACGGTTGTCTATCCCAATCCTGAAGAAGCCGAGGCCCTCAGCATTGGGCTGGCCCAGGCCCAAGCGATGGATGCCGACCTGCTGCTGGGCACCGACCCTGATGCCGACCGGGTGGGCATTGCCCTCAAAAACCACCAGGGCCAGTGGCAGTTGCTCAATGGCAATCAAACCGCCACTTTGCTTATCCACCATCTGATAGAAGCCCGAAAACAGGCCGGCAAAATGCAAGGCCACGAATACATTGCCAAAACCATTGTTACCACCGACCTGCTCGATGCCATCGCCCAAGCCCAGGGGCTGGAAGTATTTAATACCCTCACTGGCTTTAAATACATCGCCGAAGTGATTCGGGAAAACGAAGGCCGCAAATATTTTTTGGGTGGGGGAGAAGAAAGCTATGGCTACCTGGCTGGCGAGTTTGTCCGCGACAAAGACGCTATTATGGCTTGTGGGCTGATTGCCGAAATGGTGGCCTACGCCAAAGACCAGGGCAAAAGCCCTTTTGAACAGCTTATTGATATTTATACGCAATACGGCTTTTACTACGAAGAACTGGCTTCACTGACCAAAAAGGGCAAAGCCGGAGCGGAAGAAATACAGGCCATGATGCATAACTTTCGTCAAAACCCGCCCAAAAGCTTGGGAGGGCAGGCCGTGGTGCAGGTGGCCGACTACCAAAGCCGAGAGATGAAAGACCTGCGCACGGGCGAGGTGCAAGCCCTGCCCTTGGATAAATCCAATGTCTTGCAGTTTTTTACCGAAGAGGGCAGCAAAATTTCCGCCCGCCCTTCGGGTACCGAGCCTAAAATTAAGTTTTACTTCAGTGTGCGGGCCGCATTGCCTCAGCGCGAGGCCTTTGAAGAAGTACAAGCGGCGCTCAAGGCCAAAATTGCGGCCCTGCGCCAGGATTTGGGCATTGACCAATAATTGCTGAGGACCTTGCAAACAGATGTTGCCTTGAAAAGAAATTCCATTTCTTTGGGAAATGGAATTTTTCATGAAAAACACCCCTTTTTCTCCTTATTTGGTCTTGTTGCGGCCTTTCAAACAAAATCTTTCTAAAATGATTTAGGGTATGTTGGCAAGAAATTGTCACCTTTGCGACGCAAGTTTAGACCAGGCAGTGCCCAAACGGGCTGTCCGAAAAGCAAACAGAGGTCGGGGTGCAGGAAAGCAAAATTGCCCGGCCAAAATAGTTATAGTATTTAACTGGAAAACCAAACCCATGAAACCCAAAGCAATTGTAATCGGAGCCGGATTTGCGGGCATTGCGGCGGCTACTTCGCTGGCCCAAACCGGATTTGAAGTAAAGGTGCTTGAGAAGAATGACCGCCCTGGAGGACGCGCCCGTCAGTATGAAGCCGAAGGATTTATTTTTGATATGGGCCCAAGCTGGTATTGGATGCCAGATGTATTTGAAGCGTATTTCAACCGGTTTGGAAAAAACCGCCGATTTTTATGACTTGATTCGCCTGGACCCTTCCTATACCGTGGTTTTTGGCGAAAATGACTTTATGGACATCCCGGCCCAGCGCCTCGAATTACATGCTTTGTTTGAGTCGCTGGAAGAAGGGAGCTCTGTGAAATTGGAAGAATTTATGCTTCAGGCGGCTTATAAATATGAAGTGGGCATGCGCGACCTGGTGTATAAGCCCAGTCGTTCTTTGCTTGAGTTTGCCGACACCCGTTTGTTGGGGGCTTTGTTCAAGATGGATGTTTTTACGTCTATCCATACCCATATCCGGCGTTATTTTCGCCATCCCAAGATTCTCCAGTTGATGGAGTTCCCGATATTGTTTCTGGGGGCTTTGCCACAAAACACCCCTGCTTTGTATAGCCTGATGAACTATGCCGATATTCAGCTCGGCACCTGGTATCCCAAAGGAGGTATGCACAAAATAGTGGAAGGAATGGTGCACCTAGCCGAGTCTTTGGGGGTACAGTTTGTCTATAATGCCGAGGTGCAGGATGTGAGCATTGTCCACAAAAATGTCCGCGAAGTGCATACTTCTACCCAGAGCTATGCCGCTGAGGTATTTGTGGCGGGTGCCGATTACCACCACATCGAGCAGGAAGTATTGCCGAAGGCCCATCGCCAATACAATGACCGCTACTGGGAAAGCCGCACAATGGCCCCTTCTTCGCTTATTTTTTACTTGGGCCTCAACAAGCGGCTCCAAAACTTGCGCCATCACAATCTCTTTTTTGATACTGACTTTGGGCTTCATGCCCGCGAAATTTATTCCAGCCCCCGTTGGCCCGAGAGCCCGCTTTTTTATGTTTCGGCTCCTTCTGTTACTGACCCTGGTGTGGCTCCGGAAGGTTGCGAAAATTTGTTTATCCTTATTCCGGTGGCCCCCAATCTGGAAGACAAAGACCTTGTTCGGGAGCATTATTATGATTTGGTGATGGGGCGCTTGGAAAAACTCACTGGCCAGTCCATCCGGGAACACGTGGTCTATAAGCGAAGCTATGCCCATCGTGATTTCATCGCAGATTATCATGCCTTTAAGGGCAATGCCTACGGCCTGGCCAATACCCTTTTGCAAACCGCGATATTAAAACCTGCCCTGAAAAGTAAAAAACTAGAAAATTGGTATTTTACAGGTCAGTTGACGGTGCCGGGTCCGGGGGTGCCGCCTTCGCTCATTTCCGGGCAGGTAGTGGCTGCCGAAATCCGCAAGGCCTGGGGCAAGAAAATAGTTTCGGATTCCTGAGGTCAACATTTTTTTATTTGGCTGGTTTAACAACTAAATCCAAACAAACCTATGCTGGAGCTTTATAATCTCACCACCTTTAAGTGTAGTAAACTCATCACCCAATACTACAGCACATCTTTCACATTGGGAATTCGAACGCTTGACAAACGCTTCCATTTGCCTATTTATGCCATCTATGGCTTTGTGCGCTATGCCGATGAGATTGTGGACACTTTTCATGATTTTGATAAAAAAGCATTGCTGGCCCGCTTTCGGGAAGATACCTACCGGGCTATTGAGGAAAAATCAGTCTCAATCCGGTCTTGCATTCCTTTCAAATGGTGGTCAACGAATACCAGATAGAGCACGAACTGATTGAGGCTTTTTTGCACAGCATGGCCATGGACCTGGAATTTTCGGAATATAACCACGCCGGGTATGAAAAATATATCTATGGCTCAGCGGAAGTAGTGGGTTTGATGTGCCTGCGGGTTTTTTGTGAAGGAGATGCCAAGATGTACGAACAACTCCGCGAACCTGCCCGTCGGCTGGGGGCAGCCTTTCAAAAAGTAAATTTCTTGCGCGACCTTAAAAGTGATTATTATGAGCGAGGCCGTACTTATTTCCGCAGGTAGATTTTACGCACTTTGATGAAGCGGCTAAAAAAGCCATCGAGGACGACATAGAACAAGATTTTGAGGCGGCCTACCAGGGAATTTTGCAATTGCACGCGGCGCCAAATTGGGGGTGTATCTGGCCTACATCTATTACAGGAAGTTGTTCACGAAGATAAAAAAACTGCCCTGCACCACCATTATGCACCAGCGGGTGCGGGTGCCGGATGCTCGCAAAATGACCCTTTTGCTTCAGACTTATTTTCGTTATCAATTGAACTACCTTTGAGGCCGGATTAATTTTTTTGCAAGGATTTGCAAATTGGCGAGTGGTTTTACTATTTTTGCCAACCCATATCAGTAAAAGATCTCGTAGCTCAGCTGGTTTAGAGCATCACCTTGACAGGGTGGGGGTCGGGGGTTCGAATCCCTCCGGGATCACTTATAAAGCAAAACCGTTGAGGATTTCACTTTGGCGGTTTATTTTTTTACCCTTACTCCAAATTTGCTTTGTTCAGGCCCACCCATTTCATAAAATTGTGTTTGTGGTGGTCATCTATAATGGGCTTGTCTATAGTTTCACAGCGCAGCAGCGCAAACGCAGCAGGAGTTTTGAACTGATTGAGAAAGAACCCAATATGCTGATAATATTTAGTAATAGCGTGATTCATAGGCTTTTCGGATTTATATCTTCTTCATAGTCAGAGAGAAAAGTAGGCAATTGATAAAACCGCGAAAAAGGAGCGGATATTTTTCCGGTGATAGGCTTTTTAGAAATCTCATTCAAGCAGATGGACAATAACATTTCCGCTTCATCAGCAAAGTGTTTCAACCATAAAGGCTTATTTTAAATCTCAAAAGAACGAGTAGGGGAGAAAGCCTTTGGGTAAAAGCTGGTTTTGGCCTTAGACCTCTGGGCGGGAGTGGCCTCTAATTTTCCCAAGCAAAAGAGGTACTTACTCAGACAAGATTACGTTTACCCTTCAATATAGAAAGGTCTTCATTCAATTAAACACCAATATAACTATGCAAAGTTACGCCATACTTTGGGCCGATGACGAAATTGAACTTCTCAAGCCGCATATCCTTTTCCTGGAAAAAAAAGGGTATCACATTACGCCGGTCAACAGCGGCGCCGATGCCCTGGATAAATTTCAGGAGCAGTCTTTTGACATTGTGTTTCTGGACGAAAATATGCCCGGGATGACGGGCCTCGAGACCTTGGCCCAGATGAAAACCATCAATCCCAATGTGCCCGTCATTATGATTACTAAGAGCGAGGAAGAGCACATCATGGAAGAAGCCATCGGTGCTAAAATTTCGGATTACCTTATCAAACCGCTCAATCCGAACCAGATTTTGCTCTCGGTCAAAAAAATTCTGGATAATAAGCGCCTCGTAAGCGAAAAAACCAATCAAGGTTATCAGCAGGACTTTCGCAACCTGGCGCTGGCTTTCAGTGAATACATGAATCATGACGAATGGGTGGATGTTTATAAAAAGCTGATTTATTGGGAATTGGAAATAGAACAAACCCAAAAAAAGGACATGGCTGAGGTGCTCGAGATGCAAAAAAGCGAAGCCAATACCAGTTTTGTTAAGTTCATCCGCGACCATTACGAAGACTGGCTTAATGAGCCCAAAGCCGACCGTCCTTTACTTTCGCACCAACTGATGAAAAAGAAGGTTTTCCCGCTGCTGGAACAGCCCGAACCTATTTTTTTTATTGTGATTGACAACCTGCGCTACGACCAATGGAAGGTGATTGAACCGATTTTGCTGGAGTATTTTACGATTGAGGAAGAAAGTGCTTATTATTCTATCCTGCCCACTACGACGGCTTATGCCCGCAACGCCATTTTTGCCGGAATGATGCCCGCCGATATGCTCAAATACCACAAGGACCTTTGGGTACAGGAAGATGAAGAAGAAGGAAAAAACCTCTCCGAAGAGGCCTTCCTGATGCGACAGCTCCAAAAAAACCGCCTTAACATTAAGGCCTCGTATCACAAAATCATCACCCAAGGCCAGGGCAAACAATTGGCCGAGCAGGTAGAAAACCTGATGCATAATCAGCTCAATGCGGTGGTGTTCAATTTTGTAGATATGCTTTCCCACGCCCGAACTGATGTGGATATGATTCGCGAACTTATGCCGGATGAGGCGGCTTTTCGTACCCTGACCCGCTCCTGGTTTCTGCATTCACCTTTGCTGGATTTGTTGCGCCGGGTTTCCGAAAAATCCGCCCGGGTGATTTTGACCACTGACCACGGCACGATGTTCGTAAAAAAGCCTTACCGCATCGTGGGCGACCGCAACGTAAACACCAACCTGCGCTACAAACAAGGCAAAAACCTTAGCTATGACGATGACAAAATCCTGGTGGCCCGCAAGCCCGAAAGATTTCACTTGCCCAAGCTGAACGTCTCGACTTCCTATGTTTTTGCCATCGAGGATTACTTTTTTGCCTATCCGAACAATTTTAATTATTATGTAAATTATTATCGGCATACTTTCCAACACGGGGGCGTTTCTATGGAGGAAATCATTATTCCCCTAGTTACGATGCGCGGCAAAGGTCAATAGTACATAAAAAAGGCGACTTTTTATAAAGCCGCCTTTTTTTTGCCTTAAGCTCGGTTAGGGCAGGCTTCGTTTGAATGCCAGATAATTTGCTTGGCTGTTGCTGGCTTGCATATTGCAGCCTGCTGATTGGGCGAAATCGTTGATGTCGCGCACCCGGTTTTGTGAACTGGGGTGGGTGCTCAAAAACTGGGGCGGGGCCTGGCTATTGCCTTCCTGGAGGATTTTCTCAAAAAAAGCCCGCTGCGCCATTGCACTGATAACGGGTTTTTGACAAATAACGCACCGAATATTCATCGGCATCCGCCTCCGAATTACGACTAAAAGATAGTCCAATCAGGTTTCCGGATACCTGCCCAATCATTTGGGCCAGCAGGCTGCTGTTTTCGCCCGCCAAAGCCCCTACCAATATCTGCACCCCGTAGAGTTTGGTCATATTGTTGGTAGAATGGCGCCGGTCGGCATGGGCAATCTCGTGGCCCATCACCCCAGCCAATTGGTCCTCAGTGTCCAGAAATTTTATCAGCCCGGTATAAACATAGATATACCCCCCCGGGGTAACGAAGGCATTCAGGGTATTGTCATCCCGGATGATGTGTAGTTTCCACTCGAAAATGTCGCGGTGGGTAACCTCACCCGAATTGAGAATCTCATCCGTAATGCGTTGCAAATGTCCATAAGCCTCGCGGAATTGCCCCGGTCCAGCACCGGGTATTGCTGAGGATTACTCGCAATTTGTTGCTCCATTTGCTGGCCCAGGCTCATGTCGTCCTGAAGGGAAAAGACATTGAAGGAAGCACACTGGCTTAGGAATAAAAGTGAAGACCAAAGCAAGAGATTGGCTACAAAAAAAGGTAAGCGAAGTTTCATAGCATCAAAGGGTTTAAAGTTGCATTTCAGGAACCTCGTCCGGGACAATGAGTTTGCCCTCGGTAGCATTTACAATTTCTTCTACGGAAACCCCGGGAGCGCGTTCCAGTAATTTGAAGCCACCGCCGGGCATCACCTCAAAATAGCCCAGTTCGCTAACAATTTTTTTAACACAGTTGACACCAGTGAGGGGCAGGGTACACTTTTTCAAAAGCTTGGAGCCACCATATTTGTCCACGTGGGTCATTGCCACGATGATGTTTTTGGCCGCCGCAACGAGGTCCATGGCCCCGCCCATGCCTTTTACCATCTTGCCCGGTATTTTCCAGTTGGCAATGTCTCCGTTTTCCGATACTTCCATTGCCCCCAGGATGGTCAAATCTACGTGGTTGCCCCGAATCATCCCAAAGCTATCTGCTGAGCTAAATAAAGAAGAGCCGGGCACCATCGTTACGGTTTGCTTGCCCGCATTTATCAAATCCGGGCTAACCTCGGCCTCGGTCGGAAAAGGGCCGATACCAAGCAAGCCATTTTCTGATTGCAGGACTACATCCACGCCTTCGGGAATATAATTGGCCACCAGGGTAGGGATGCCAATGCCCAGGTTGACATAATACCCGTTTTTGAGTTCTCGGGCAATTCGTTTTGCGATTCCGTCTTTGTCAAGAGCCATAATTTTGAATCATTAGAAGGTGAAAAATCAAGGTTTTTGGGCTTCGGGCCTCGCTTCCGGGGCCAGTTGCCCATTTAGAATAAAGCCATTGGCGGTGCCATCGGCCCGCACCTGGCGCCCAATCAAATAAAGAACCGGGCCGGGGGCCATCAGCAAAGCGGTGAGTTGGTCATTGCCTGGGCCGCCATACTGCGCGCCTGCCCGAAGCTTTCCTTTGGTATCCAGGCCTATCCAATACAAGTCCTGCTGATGAAGTGGGCCTGCTTCGGCCTGCCAGTTACTCTCGGCCAGGCTTAGGCTTTGTTGAAACATCCCGCCCAGCCAAACCTGGCCCTGGCTTGCATCATAGGCCAGGGCAATGGCCCGGTTATTGGCCGTTCCCTGTCCGTGTTTGAGCCATTCATACTGCCCCAAGGCACTGATTTTGCCAAAAGCTGTCTTCTACCGGGTGTTGGCCCGCACTAAGGGCCGCTTTGAGGGATTGGCGCCCAAATTTTGCCATGCCCAGTTGCTGGGGACGGTTCAGGTTGGTGCTGCCCTGAAAATGCCCCGCCAGATAGAGATAGCCCTGGTGGTCAGGAAGTAAGACCTGCAAGTCGGCATTTTGGGCCAGGGTTTTAACCCAGCGCAAAATGCCATCGGGCTGATAACAAGCCACGAAGATGTCGTGGTTATACACCCGGCCTTCGGCAAAATATTGCTCTGTACTGCTATAAATCATTTTTTGGGCAAAACGCCCCGCCCCGCACAAATTGCCCCCCAGCCACAAAAACCCCTGGGCATCAAAAGCTAGGCTTCGCACAAATACCCCCGTGAGTGGGTTGTGCCCTCCGCTCAGGCGGGTTGCCCATTGGCATTGTCCCTGGGCATTGAGCTTTATTAAATAAGCATTCTTGAATAAATCTCGCTCCAGGTGATGGCCATCCAGGCTAAAATTGCCTTCAAAACCGCCCGTGAGATATACATTTCCTTCGGTATCGGTGCTCAGGGCCTGGGCTAGCACATCACGACTTGCCGACAGATGTCGATACCATTGGCAATTTCCGCTTTGGGTGTCCAGGGCAGCTACAAAGGCATCAAAGCCTCCGGCAGAGCGGAGGGTGTCTCGGCCTAGATAGAGCTCGTGCTGAAACTGGCCCAAAACCAATAACTGGGTGCCCGACCAGGCAAGGTCGCGGGGCGGAGCTGTCAATTGCCGGGCCCATACCAGCGTGAAATCAGGGCGATATTTGGCCAGAAAGTAGGCCCCCCGATCGGCCCAAAAGGTGGCTCCCCCCAGGCTTAATTGCCTTTGAAAATAGCCACTCACGTACAAATTGCCTTCCAAATCGGCACAAGCTTTTTGAAAACCCGTCAGAAAAGGGCTTTCCAGATAGAAAGCCGCGCCAGGCTGCGCTTTTGCCACTGGCAAGGAAAAGTTCAGAAACAAAAAAATGGCAAAAGTCCGACCCATATTTCTTGTGTATAACCGTGAGGCAATGCCTGGTGCAGGCACTTAAGCTTCTTGGCGTATGGTGCGTTGTTCGATGCGCTTTTCGTAGTTTTTACCTTCAAAAATGCGTTGCACAAATATTCCCGGGGTATGCACAAAATTGGGGTCTAACGCTCCTGCCGGAACCAATTCTTCTACTTCGGCAATGGTGATGCGCCCGGCTGTGGCCATCATAGGATTGAAATTGCGGGCCGTTCCCTGAAAAATAAGATTGCCCGAAGTGTCTCCTTTCCAGGCTTTCACCAGCGCAAAATCGGCCCGAAGCCATTTTTCCATCAGGTAGGTTTTGCCATAAAATTCTCGCACTTCCTTGCCTTGGGCCACGTCGGTGCCTACACCCGCCGGTGTAAAAAAGGCCGGAATGCCCGCTCCTCCCGCCCGAATGCGCTCGGCCAGGGTTCCCTGGGGGATCAAATCCACTTCTAACTCACCCGATAGCAACTGACGCTCAAATTCTTTGTTTTCGCCTACATACGAAGAAATCATTTTTTTGACCTGACGCTGTTGCAGCATCAATCCAATGCCAAAATCATCGACACCGGCATTGTTGGAAATACAAGTCAGGTTTTTAACCCCTTTGCGCACCAGGGCCGCAATACAATTTTCAGGAATTCCACAAAGCCCAAAACCGCCCAACATCAGGGTGGCCCCATCGAAAATATCGGCAATGGCAGCTTCGGCATTCTCCACAACTTTGTTTATCATTTTTGAAAAAAGATTGAGTGAAGTAAAATTCGTTCGTACAAAGATAAAAGATTTTTTGTGGGGAGCGGAATTTCGCCAAATTTTTATAAATCAAGCGCTTAATTGATTTTTTCTATTTATTATTGTATTAATAAAATTTAGAATAACAAAAATGAGCCTCTTCAATTTGATTTCTCCATTTATTTTAGTACATTCAAGCAATAAAATCCTGTGATTGATATGGCTTATATCACCGACTTATCCGAACTGGACCCCCAGGGCACCTATACCTATGCCGACTACCTGACCTGGCGTTTTGAGCAAAGTGTTGAGCTTATCAAGGGTAAAATCTTCAAAATGTCGCCCGCGCCGAGTGTGAAACACCAGCGAATATCCACTAAATTGCTCATCAATGTTGGGTTTTTTTTTCAAAAAAAGAATTGCGATGTATTTTCCGCGCCCTTTGATGTACGGCTTTTGGACAAGGAGAAATCCAGCCGGGCCCACCAAGACCTCTACACGGTGGTGCAGCCCGATATTTGTGTCATTTGTGATAAGACCAAGCTGGACGAACAGGGTTGCATCGGAGCTCCGGATTTAATCATCGAGATTCTCTCGCCGGGAAACTCCAAAAAAGAGTGAAGACCAAGTATGCCCTTTATGAAGAAAGTGGCGTGCCTGAATATTGGGTGGTGTATCCCTCCGAACAGACCCTTTTTCAGTTTGTATCGGGCGAGGAGGGGCGATATTACCTTAAAAATGCCTTTGCCGAAGACGAGGTTTTTAGTGCCCATCAATTCCCCGACTTGCACATAGACCTGGCCGAGGTATTTGCGGAGTAGATATTTTGTTCAAAAAGAGGTTGATTTCTTTCTGATTATCAGAATCTCAGGACTAAAAACTAAGCTTGGAGTTGCTTGTGTCTTTACAAATCACTATCATCTTTTCCTACCCTTTATGTGAGCGGAAAATGGCCTTACAAAGTTATAGACCTTATTCTTCACAGCGATTTCAACGGCTTCTTCTACGGCAGTATTGATGATATTTTTGTAACTACTCAGGTAATAACTTTTTTGAAAAACATTGAAAATCAAATAGTTATAAACATTAATAAAGTCATTCGCTTCTTTTAGTTGTTTTTAGTTATCTGACAATCAGTGGGTTGCAAAGAACGTATTATTTTTGTTTCAATAATATCTA
>JAAUUB010000105.1 GCA_012031215.1 Microscillaceae bacterium | reverse complement strand
TAAGGAAATCGGGATTTGCTTTCCATCTTTGGCAGTGGCAAAGATGCGTTCTGATTTATAAATTTTGTTTGTGTAAAAACCCAGCAGGTGTTCTTTTTTGACTACTGTGAGTTTTTTGCTTGTGATGTCATAATCATAGATGGTAGTGGGCGTAGTAAAAGAGCTGTAGCCTACTCTAAGTAAATTAGGGTCTCTTGCTGGATCGTCTGCCGATAAAATCCAACAGCTATATACTTCTTCGGGAAATTTGATGTAATGGCTTTTTTGCGTTGCCAAGTCTATGATTTTAATTCTTTCGGCTGCATTTTCTGTTTCAACAATGGCATAATAGTTTTTCAAAGGTTTGAAATCTTCAATCATAATACCTGCCTGATGTGGGATAATCTCTGTCCAATGCTTGAGTTGGTATGCTTCGGGACTAGTTATTAGCACTTTGCCATCAGGGGCGTTTTTATCACTTACGATATAAAATTTATTTTCAAATACACTGATACCGTACTTATGTTTTGGCTCTCTTGGGTGAATGATTCTAAAAGCATCATCGGGTTCTTCTGTTTTTTTGAATCTTACCTCTGAACTTGTGCTGCTGTAGCTTCCTATAAAAATATAGTTTTTGTCTAAGGATTTACCGACTCCTACCTGAAACTCAGGGTCATCTTCTTGATAGATGAGTACATCTTCGCGCTGAGGTGTAAACAAGGTATGCTTCCAGACTTGGAAGGTACGCAAAGTGCGTGAGGCTTGCTTGGTATAATAGAGTGTATTGTTTTGCTCCCACACAACAGAACTTGCCTGCTCTAGGCTGTCTGCCAAGATTTCGTCAGTACTGATTTTTTTAAAATACAGCATAGCTACGTCTGCCCCTGTCGTATTGGCAAAATAAGCAATTATATCATTATCTGGACTTACTGCAAAACCATCAATGGAAAAATAAGAATGACCTTCTGCCATTTTATTGACATCAAAGAGCATTTCTTTTTCGATTTCTGTAGAGTCTTGGGTGCGGTAGATAATAGGATACTCTTTATCCGCTTCATATTTGTTTACATAATAATAGCCTTGCAAATAGCGTGGCAAAGATTCTATTTCTTTGGGGATTCTGTTGATAAGGTTTTGATAAAAGCGTCTTTTGGTCTCTTCTGAGTGGCTTGCAGTAATTTTCAATGTATTCGTTTTCTACTTTGAGGTAATCCATTACCTCTTGGTTGTATCGCACGAGTGCGGAAGTATCTTTTAGCCAAGCATAGTCATCGGTGATGGTTTCTTGGTGGATTTTGTACTGAAATTTTTTGGTTTGAGCAATAGGTGCTTCCAATGAGTCATTTCTGAGATGTCTGTCTGCAAACTGTTGCTCTAGGGATTTACTGACTTCCAAATCACGGCGAATACTATCAGGAATGATAGAAAGCGGGTTTTTTTGTGCATATTCTTGCCAAAACTCAGGGTAATAGGCAACTGGCTCATCAAAGAGAGGCATCATATTCTCAATGGTATATACATCTTCTCCCAGCAGTTTTTTTACTTGGGTACTGTCAGTGATGAGTTGCTGAAAGTAAAGCTCGCTGTTGGCTTGGTAAGGAATGACTTTATTTTTGATGGTATCTGCAAAGATAAATTCATCTTGCTTCGAAATTTTGAGTGGATACCAGTATTTGCTTACAGGGTCTTGGGTATATTCTATTTCTAGGTCATAGCCAAAATGTTTGATATTCATTTTTTGCAGATTACAAATTTGTTTTTTGTATTCAGGAGGTACAGTCGCTTTGATGTACTTGAAAGCAAGCGTAGTAGGGTCTATGTAGATTTCGCCTGCTAAAATATCTTCTCTTGAGATACGCTTACCTTTTTTAATTTTTTCCTCCAATTCTTCATCACTAATGGGACTTTTGCGTGGGTAGAAAGAAATAATGTAGCACGCCTGAAGATGTTTATCATACCCTTCTTTCACTTCATAAATATAATCTTTAAAATTCTTTTTGTGCAAAAACCAATCTATGTAGCGGATGATGTCCTTTGCAAAAATTCCGATAGCACCTCCTTCTATGTTGGCTTGCATATTTTCAGTACTTAGGTTTTCGTTTGCCCTTGAGGCTATGATTTTTACTTCATCTTTTACAAATTTGGTCATAAAAACATCTTCAAAATGGTCATGCAATCGCTCGCCCCATTTTCCCGAAGCCCATATATTTGATGCAATCACAATGGTTGTAACACCAAATTTTCTCTGTACCATATCTTTGAAAGCGTATTTTGTACCCAAATACGCATCTGAATAATACTTACAGACGGCATCGGCATATTTGATAAAAGCTCCATTTTCGCGGAGGGTTTCTCGCTGATAGGCTTCTAAATGATGTGTGGATTGGGGATAATTCTTTGGAATGGCAGCAAGTGCCTCTTTGAGTATATTCTTGGGATTCAGCTTTTTTTCTCTTTTGGATTTTACCACAATGTCTTGTAGTTGCTTTACTTCTTCCACAAGCGAAATGTAGATATTTTGTGGGTTGGTAAGTTGAGAAAGGCTAATAAATTGTTTTTGATAGCCCACATAAGAGAACACTAACAAGCCCTCGCGGTATTTGCTTGGAATATTCAGGTTAAATGTACCGTTGTAATCCGTTACTGTACCAATGGCGACATCTTTTAACTGCACATAACAATAAGGAACACCCACACCATTTTGAGCATAGATTACCTTGCCTTTGAGCTGGAGGTCTTGAGCAAAAAGATAGCCTACCCACAGTGAGCAAGCCAACAATAAGCTGAGTTTAAGCATGTTTTTTTCATGGGATTGGTTTTTTAAATGATTTTATTGAGTGATATTTAAGTAACTAAAATAAATAGTATTTCTCTTAAAGATGTAAATTTTACTAAGAAGGTTGCATAAAAATTATGATGCTCCCCAAAATTAGTACCAGCGCATAAGGTGTAAAACTCCCGTCTGGTCTAAGGCTATGGCGTTAAGCGTAATCCCGCAATGCCCTCCCTAGCGCAAGCATAAGCGAAGCGATGCTCGTGCCAGGGGGGTGTCTGTTATGCTTGCCCCTAAAGGAAAAGCATTTGTGACGGGCGGGCTTATTAACACTGCCGTTTCCACACGCACAAAAGCCTGTAAATAGCAAAAGCGTTTGAGTGAGCACTTCATCCCGCCTGAGGCAAATGTAATGTTAGCGGTTCGGGCTTTTTTAGTTTAGATGTGAATTTATGTTGTTCAATGCTATTTGAATAAATTTTTGGTTGGTAAATAAGGTTTTCTTTCTATCACTCCAACTCTCTAATTCTTTGATAATCTTTTCTTCTGTATTGATGTTCTTTTCCGAAACAATAAAATCCACTGTTGAAATTAGTTCTAACGCAAATGATGAATAAAATCCTGCTAAGAACAATTTGGTTTTTTCTACAATATCTTTGTATTTTTGATTTTCAGGTTTATCTAAAAATTGCTTAACTTCTATTTCAGCATCAGGAATTAACTCTAATTCTTCAAAAGGTTTTTTATCTTTTGAACTATATCCCATTATATAACTTCCATTCAAATAATACAAGACATGTTTTACTTTGCCTGAATAGGGTCCGTAAAAATTTGGTTGAAACTCTAAGCAAAAAGTATCTTTCGCACCAAATCGTTGCAGGAAATAAGCAATTTTTTCTGCGGCAAACTCTGACACAAATTCACCATTATGAACTAAATCATATAATACAGAGAGTAACATTGCTCTTGCTGGTGTTAATTTCACTCTTTCTTTTTTTATGGCTTCTTGTATAATAGCATTTGGTTCATAGATATAGATATCGCAGTCAATATCCGCTAAATATTTTTCTAAAATCTGTTTGACTTTGTGCCAATTTAAACCTCCATTTCCTGCACCAAGTGCTGGAATGGCTATTGATTTTATATTTTTTTCTTTGATAATATTTACAAGTTCCCTTAATCCAGCTTCAATATATTGATATTCCGAAGGTAATCGCCAATTAGTTTTTGTAGGGAAATTGATAATAATTTTTTCACCTAATAACAGTGATTTTTCTTCTGTTACCAATAAACGCCCAATAGTTAATTCCTTGCTTTTACAAGCATTGGCATACTGCTTGAAGTTATTGGGAAACATATTTTTAAACTGTAAAGCAATGCCTTTACCCATTACACCAACAGTGTTTACGGTATTCACCAAAGCATCTGCTTCGCTTTCCAACAAATTGCCTGTTTTGTAATGTATCATAATTTAAAAATAATATTCTGGTTTAATAACTACTCTGGAAGCATCTGCTCCAAAGTCAATAATCCTTTTTTTTGCATTTTCCTTGTAAGTCAAATAACCTAAAATTCCATCGGGTGCAATATCACCCAAGACCAAAAATTCTGCCTCTTTCCTACGCTTTTTGTCTAAATCATTTTCATCTCTCCAATACTTGGAATCGATAGCATTTTTGTCTATTATACTGTCTATATTATGAATATCCTCAATCGTATATTGAGTACTAAACCCATCAACAGCATGACCATCCGTAAAAACAAAATCCAATTTCAAATCTATAGTTTTTTGAACAGAACTAACACAATAGACTATGTTTTCTGCTGGAGTTCTTGTAACCATATTAAAACCATTTTGAACAACATAGAGCATCGGCATTCTTACTCCAAAATAAAAGGGAATGTAATCTCCTAATACCTACCATTGTTCAATAAAAAATTACTTCTTGTAGAAATCAAACTACTGCCTCCAATAGCAACAAAATCAGAATTTGCATTTGCCGAAGTTCTATGAGTGATACCATTTTGAAGAATGTGTGGAATATTTTCAATATGTGTCATTCCAAACAAGTATGTTTTACTTAAATTTGGCATTATACAAATACTCTCAATGTGTGGTTTGTTCTTATTTTTGCTCTTGTTAGTTTATTCTTAGCCTGACCGCTAACATCTACCTATACAAGATTCATTTCGCATTTTTTAAATCCATTTCCCTGCTTTGCCGCGCCAAGCCTCAAAATGTAGCCAGAAAAACATTCGGGCAAGCCCCTAAAATGAGGGCGAAAAGTCTTTGGGGTATTTAAACAATTGCTTGTCTATCTTGGCATTGAGCTGAATGCTTTCAATCCAAACCTCTGCGTGGCGGTCTTCGCTGCGGTTGGTATTTTCAATGCGAAAAGGCAAGAGATGCGTACCAAAAGGCTGGTAAGATTCAAAAAAGGTCTGTTCGCCCGTCATTTTGTCGTGGCGCAGGCGCAAAAGGCCGGTTTCCATCTCAAAAAAATAGAGATATTCTTCACCAAAGTCGGTTTGCTGGCATTGGAGTACGTGGCAGGCCCTTCCTTTTACATTATACTGGCCCAGGTATTCAAAGGCATAGCCTTCGCGCTGGTAGTCGTGAATTTCCTGGCCAAAATCAAAAAAGTTCATGTTTTCGCGGGCTTCATCCAGGCTGATGCGGAGCGTTTCGCGGCCCGTTTCGGAGGGTTTGCTTTCCCAAGCGCGGTTTTTGCGGATGGCCAGCACGGCCTGTTCATCCATCAGGGTGGTTTGGAGGCGCGTGCCGGTGTTTTTTTTGTAAAAGTATGTAAAAGGCAGGGCCACGCTGCCCAGCTGCAGGGTTCCTATCATTCATAGGCCCGGGCCTGGCCGAGTGTGGGCTGGCTGCCGACCTGTTGCTGGTATTGGGCAATGATGTCTTCGGGGGAATGTTCTTCTTCGGCAATGTCAAAAGTTTCCTCCTCAATGGCATGGTTGAGCAGAATGTTCTCCTCATCATTAAACTGGGCGAAGGGCATTTCAAACTCGGCATCGGCCACTTGGTTGTTCAGAATCACTTCTTCCACTTCCATCCGAAAATCTTCTTCTTCGCCTTCAATCAGGTGCGGAAACAAGATATTGCCCACCTTTTTATAATTGTCAAAATGGCTTTTGCTGTAGTCCACTTTGGCCATCAAGAGTAAAAACGTTTTGACATCAATGTAGTATTCATCTTCGTGGAGTTCTCCTTTGAGGCGGAGGTGGTAGGCTTTGTGCCCTTTATAGCTGATACGGCCCAGGTATTCGGCCTCGAAGCCCCTTTCTTTGTAATCAATCAGGTTTTTGCCGATGGTATAAAACACATTGTTGCGGGTATCATTTTCAAACTGAGGAATTTGGCGGGGTTGGCCTTTGCCCATAAAAGGATTGACCCCCCAGGAAATCTGGCCATCGGTGGCCCGCACCATTTTTTGGTTCATCACCGAGATTTCCAGTTTGTTTTTCCCCGGGTTTTTGATGACCAGTTGGGTGGGCATTTTGATGGAAAACTCCCCCCCCAGGCTTTTGCCTTTGATGAGCAGGGAATGAATCTGGGTCAGGCTTTCGTGGCCACCGAGGGCCTGGATATAACGTTGGATAATTTCATCGGCCTTTTGGGCCTTATCACCCGGGATTTCGGCATTTACCTCCTGCGCCTGGCTAAGGTTGGCACAAAGGCAAAGCCCCAAAAGGCTCAGCAAGCAGCATTTAAACAATGTATAGGGCATAAACAAAATAAACGTTTGGTAAGCAATTTTGAAAGTTAGACAAAAAACCGGAAAAATCAAAGAATGGGTAAATTAATTCTGAAAGCCGTTTATGTATTGGTGAAAGCGTTTCATTTGAAAAGCTTCCGCTCCGCATTTGCACAAATTCCGGGCCCTTAACTGCCTAAGCAATTTCTGTCAAATCTGAAATGGTTTCTTTATCAAAGCCTCTTTTAATTATATTTATCGCCCCTTCGATGGCTTTAGCTTGTTTGGCTTCTGCTTTGACAGAATACTCTAGAAAAATCTCAATTCTTCTGTTCTCTTGAAAACGGTCATACACTTTCCTTTCTTCCTCTGATAGATAAACTTTTGTAAAGTAATTTTTCTTTCCCTTTGTCCAAGCCTTTTGCTTTTAAATTATCTCATATTTCATTTTTTTAAGAAAACACCCCCATTTTTCAGGTGTATCTTTGGTAAATTCATTAAAGTTATTTACTTTCCGCATAAAATATTTGGGGAAAATATCGCTTACTTTTTCTAATTTTAAATCTTGCTTTTGCTAAATCGCAGGCAGCAAAACAGCATTTTTTGTCCAAACCTACAAATTCGCCTTTGCATACATAGTCTTTTCTGTGGCCCCCCCTACATACGCAAGCAATCCCCCGGGGGTTTGCAAATAATCATTTGAAGGAGATAGGCTGGCTAGGAAGCTGCCAGGCGGGTTTTCCGTTTGGCGGCCCGCTGGCCAAGGTATCGCCGGGCCAGGGGATAGCTCAGTACCGCCGCCAGGATTATCAGCGTACCCAAATAAAATCCCGGGGTCATTTTTTCTCTCTCACCAAAAATAAGCACCGCCAGCAAAATGCCATATACTGGTTCCAGGTTTACGACCAGGTTTACGGCAAAAGGAGTAAAATGGCGCATCAGCTTTACCCAAAGCGAATAGGCATAGACCGTACAGATGCCTGCCAGGCAAAAGATATACACCCAGTCCATAGGCGAGGCTTTCAATTGCAGGCCGGAGGGTTCGGCCAGATAGCGGGCGTAAAATGGTAAAAAAGCCAGGGTGGCCAGGCAAGCCCCTACCATCTCATAAAAAGTGATGACGTAGTGGTCGTGGCGCAAGACCAGCCTTCCGTTGATGACACTGAAAGTGGCCCCCAGAAAGGCCGACAGCACCGCCAGGCTCAGCCCCAGTAGGTGGTCAAACTCAAAACGAAAGACCACATACAAACCCAGTATAATGACAATGCCCAGTAGGATTTCATACCAGCGCACAGCCCGCCGGAAAGCAATGGGTTCCAGCAGACCCGTCCAAAGCGAGGCGGTGGTCATTCCGGCCAGACAGACGGAGGCATTGGATACTTTGGCGGAGGCAAAAAACAATATCCAGTGCCCGGCAATGACCGCTCCGGTGCCCATAATCAGCAAAAGTGACCGCCACTTTACCCGAAAAGAACGCCGCTTGGCATATAAAACAGCAATCAGCAGTATCGCCGCCCAAAAGGTACGATAAAAGACCAGCTCAACCGCCGGAATCTGAATGAGTAAACCCAAAATGGCGGTAAAACCCCAAATCAGGACAATGAAATGCAATTGCAGGTATTCTTTCCACCGCGCCATAAAAAAAGGCATTTTGCCGGGGCAAAGCCTCAAGAACAGGCTTTACCGGAATTCATCTATTTTTTTGCAAATTTCAGAAAAAAAATGAAGATAGTTACCAAGGCAAAGCGGCCAGCATAGGCGGTTTCGTCTCCTAACTATGATACCAAGTGTAGAACACAATATAGCCAAAGCCAAAAGCCAGCAAGAGGTGAAAGGGAAAAAGGCCAAAATCACCAAAATAAAAGGCCATTCCCAGGCCCGCCACAAAATAAAGGCTCAGAAAAGCTTCCAAAAAGGTTAGCGGGCTGAGCAATGAGACCCGATAAACATTGCTTCGCCAATGGTCTTGGCGTTTTTGGATATTAAACTTGGGAGTGCGCACAAAAGGAGATTTACGCCCCAGGTAACCTTCGGCCACGGCCAGGGCATTGTGCAATGAAAGGCCCATAGACAAGGAAAGAACAATAAAAAACGCCGCAAAAAGGGAAAAAAGCGGAATCGCCCCGCCGATTGCCGCCATTCGGAGGTGCCATAAAACAAAGCCAGAATGCCAAAACTAAGCAAAAAGAAAGAAGCCAGTTGAAACCAAAACCGGTACTGAGGCAAGGTGTTTTTAAGCCACAAAATCGGCAAGCTCAGCAAGGCCAGCATCAGTACAGAGATAAACACAAAACTATTGGCCAGATGAAAAAAGGCGTGAATTTTAGAAAAAAAAAGGCAGGTCTTTGGCCCTCAATACCCGCTTCAGGTGCTTGCGGGCACACTCAGCGGCACCTTTTGTCCAGCGATATTGCTGGCTTTTAAGGGCATTCATTTCTACGGGCAGTTCGGCAGGTGTGCCAATATCGGGTCGGTATTCAAACTGCCAGCCTTTTAGCTGGGCCCGATAGCTAAGGTCCAAATCTTCGGTGAGGGTATCCGATTGCCAGCCCCCGGCATCTTCAATACAAGCCTTTCGCCACACGCCGCCCGTGCCATTGAAATTGAGAAAGTGCCGCCCTGCCCGTCGGCCGCTTTGCTCCACAAAAAAATGGGCATTCAGCGCAAAAGCCTGCAAATGGGTCAGGAGTGAATAATCTTCATTGAGGTGTTCCCACCGGGTTTGCACCAGCCCTATTTGCGGGTCTTGAAAATGAGGGAGGGTTTTGAGAAGAAAATCGGGTGGGGGCACAAAATCGGCATCAAAAATAGCAAAAAATTCTCCTTTGGCTTGCTCCAGGCCATAGCCTAGGGCGCCGGCCTTATAGCCTTCTCTTTGGGGGCGGCGAATGACGTGTATGTTCAGCCCCTGTGCCCGATACTGTTCGGCCAGGGCCTGGGCCAGGGCCGTGGTTTCATCATTTGAATCATCAAGTACCTGGATTTCCAATTTATCCGAAGGATATTGAAAAGCCGCCACCGCATGAAGAAGCCGTTCAATGACATATTTTTCGTTATAGACGGGCAATTGCACGGTTACCATGGGCCAGGCCGCTTCATCGGGGGGAAGGGCAAAGGAAAGGGCCTTAGAGAGGTACCGATGGCTGAGCAACACCAGATGCAACTGGGTAAGACTGTAAAAAACAGAAAGATGATAAAAAATCCATATACCAGGAGCAAGAGCCATTCCATAAAATTCGCGAATACAATTGATTATCGGTATTTCCATAAAGTACGTAATATCTTTTCGCCCGCCCGAAGGCTTCCCTGGAGGGTGCCCGATACTTTTGATTTTCCGATGCGCCGGCGGTAATCAACCGGCACCTCACAAAAGCGCAGGCCTTGCTTGGCTGCTTTGATTTGCATCTCTACGGTCCAGCCGTAATTGCGGTCTTGCATCTGCAAAATTTCCAGTTTATCAAAACGAATGGCGCGAAAAGGGCCTAAGTCGCTAAATTTGGCTCCATAAAACCAATATAGCAGCCGTGTGGCGAGCCAGTTGCCAAACCTTTGCTGAGGCATCAAGGCTCCGGCTTGTCGCTGTCCTTTTACCCGCGAGCCAATGACCATGTCCATGCCTTCTTGCAAAATTGGCTGCAGCAGCCGCCCCATCTGAGCGGGAAAATCAGAATAATCACCATCCAAAAAAACCACAATGGCAGGGGGAGCTTCTTTTTGGCGCAAATAGGCCAGGCCGCACAGACAAGCTGCCCCATAGCCGGGCACAGGTTCTTTCAAAACCCGGGCCCCCGCCTTCGTCGCCACCTCACCGGTATTGTCGGTAGAGCCATTGTCAACCACCACAATTTCCCGCACCAAGGGGCGGGGAATCTCGGCAATTACTTTCCCAATGGAAAGGGCCTCATCACGAGCAGGTATCAAAACATCTACCCCCTGAAAGTGAATTTTAGCCTTTTCTTCGCCTATGTCCTCTCTTATTGCCCTCATAAATATCCGATTACAAAGCTATTCAGGGGATGGTCGGGTGGGCGTGTCGCCCAAGCGACGTTGGGAGATAAAAATTACTCTTGCTTTTCCTTTGCCAAAATTGTGGAAAATCGTTAAACATTTTCCTAAATTTACATTCGAAATAAACCATTACTAAAAAAATGAAAAAGCTATTCTTGCTCGGCCTGTTTTTGGGGGCAATGTCGCTGAGCCAAACCCTGTGGGCCCAAGTTTCTTTTGAGCTAAAATCAAAAGGCTATCAAGCCAGTAATTATGTAACCATCAAGGGGTATGAAATCGATACCGAAGAAAAGTACCCTTACATGTTTAGTCAGTTGAGCTCCTACATCATAGAGCTGAAAAATCTGGACCAGGCTCCGGCCCCGGTTGTCATTCGGATTTTTAAAGAAGACCGGGAGGTGGCCAATAATTACAACCCCAAGACCAAGCAATATACCAAAGCCCTGGCCTTTGAATGTGGTAAAACGGGTTTGTACTACCTTAGCTTTGAAAATGCCAAGACCAATTAGCCTAGATTTCTTTTCATTCAGAAATGTTTTGAGAAAGTAACTTGCCTCAAACGGAGCAAGGGTATTTTATGTGTTGGCTTTGAATCAAGAAAATTATGCGTAAACCCGTTCGTGTGTTGGCTTTTATCTTGGGGCTGATGTTTGTCTTATTTGCGGGCTTTCAATACAATGACCCCGACCCCTTGCTTTGGATAGGGCTGTATGCACTAGCGGCGGCTTTGTCTATTGGGGCATCCCTGGGAAAATCTAGCCGGGCTTTGTTGCTGCTGGCCGGGCTGGGTTATGGCATCGGAGTATATTTTTTCTGGCCGGCGGAATGGCATGGCATTGCCCTTAATGAGCTTTACAAGCAAAATGTGGAACATGCCCGCGAATCGCTTGGATTGGGCCTTACCTCCCTCTGTATGTTTTTATTGGCTTTTGCGGTCCGTTCCTAGGAGGGTTGGGATTTTTTGTACTCTTCCCGGCTTGCTTTGTGCGTTTTTTCTGGCTCGGGTGCGCACACGTCCACCCATTCACCTAAAGTTATTCTGTGTATGTCGGCCAAACCTCCTTTTCGCAATAGTCTAATTGTATTCGGGATGCTGGCGCTGTTTTCAGTGGTGGCGGCAATGCTTGCTTACTGGAATGTGCAAAGCTTTCTCAAAACGGCCCGGCGCACTCAGGGCCAGGTCATTGGTTTTCAGCCTCAGCGCAAGGTTTTCAAACCCATTGTGGCTTTCCAGACCGAAGAAGGCAAACGCATTGAATTTGTGGCGCCGATTGGCTCGGTAGATACTTTTGTGGTCAAAACCGGGAGCCGGGTCAAGGTGCTCTATCATCCTTCTTCGCCCCAGGATGCGGCCATTGAGGATTTTTGGTTTATCTGGAACAATACCATCATGCTGGCTTCATTTGGGGTGGCTCCTTTTCTGCTGGTATTGATGCTTCGGTTGGTATTGGTTCCCCGCCGCAGTCCTTCGGCTTCCTGAGCTATGCTGCGCCGCAATCTGCCCAACCTACTTACCCTCGGTAACTTATTGTGTGGCTGTGTAGGGCTATGGTCGGGCAGTATTTTTCTGGGGGCAATTTGTATCCTGCTTGGGATGATTTTTGACTTTTTGGATGGTGCCGCGGCCCGGGCGCTTCATGTCCAAAGTGAGATGGGCAAAGCGCTCGATTCCCTGGCCGACCTGGTTACCTTTGGGGTATTGCCCGGTAAGATTTTATGGCAGGCCTTTGGCGTGGAGGGGCAAAGTGAAATGGCTTATCTGGCCCTGCTTTATCCGGCGGCAGTTGCCTGGCGATTGGCCCGGTACAATGTCCGGGATAGCCAACAGGCTCACTTTATTGGCTTGCCCAGCCCGGCGGGAGCGGCAGTGGTGGCTTGTTTGCTCCTGGGTTTTGGAGAAGCCAGACAAACGGCCTCCTTTGTGTATGGACTTTTTTTGTTTTCTGGCCTGGCCTTACCCCTCTTGATGCTTTCGCAGATTCCTTTGCTCAGTTTCAAAATAAAAGACTCCAATGGCAAAAGTCCCAAAGTGCTCTACTTATTGGGCTTTGGCAGCCTAGTGCTTGGCATCACTTTACAATTCAAGGCTGGCCCCCTAATTTTGGCACTTTATCTCCTTATCTCCTTTTGGGCGGGCAAAAACCAATACGTTCAACTTAGCAAAAGGCCTCCCTCCCAGCACACCTCGCCTCCTGCTTCGGAATAAGGGGCCCTGCTTTTTAGTGCTTGGCAAAAGACATAAAATTGGGTTTATCCAGTTTTTTTGAAATGCGGGCAGCGGCATTCATCAATCCTACGTGGCTGTAGGCTTGGGGAAAATTTCCCCATTGGCTGCCAGTGCGATAATCCACATCTTCGCTCAGCAGACCTACATGGTTGACATATTGAAGCAATTTTTGAAAATTGATAATGGCTTCATCCAGTCGGCCCATGCAGGCCAGGGTTTCAACGTGCCAAAACCCACAAATCAAAAAGGTGGTCTCGGGTTCACCAAAATCGTCGGTGTGGCGATAGCGGTAAAACAAGCCTTCGGAAGTGCCCAATTCCTGCTCAAGGTTTTGTAAATGGCGGGCCGCCAGTGGAGAGGCCGGATCCAGATAACCCATCAAAATCAGTTGCAAAGTGCTGGCATCCAGGTGAGGTGAGCCAATGGCCTGGGTATAAACGCCCCGCTGGGTATCGAGGCATTGCTCTATTTTCTCTTGGGCCTGCCCGGCCAGTTGTGTGGCCCATTCCAGCATTTTAGCATCTTTTCTGATTTTGGCTATTCTGATTGCTGCATGGCTTCCGGCCCAGTGAAACAAAAAAGTATAGCAATGATATTGTGCCAGGTCGCGAAACTCCCACAAGCCGGCATCAGGCTCTTGCATGGTATCCGCAATTTTTTGGAGCAGCATAAAAATCAGCTTTTCTGAATTGCTGTGTTCGTGGTCAATCAGACGGCTATCTGCGTACAAGGGCAACAAAGAAACCAAAATCTGTCCATATACATCATTCTGAATATGCTCATAGGCCTGATTGCCTATCCTGACCGGCCCACCCGCATAGCCATCCAGCTCCAGCACCTGCTCTACAATCTGGCTTTCGCCACTGATGGAATAAAGTGGCTGAATACGCGGGCGTCCTCGTTCGGCCTCGGCCAGGGTGATGTTGACAATATAATGAAAATAGCGTTCAAGTTCTTCAAAATGGCCGATATTATTGAAAGCATTGAGGGTATAATAAGTATCCCGCATCCAGCAAAAGCGATAATCCCAGTTTCGTCCGCTATTAGGGGATTCGGGCAGGCTGGTGGAAGCTGCCGCAATGATGGCGCCGGTGTCTTCATATTGATGTATTTTGAGCACCAGGGAAGAGCGAATGACATATTCCTGGTAAAAATCACTGATACTGGTACTCTTGACCCATCGCTGCCAATAGTGGCGGGTGCTGGCCAGAAACCGCTCGCACGTGCTTTCCAAAGGAGCCTCCAAGGGGGCGGCGTAGGTCAACACCAGGTATTTGGTTTCGTTGAGCACAAAAGCCTGTTCGTTTTCAATGTAAGTAAGGGAAATATTGGTGGTGAGGCGCACCGCCTGCTCCAGGCCCACATACTGAATATGGTTACTGCCTCGGTGTGGCCGAAGGGAAAGCTGGCCATAGTTGCCTTTGGGCCGACAGACTAGCCTTACGCGGGGATTGCCCGATAAAGGCTCTATTTTTCGAATGAGCATGAGGGGCCGGAAATAACGGTCATTTTGATAAAATCGCGGGGCAAAATCTGTAATCCGGTATTTGCCACTTTCTGTTTCAATCTCGGTGCATAAGATATTGGTATTCTGTATATAATATTGATGGGATTGATACTGTGGCTGGGGGGGCAAAATAGTAAATTCTCCACCCTTGTCTTTGTCCAGCAGGTTGCCAAACACAAAACTGCTGTCAAAACGGGGCCAGCACATCCAGGCCACATTTGTGTCTTTGCCAATGTGGGCCAAAAATGCGCAATTGCCAATCAGGCCATATTCATACGTATGTCTTTCCATATTATCTTTTGCTAATGTGATACATTTTAACAAATCTAAGCTTTTATTTTTTAAAGTCAAAAAAACGAATACTATCCAGCAGAACCCCGCCGGAAAATGCATCTGTAAGGAGAAAAAACAATTATATTTGAAAATATAGAAAATCGATGAAGCATTTTCTTCAAAAAATTGCATTTTTAAATATCCTGTATTAATTTTAGCGATATGAGAAAATTAGTAATTGTTTCAAACCGCCTACCGGTAACCATCAAAGTTGAAAATGATAATTTGTTATATTATCCCAGTGCGGGCGGATTGGCCACCGGGCTAAATTCGGTAGCTCAAAACCGGGAAAATCTATGGATTGGCTGGCCTGGCTTATCCATTGAAGAGGCGCATCAGCAAGCTATCATTCGGGAAGATTTAAAAAAACAAAATATGTTTCCGGTTTTCCTGTCGGAAGAAGATTTTCATTTATACTATGAAGGATTCAGTAATAAGGTCATCTGGCCCCACTTTCACTATTTCACCCAATATACCCAATATGAGGAAGCCTACTGGCAAACCTACCAATCAGTAAATGCTTATTTTGCCGAAGTAATTTGTGAGCATCTGCAAGGCGATGAACTTGTGTGGGTGCACGACTACCATCTGATGCTATTACCTGCGCTCATTCGTGCCAAATTTCCCGATATTTCCATTGGCTTTTTTCTGCATATCCCTTTCCCCTCCTACGAAATCTTCCGCATCCTGCCCTGGCGCGAAGACTTGCTCAATGGCTTACTGGGGGCAGACCTGGTCGGTTTTCATACTTTTAGCTATATGCGGCATTTTCTGAGCTGTGTCTATCGCCTGGCAGGGTATGAACACGACATTGGTTATATCAGCAAAGAAGACCGGCTGGTGCATGTAGATGTTTTTCCGATGGGCATTGACTATGAAAAATTTGCGGCTGTTTCAGCCGAGCAGCCGGACACCCTGCTCAAGACCATCCGCCAGAAACACCCCCGCCAAAAATCATCTTGTCGGTTGACCGACTCGACTACTCCAAAGGCATCCCTCAAAGGGTGAAGGCTTTTGAGCAATTTTTATCTCAATATCCTGAATACCTGGGGCAGGTTACGCTGATTTTAGTGGCCGTGCCTTCTCGCTCCGGGGTGGAGCATTATCAACAGCTCAAGGAGGAAATAGACACCCTGGTAGGACGCATCAACGGCCAATATGCCCGCTTTGACTGGACACCAATAGAATATTATTACCGGGGCTTTCCTTTTTCCGAACTACTACAACTCTATCGGGTGGCAGATGTGGCCCTGATTACCCCATTGCGCGATGGCATGAACCTCATTGCCAAAGAATATGTAAGCACCCGTCAGGATAAAAAAGGGGTCTTAATCTTGAGTGAAATGGCCGGGGCTTCTTATGAATTGTCGGAGGCCCTGCTCATCAACCCGCAAAACCAGGGACGGCTTGTGGAGGCCATCCGGCAGGCACTCACGATGCCCGAAACGGAGCAAGCCCAACGCCTCACCGCAATGCAAACCAAGATAAAGACCAATGATGTAAAGAAATGGGCCAAGACTTTTATTGATGAACAACTAAAGCTGATTGAGATGCAAGCCAAGCGCAAGACCCGTCTGTTGACCCCCGGACTTCAAAACAATTTTGTGGCCCAGTTTGCCCAGGCAAACCGCCGACTGCTTCTGCTGGACTATGACGGGACATTGGTCAATTTTCAAATAAACCCCAAAGAAGCCCAGCCCGACGAAAGCCTCCTAGCACTCCTGACCCAACTGGCCCAATCGCCTCAAAACCAGGTAGTCATCATAAGCGGGCGGCAACGCGACACCCTGGAAACCTGGTTGGGGCATTTGCCGATTGACATATCGGCAGAGCATGGCGTTTGGACACGAATTGCCAAGGACTGGGAACGCAGCACAGGCCTCACCGATACCTGGAAAGAAAAAGTCCGACCAGCCCTCGAGACACTGGTAGAGCGCACAGTCGGCTCATTTATTGAAGAAAAAGAATACTCTATGGCCTGGCACTACCGTAATACCGACCGTGAACTAGGAGAAAAAAGGGTGCGCGAAATACGAGATGTCTTGCAATACCTGACTGCTAACCTGGGACTCAAAGTGCTCGAGGGCAATAAAGTGCTTGAAATCAAAAATGAAGCTGTTAATAAAAGGGCAGTCTGCACTTAA
>JAAUUB010000104.1 GCA_012031215.1 Microscillaceae bacterium | reverse complement strand
TTTTCCACCCCCCAATAAGCTAAAACTGTCTCGTACAAACTTATACAGCTCCCCAACCGGATAGGGGACGGCTGGACTTTGGCACAAGCACTCGTGGAATCATCCAAAAGGCCAGGATACTCAATACAGCGAAGCGAAGCCAATTTCTTCGGCGATAAAGCGATACAAAAATTAAAAATACGATTCCCAAAACTAGCGGCCCTTGCCAGGGCTAGCCTGTTTGCCAGTATAAGAACCCAAGGCTTGCAAGCCATCGCCAATGAAGCCTTGAAGATGGCTCAATCTGAAGCTTTTTTCAAAAGCGTATTAGATAAAATATGGCCACCACGTAGATAGGAAAGAATTGATTCATCAATGCGGTTCCATTTCCAATGAGCTACTGGGTCTTACACGCTTTACGAGTGGTTCAATACTGAGACCTTGCAAAAGGATAGACATAACCACCACAATATAGGTCATAGATACAATCACATCGCGTGGCATCGCTTCGGTAAGCGAAAGTGCCAAAGCCACCGAAATGCCCCCTCGCAATCCCCCCCAAGTAAGAATAATAAGCGTATTTGGTATGAAATTTCGCCGAAGCCGCATCAGTGAAATGGGAATCCCTACGGCTACAAACCTAGACAGCAAAACAACAATGGCCGCAATCAGGCCCGCCCATAGATAGTTGACCGTAAACTCTATAGCCAGCACTTCTACCCCAATCAACACAAAAAGGGTTGCATTGAGTACCTCATCTACCATTTCCCAAAACTTATCCACATATTCGCGGGTAGTATCCGACATGGCCAGTAGCCGTCCTCGGTCACTCATCATAAGGCCTGCTACCACCACAGCCAATGGACCCGAAAAATGCAATTTACTGGCCAGGGCGTAGCCGCCCATGACCATGGCCAGGGTTATCAATACTTCCACCACGTACGCATCAATGGTTTTGAGCAGGCGATAGCCGACATAACCCAAAGCTAAGCCCAGGCCAAGCCCCCCTCCGGTCTCTTCTACAAATAGCCAGACAATTTCGCCCCATCCAACTTCATCCAGACCTTTTTCGGCAATGTTGAACACACTCAAAAAAACTACCACCGCAATACCATCATTGAAAAGCGATTCGCCCGCGATTTTAGCCTCCAGTTGTTTGGGTAAATTTGCTTTTTTGAGAATAGCCAGCACCGCGATTGGGTCTGTGGGGGAAATCAAAGCCCCAAACAATAAGCAATAAATAAAGTCCATTCCCATATCCAGGGCATACAGAACGGCATACATAAGCCCGCCAATCAAGAAAGTAGAGATGAGCACGCCAAAGGTGGCAAACACCAGCACCGGCCCCCTCTCTTTGGCCAGAGTCTGTACATCCACGTGCAAAGCTCCCGCAAACAGCAGAAAGCTCAGCATCATTTCCATCAAAACCCTTGAGAAATTGATGCTTTTTACCAAACGGGAAGATTCTTCAAATAAATCAGGGAAGAAATTACCAATTATCACAATTCCTAAGGACATCAGCAAAGCAATGAGCATCAAGCCAATGGTGTTGGGCAAACCCAAAAATCGCTCATTGACGTAGCCAAATAGGGCCGAAAGCACAATCAGTATCGTAAAAGCTTGAAATAATTCCATGATAAAAACAAGCGTGTAGTGAAGAAAATAATTAATTAATTAATGGGCCTGGCCTCAGCTAAGATTGCGGTGCTTGGCGTGATGATAAGTTGATTCAGGCCGCCTTTGTCGGGGAGGACACCGTTTTTAAGCATAAACAAGACGGCTAAATCTTGTGAGAAAGTTATAGTAGTGCGGGAGAGACGGGCGTATTTCACGAAACACGCCTTTATTTTGGTAAGCAAAAACATAAAATTAAATTGGAATAAATGATTACAATAGTAATGCTGTAAAGATAACAAGTAAATATTAATTAGAAATTTAAGAAGTATAGCTGTGCTGAAGCAGCTACACAAACGAAGTCCTGAAAGGAAGCATTTTTGAGCATTTTCTCAAAAAAAAAGGGTGCTGCCTGCGCCCGCAGCGGTATTTGGCTACCAGGAAAAACGCACATTTTTTTCTCGGTTTGACACAAGGCCAGCGGCTTTCTTAGGGTTTCAAAAAAAATTTGCCGAAGCTTGGCAAATATAAGATTGTGCCAAAAGAAGAACGGCCTTGATAATGGAGGGCAAAATTTTCTTTTCCGCCGGGCAGACATAAACTTATCCGAAGATATATAGAAACAAAAAATCCGGACAAAAGCCCGGATTTCAGCAAGTAATAGAAATTTTGTGGAGGGCTATTTTTTTCGGGCAGCTTTGATTTTGGCTATCAAATCCGCCGTACTTCGGGTATCTTCACCAACAGCCTTGCCCAGGGCGATAGACTCTTCGGCCATTTTCTTGGCCTCCTCATAGCGTTTGAGTTTAAAAAGCAAATGCGCTTTGGTATCGGTATTGTACCAGTTTTTTTCCATTTGGATAGATTTTTCGGCCCAAACCAGGGCAGATTTCAGTATTTCCGGTTCCGTTTCGTTTTCGTAGGTTTCCCAGGCTATTTGATTCAGTTCGCTCCAATCCTGGCTATACTGGTCAAGGTAGGCCTTTTTGGCGGCAAAGCCTTTTTCGGGATGGCTATAGTAAAACAAATACTCCAGCCGGGCAATTTGGGCATCGGCGGCCCCGGCCAAATTATTTTTGAGGATGTCTTTCAGTTCTTTGAGCTGGGTTTCATCCCCCGATTCGGCTACCTCATAAATACGATTGTCCAAAACCTGCCCTATGTAATGCCCAACAGCTTCTTGGCCAAATGCGGCCTCAAAGGCCTTTTGGTTTTTCATTACATACTGGAAAGGGGGACTGTTTAAATCGTGGACAAAATTTTGGATAAATTCCCAGTTTTCCTCGCTCATCCAGGTTTCGGGGGCTTGGCTAGCCAGGTATTTGTTGGCTACTTCGGTGGCATCCTCATAGGCACTGTTGAGGGCCAGGGCATAATTGCGCAGAAAATCCGGGCTTGATGCGCCCGCTTCGTATTGCTTTTTCAGGTTGTAGAGTTGTCGGGAAGGTTCCAGGGCCGCCTCGCCATTTTTGATAAATATATCGCCAGGAACGGCCCCCACGCTACGATGAACAAGCTCGCCGGAAGGAGAAAAATACAAAATAGTAGGATAAGCCTCTACCTGGTATTGCTGGGCAAATTCGGGGCCTTCGCCCGCTTCCATATCCAGTTGATACGACACAAACTTTGCATTGTAAAAACTACCTACTTCGGCTTCGGTGAAAACACTGGCCGCCATCCATTTGCAGGGGCCGCACCAGGTAGTGAAGGCATCTACCATGATAAATTTATTTTCTTGCTGAGCCTTTTGACGAACGGAAGCCCAATTGCCCTCGGCAAATTTAATTTGGGCAGATGCCGCCGAAGTAAAAACCATAAGGCCCAGGAAAAGACCCCAAACGGAGAGATTGCTGTACATAGAAATTTCTGTTTTGATGTTATAAGCCATAATACGCAAATTTGTGTAAGAAGTAGTGTAAATTTGTAGAGTAAATACTTGTCCAAAACGCTTTATTACATCAAAATTGCTTTTTGCATAAAATATATCGCCTGAGGAGAAACTTTTAGCTGCGTTTGGAAGTAATAATCGCAATTAAACATGAGGTACACATGCCAAAGGAAACTTTTCAAAAAAATATCAGCATCAAAAACCGGCGGGCAGCCCACGAATATTATTTTCTGGAAACTTATACCTGCGGAATGGTATTGCAAGGCACAGAGATAAAATCTATTCGCCAGGGCAAGGTCAATATGCAGGAAGCCTTTGCCTATTTTAAAAATGGAGAACTGTGGGTCAAGCAATTACAAATATCTGCTTATACCAATGGTGGCCCGTATAACCACGTGCCCGACCGCGAGCGCAAGCTTTTGTTGATGAAAAAAGAGGTGCGTAAGCTGGAGGCCAAATCGCAAGAGCAAGGTTTGACCCTTATCCCCGTGCGTTTGTTCATCAATGACAAAGGGCTGGCCAAAATAGAAATTGCCCTGGCTCGCGGCAAAAAACTCTTTGACAAACGCGAAACCATCAAGGAAAGAGACACCAAAAGAGAGCTACAGCGTTTGAAACTGTAGTTTTTGGCCTATCTTTGAAGATGCAATGGTAATCGAACAAATCATCCAAGAGGCACTTTCTTACAAAGGTACGCCTCATCAGTGGGGCGGCTTCAGTCGTCAGGGCATTGATTGCTCCGGTTTAATGGTCAAGGCCTTTCAGGCGGGCGGCTTCAACATACCCAGAGTGGCCGGCGACCAGGCCAAGATAGGCCCAATGATTGAGGTAGATGAATTAATTCCCGGTGATTTAGTGTTTTTTACCGACCAACCCGGAAATATGAGTATAACCCACGTTGGGTTGGTGAGCGTTACGAATTTTCCTTCTCATTCTATTACCTTTGTTCACGCCAGTTCTTCCAAAGGGGTGATGGAATCAGAACTGCTCTCTCCTTATTGGCAAGGGGTGTACCTGGGAGCGGTGCGCCCATCCGCATTTTTGGGCTAGGTGTAAAACCCTCCGAAAACTTTTTTGCTTTTAAATCCCTTTTACGAGTAAAATAAATTTACTCAACATGGAAACAAAAAAAATACCTACCCCGGAAGAGTTGAAAGCCAAGCTCAGCCCGGAGCAATACTACATCACCCAGGAAAAAGGCACAGAAAGGGCTTTTACCGGCACATACTATCTCAATAAGCAAGACGGAGTCTATAACTGTGTCTGTTGCGATGCGCCCCTTTTTACTTCGGATACCAAGTATGAATCTGGTTCGGGATGGCCCAGTTTCTATAAGCCCGTAGCTGAGGAAGCCGTGAAAGAGATTTTGGATAAATCACACGGTATGATTCGCACGGAAGTGGTTTGTGGCAATTGTGGGGGGCACCTGGGGCACGTTTTTCCGGATGGCCCCAAGCCGACCGGACTGCGCTACTGCATCAATTCGGCTTCGCTTGATTTTGAGAAAGCCCCAGAGGCTTAATCAGATAAAAAGAACCAAAACGTTAAAAAAAGAAAGCCTTTGCGAAAGCGAAGGCTTTTTTGTGAAGTTAGCTTCTTTTGAAACCTTCATTCCCCAAACACCCTCGGATTGAGAAATTTATACAAATCAATGTTGAAGCGGGCCGCTCTTTCATACTGCAAAAAATGGCCGCACTGGTCGTAGAGTTTCAACTGAGCCTGGGGAATTTGCGCCGCGCCAGCTTGGGCAATGTCTTCTGTTTTGCCTGGATGTAAAAGGCGGTTGGGAATTAACTGGTCATTTTTGCCAAACAACACCAGCACCGGCATTTTGAGACCTTTTAGCTGAGCAAAAACCGGGGCTTGCAGCATGCCCTGCGTAGAGCGGGCCAATACCTGAGGAAGGAAGGGATTGTCGCGCAGGCTATAAAAATCCCGGCTAAATTCCCCGAGTTTGGTATATTCGTTTTCGCTCAGGTCGTAAAAATAATTTTTCAGATTAAGCAAAGAACGCAAATACTGCGAACCTGCCAATACGCCCGCCGCCATAAACTGCTCCAGCATGAATTTTTCAGCTTCCGAAAAAGTCTCGAAGCCTGCCGGCGCTACCAACACCAGGTGCTGCACAAGCTCCGGCCGCTGCAAGGCCAGATGTATGCTGATTTGCCCTCCCATTGAGTGCCCCACCAGTATAAAGGAGGAAAGTCCGAGTTTCTCGACGAATTTTTCCAGCACCTGCTGATAAAAGACCTGACTATACTCAAAATCCGCCATTTCAGAAAGACCGTGCCCCGGCAGGTCCAGAGCAATGCAGCGGTAGTATTTTTGGAGAATATCAATATTGCGGCTCCAAACTGGCAAGTAGCTCGTGATACCGTGCACAAAGAGCAGTGTTTCTGGCCCTTTGCCCACCTCGATGTAGGCCAGTTGGGGGCCACCGTCCAAAAACATCCGCCGGACGGGGTAGGGATAATCGGCATGGATGACCATCAGAGGTGCGATTTGAGGTCGCGCAGGAGCTTATTGGAAAACACAAAATCGTTGAGCTCGGCCACCTCCGTGTGCGAAATTTCCCGGTTATTGCCTTCCCAGAGTTTTTCGCCCTGATACAAAAACATGATGTTTTCCCCAATTTCCATGACCGAGTTCATGTCGTGGCTCACAATGACCGTAGTCGTATTAAACTCATGGGTGATTTCCTGCACCAGGTTATCAATCTTAATGGCCGTGAGTGGGTCTAGCCCCGAATTGGGTTCATCTATAAAAAGATATTTTGACTGCAAGACAATGGCGCGGGCAATGCCCACCCTTTTTTGCATCCCCCCACTGATTTCGGAAGGCATACGTTTGGCGGCGTGCGAGAGGCCTACCCTTTCCAGACAAAAATCAACTCTTTCTCTTTTTTCGGCACGGCTCATGGCGGTGAGCATGTTGAGGGGAAACATCACGTTTTCTTCCACGGTTTTGGAGTCAAACAAAGCCCCTCCCTGAAAGAGCATCCCTATTTCGCGCCGGATTTGGCGTTTGGTATCGCGGTCGCACTTCGTAAATTCGCGTTGGTTATAAAAAACATCGCCCTGGTCGGGAGGCATAAGTCCGACAATGCATTTGAGCAGCACACTTTTACCCGTACCACTGGCCCCAATAATCATATTGGTTTTTCCCTGGAAAAAGGTGCCGTTAATGCCTTTGAGCACTTGTTTGCCTGAAAAGGATTTGTAAATGTTTTGAATCTCAATCATACCCTGCCTTTTGCCCTCACTGGGGCGGTTTAGTGGGTGGAGAATTTTTGCCCCACCACGAGATTAATCCACAACCACGCATTTATTGTCTTTGATGTCTTGCTCTACGTTTTTGTATTTCACATCTTTGAGCACCTTGCCATCATTATACTTGACCGTTACGCGGGCATTGCGGCTGATGACTTTCTGGCTTTTGACGGGCTGGGCCTTTTCGCGAGGAACTTCGGCTTCGGCTTCGGCCACCAGCGCGGAGTCAAGGCTGGTACCGATTTGCGACGCGGTCTGGTAATCGGCTTTTTTCTCCCGTAGCTTTTGGCGGGCCGGGCGTTGGGTGCGGGCTTCGCGAACCTGGCTTGTATCCTCGGTATGCAGGTCTATTTTCATAAGCAGCTTGACCATGCTCAGGTTGGTACGGGCCAAAAATTGCTTAAACAACTCAAAGCCTTCAAACTTATAAATAATCAGGGGGTCTTTTTGCTCATAGATAGCACCCTGCACCGATTGTTTGAGGTCGTCCATATCCCGCAGGTGTTCTTTCCATTCCTGGTCAATGATGGCCAGGGTGAGGGCTTTTTCCATGGCCGTTACGATTTCGCGGCCCTCATTTTGCACCGCTTTTTCCAGATTGACCACTACCCCAATCTGGCGCTGGTGGTCGCTAAAAGGCACCACCACTTCGCGCACCTGCTGCCCACGCTCCTTGTGCAGGCGTTGGAAAAAAGGCAAGGCCCGCGATATCAGATAGGCATTGCGTTGTTTGTATTTTTCTACCACCAGTTCATAAAGCTGCTGGCTAAGGGCTTCGCTTTTGATCTGTTCAAAATCCTGGGCACTGATTTGGAAGTCGATGCCAAAAAGGGTGAGCACTTCCAGGCGGAAATTTTCGTAATTGTCGGGGCCTTGATAATTCAGGACAATGTCTTGGCTGGTGTCGTAGAGGGTATTGAGAATATCTACCTGTAGCCTTTCGCCAAAGAGGGCATTACGACGACGTTTGTAAATGATTTCGCGCTGTTGGTTCATTACGTCATCATACTCAAGCAGTCGCTTACGGATGCCAAAGTTATTTTCCTCGACTTTTTTCTGAGCCCTTTCAATAGAGCGGGTAATCATAGAGTGTTGAATAACTTCGCCCTCTTTGAGGCCGAGGCGGTCCATGATACGGGCCATCCGCTCCGAGCCAAACAATCGCATCAGATTGTCTTCCAGACTGACAAAAAACTGCGACATGCCGGGGTCGCCCTGGCGGCCAGAGCGACCACGCAACTGGCGGTCCACCCGGCGCGATTCGTGGCGCTCAGTGCCAATGATGGCCAGGCCTCCCGCAGCTTTGGATTCGGGAGAAAGCTTGATGTCGGTGCCCCGGCCTGCCATGTTAGTGGCAATTGTTACCGTGCCGGATTTACCGGCTTCGGCCACAATCTCGGCCTCTTTCTGGTGCAATTTGGCATTGAGAACCTGGTGCGGAATTTTTTTGATGGTGAGCATCCGGCTCAGCAGTTCGGAATTCTCTACCGAGGTGGTGCCCACCAAAACAGGCCGCCCGGCTTGGGACAGGTTTTCTATTTCTTCTACAATGGCCTTGTATTTTTCGCGCATTGTCTTGAAAACCAAATCATTGACATCTTTGCGAATCACGGACACATTGGTTGGAATCACGACCACATCCAGTTTGTAAATATCCCAGAACTCTCCGGCTTCGGTTTCGGCGGTTCCGGTCATCCCCGCCAGTTTGTGATACATCCGAAAGTAGTTTTGGAGGGTAATGGTGGCGTAGGTTTGGGTTGCTTCCTGGATACGCACATTTTCTTTGGCTTCGAGGGCCTGGTGCAGACCGTCGGAATAGCGCCGCCCTTGCATAATCCGGCCCGTTTGCTCATCCACGATTTTGACCTCATTCTCCACGATGATATAGTCCACCTCGCGTTCAAAGAGCGTGTAGGCTTTGAGGAGTTGGTTCACGGTATGAATGCGGGCCGATTTGAGGGCATAATCGCTGACCAGGGCCGATTTTCGCTCGGCTTTTTCGCGCTCGCTGATTTCTTTTTCCTGCTCGAGCTGGGCGACCACCGAGCCAATATCGGGCAGAATGAAAAAACTGGGGTCTTCGCCCGCGCCCGTGATGTAGTCAATCCCTTTTTCGGTCAGGTCTATTTGATTGTTTTTTTCATCAATGGTAAAATAAAGCGGCTCATCGGCTTCGGGCATCAGGCGGGCATTGTCCTGAAGGTAATTATTTTCGGTTTTTTGCATCAGCACACGCATGCCCGGCTCACTCAAAAATTTGATAAGCGGTTTGAGCTTGGGCAGGCCTCGGTGGGCACGAAACAGCGGCAATCCGGCCTCTTTTTCATTGCCTTCTTTGATTTTACGCTTGGCTTCGTTGAGATAGTCCGAAACTAGTTTTCTTTGGGCCTCTACCAGTCGGGCAATCCGGGGTTTAAGCTCGTGGTATTCGTGCTGGTCGCCTTGGGGCACCGGGCCAGCAATAATGAGCGGGGTACGGGCCTCATCAATCAACACCGAGTCGACTTCATCCACCATGGCATAGTGATGGCGGCGTTGCACCAGGCGTTCGGGTTCGTCAGCCATGTTGTCGCGCAGGTAATCAAAGCCAAATTCGTTATTGGTTCCGTAGGTGATGTCGGCCAGGTAGGCTTGGCGGCGCTCGTCCGAATTGGGCTGATAGCGGTCTATGCAATCTACTCTAAGGCCATGAAACTCAAACATTGGGGCCATCCATTCGGAGTCGCGGCGGGCCAAGTAGTCATTGACTGTTACGATATGCACCCCGCGCCCGGCCAGGGCATTGAGATAGGCGGGCAGCGTGGCAACCAGGGTTTTGCCCTCACCAGTGGCCATTTCGGCTACTTTGCCCTGGTGCAAGACCACCCCCCCAATAAGTTGCACATCATAGTGCATCATGTTCCAGGTGATTTCGTTGTCGGCGGCAATCCAGCGGCCCAGCCAGAGGGCTTCTTCGCCTTCAATCTTAACATTGGGCTTGCGGGCCGCCAGTTCGCGGTCCCAGTCATTGGCTTTCACCCGAATCTGGCCATTTTCCTTAAATCGGCGAGCCGTTTCTTTGACTACGGCAAAAGCCTGGGGCAATACTTCCAGCAGCACTTCTTCAAGGCGTTTGTTGCGGGCTTCCTCGAGCTTGTCAATTTGATTAAAAAGGCTTTCTTTGGCTTCAAGGTTCAGGTCAGGGTCTTGGTTTACCTGTTCGCGCAAGTCGGAGATTTGCTGGTCAATGTCTTGCAGGGCTTCATGGAGAATGGTTTTGATTTGGGTGGTTTGGGCCCGGAGTTCTTCATCACTTACCTGCCTCAGGGCTTCCCAGGCCTGATTGATGCGCCCTACATAAGGCCAGAGTTCCTTCATGTCGCGGGCCGATTTTGAACCAAATACGGCGGCAATGGCCTGGTTTACTAATTTAAGCATATATCAATAAGCGGATTTACGATGTACTAAGGATTTTGGGCAATGCCGTTTAAAGCATTAATTTTAAATTTTAAAACACAAAAATAGGCTTTTTCGGCAAGTAATGAAACAAGTATTTGATTCTTGGGGGCAAATCCAGGCTTGCGCACCCCAGAAGGCCGGGAGGGCAAACCAACACCTAAGCAAAAAGAAAGATGCCCGAAAACCGTGTTGAGGATTTTTCGGCCCTCTGGGGCAAAGCCGGGTTTAGGCCCGAAACGGGCGAGTTTCCGCTTAATCTTATCTTGTATGGTCCTCCGGGCACGGGTAAAACCCATCGGGCTTTGCGCTATGCTTTGTCTTTGGCTTCGGGGCTTCCTTTGCCCCAGCTAGAGGTGCTTTCCCCTGCTGAGCAACAAGCATTGCAGGCCCAACACGAAAAAAAAGGCCAGATAGCCATCGTGAGTTTTCATCCCGGCTTTGCCTACGAAGATTTTATCCAGGGGCTTCGGCCCAATATCCAGGCAGGCACCCTGCTTTTTGAAAAAAGAGATGGGATTTTAAAAATCATGGCCGATAAGGCCCGGCTCTATCAGGAGCAAGGCCAGGCTTTGGCAGGAATTGAAAATATACCCTTTGCCGATTTGCTCAACCTTTTCCTTTCGCAACACCTTGACCCCGACACCGAAGAAATTGAACTGAGCCTGCACGCCCCGCACCGAATTTTTCAATCTTTCCAGATTTTTGAGATAGGCTCCGAATGCCTGTATTTTCGCCGCCGCACCCGGCGCAATATTCTCAAAAAAGAAAGAAAAGTCCTCAAAATCGGTAAACTGGAAAAATATTTTTTAAAAGAAAAAACTGCCTCGGACAAAGAGGCGCTCTTTTACCAAAGCCTGGGGCAAGACCTTCGTGCCTTTGCCCAGAAACTACGCCTGCCGGCCAAGACGGCTTCGGTGCCCCGCTTTGTGCTGGTCATTGATGAAATCAACCGGGCGGATACGGCCCTGGTGTTTGGGGAATTGCTCAGCCTGCTGGATGCCGACAAAAGACTAGGAGCCACCCAGGCCCTACAATTGCAATTGCCCTCGGGCGATTCGCTCAGCTTGCCCGCCAATCTCTACCTGATAGGCACAATGAACACCGCCGACCATTCTATCCAAAGGCTAGATACGGCCCTGCGCCGACGGTTTGTGTTTGAGGCCGTATATCCTGAGCCTGCCCTGGTGCAGGATGCTACTTTGCGCCAGGTGATGCTACAGATGAACCAATGGCTTCTTCAGGAGACGAATGAAAAAGGGCGATTGATAGGACAGGCCCTCTTCTGGCAAAAAAACGCCCAAGACCTGCCCTTTATCTTTAATCAGCAGCTCATCCCTTTGCTCGAGGATTATTTTCCCCAACAGCCCGAAAAGCTGAAAGCACTCTTGAAGCACCTGGGCCTGCCCTGGCAGGAAGAAGGGCCGAATATCTGGGTAGTCGCTCCGCCTTCCTCATAAAACTTTGACCGGGCTTAGTTTTCTAAATCCTCGAGCATATTCAGGCGTTCTTTCATTTCTTTCTCGTGGGCTACTTTGGCCTCGGCGATGCTGGCATTGAGGGCAAAGCCCAGCAGCAGAATCCAGGCCAGCAGATAAAGCCATATCATCAAAGCGATGAGGGTGCCGATAGAGCCATATAGTTTATTATAAGTAGCAAAATTGCTGAGATAGTATGAAAAACCTTTGGTGCTGATGATGGCAAAAAGCGCCGCCAGGCTCGAACCCAGGGAAAAAAAACGCCATTGCTTGCGCACCGCCGGAGCAATATAATAAATGTAAGAGATACCAATGTAAAAAACCAGGAAGGCTAGGGCATAGCGAAAAATACCAAAAAGATAGTATAGGCTCTGCTCGCCCAGGAGGCGGTATTTTTGCAAAAAATGAAAGGCTAGCTCAGCAACCGGGATAATGGCCACCGCAAAGACCAGCAAAAAAGCAAATAAGAAAGCCAAGCCTACCGCTATCAGCCTTTTTTTGAAGAATCCTCTTTTTTCTGAATAAGCAAAATTGGCATTGAAGGTATGCATCAGCTCTACTACGCCGCTCGTAGCGGCATAAATGGCAAATAAAAAGCCAAAAGAAAGCAAATCTACCCGTGGATTTTGCAAAATATCGGCAATGGTGGGGGCCACAAACTCAAAAATACCTTCGGGAATGACTTGGCTCAGCAGGGCCAAAACCTGGGCCACCAGGCTGGGCATAGACATCGTGCCCGCCACAAAGGGTATGAGCGAAAAAAGAAATAAAATAGTCGGGAAAAGCGAAAGCGTAAAGCTGAAAGCAATCGCGCTGGCTTGCTGGTGGACATTGGTATGCACCAGCTTGGCATAAAGCACCTGCAAGACCTTAAGCAAAGGAATACGCGCACTCCGACGCTGAATTTTGGTCTTCCGCAGGCGGCGCAAAGTGCGCTGATAGGTTTTCCAGTTCAAAAGCTTTTGGAGCCAGGAGGCCATACATGCGCCAGGTTAGTTTTGGCCTAAGTTCGTAAAAAACGGGGGATTTTCAAAAATTACGCAAGCGGGCCACTTTCAGTATCCCGGCCACACTGAGCGAATCGGTAATTTCGCCTTTCATGACCATTTCCAGGGCCTCAGCAAAAGGGATTTTTTTAATGGCCAGGTCTTCGGTTTCTTCAAATTCGGTTTCGCCCTCTGTGAGGTCTTCGGCCAAAAAAACAAAGCCCTCTTCATCTGTAACCGAGTTGGAGGTATGGATGCGGGCAATCTTGGTCCATTTTCTGGCCGTGAGGCCGGTTTCTTCTTTCAATTCCCGCTGGGCCGACACCAGCGTATCCTCGACCAATGGTCCCCCGCCCATCGGAATTTCCCAGGAATACTCATCCAGGGGATAGCGATATTGGCCAATCAGCCAGGTATGGCCTTCCTGGTCCAGGGGGATGATGCCAATGGCCTTGTTTTTGAAATGCACCACCCCATAAATACCCGGATTTCCCGAAGGATTGATGACCTGGTCTTCCTTGATACGTATCCAGGGGTTTTCATAAATGGGGCGGGTTTGTACTACCGCCCAGGGATTTTTTTTTGCACTCATGGGGATGGCCTATTGGCAAAAGACAGCCTTTGCTTTGTTTTAAGCCCAAAGTTATACCCAAAGCCGACAGGTTTGCAAATCAGGAAGAACTTAATTTGGAGGCAGAGGGAGCCCTTAGCGAGGATACGCAGGGCACTTTATTTTTCTTTTTCAGGCAAATGCATAGACTAAATACAATACCATCAAGGCAAAAAGCCTCAATTGCTTTTACCAGCATCTTAGCGCGCGCGGGTGAAGACAGGCGGTCAGTATATTTTTTAAATTTCCCCAAGAATGAAGTGGTTCTTAAGATTTACTTGATTGATTACCTTGATTTTTAATAATTTGAGACCTTGCCTTGCTCAAAACCACTTTTATTTGCGCATTCTTAATGCCGGAGAAAAGCGAAGAGCTATTTACCATTCCTGAAAAAAAGCAATCGTTTTATCCACCAGCAGACGGGCCAGGGGCGGAAGTTCTGGTTCGGAAAAAGGATGATAAGCCCCAAACGTATGGCCCGCCCCCGCCACCACCAGGGTTTCGGCCCGGGCTTGCCATTCCTGCAAGCGGTTCATAAAGGCTATCGGAATAGATTCATCCGCATCGCCGTGCGCCAGCAAAACGGGAATAGCTAGCCTTTTGATGGCCTTTTCTACATCGAGCCGCTCCGGGTGGAGCAGCACATCTTCATAATAGGCATAATAGAGGGGTAGGTTTTGTTGGGTGCGGCCATTGTAGTAATACACCACCCCATTTTTGCTTACTTCTTCAATGTTTTGTGGAGTCCAAAAGTGGCGCGTAGATTTGATGGAAGCCCAGGTAGCCAGCTTTTTAACCCTTTCCTCTTCCCCTGCCTTCAAGATGGCCAGGGCACCACCCCGGCTATGGCCCACCAGGCATAGTTGGGAAGCATTGCGTTCTGCCGCATGGACAAATGATGGTCCAGGATAAAATCCAGCACCAGCCCAATGTCATCCAGGTCGGTAGAAAATTTATCATTTCCATAGGCTTCCAGATCTACAAACTCGGTAGGGTGTTCGGGACTGGTGCCGTTGTGAGAAAGATTGAATTTTACAAAAAAGAAACCCGCCTGGGCAAAAGCTTCGGCAACCAGGTTAAAATGCCCCCAGTCTTTGAAAGCATTAAAGCCATGCACAAACACCACCAGAGGCTTAGCCTGGCCATCCGGTTTGAAAAACCAATCTACGCCAAAAGGCTTGGCATCGTGGCGAGAGGTCAGGAGATGATTGCGCACGATGTGTATATCAGACATATGTTGTGAAGTTTAGTATTTTTTTGAAGGCCGCTGCCTGGAAAAAAACTAGCAAGGCCCTCTTCATGATTTTATCCAAATGTCACCGATTTATTTCGGAAAACCAAATCCCTGGCTCAGCCAGCAAGCCCTTTGCCCTGGCCCCAGGAGGCCCAAAACCGGGCGGGAGGAAGAATCCAATGTCTTGAGAGTAGAGGGCCTTCCTAAAAGACTTTAAACTTATCGCCTAAATAATGCTTCAATTTTCTTGAGTAGTGTGTTTTTTGAAATGCTCTCCGGTGTCCATATCAAGGGAAACATGTAAGCAAATCAGGGCTTCTTTTTCTCCATCTGTGGCAAAGAAGATTTCATTTTTATTGCCCTCCTCTTGCTTTGTCAAAGTGTAATAGAGTGTAAAAAAAGTGGGGGACACCATAATAACAAGCTCGAAGTGTTTCAATAAACGAAATTGAAAAGTCGGCGGCCGGTGCCTTTCTCCACGCTTTTTTATTTATCTTTGTAGAGGGTCATTCATTTGTTGTGGCATGAAAAAACTCCCCATCGGAATCCAGGATTTCAAAGAATTGCGAGAAAAAGGCTTTCTTTATGTGGACAAGACCCCTCTCATCTATGAAATGGTCAGCGGCTCTAAAGCCTATTTCCTTTCCCGGCCACGTCGCTTTGGCAAGTCCTTGCTGGTGAGCACCCTCAAAGAGCTTTTCTGCGGAAACCAAGCCCTCTTTCAGGACCTCTGGATTGAAGACAAGATTGATTGGATTGCTCACCCGGTCGTTCACCTCAGCTTTGCCAAAGGAGATTTTAGGGTAGTGGGCCTCAGGGCTTATCTGCAAGCAATGCTCAAAGAAATAGCCCAGGAAAAAGAAGTGGATTTTCCCTTCTCCCCTACCGACCGTTTGGGGGGGGCAGTGGAATGGCTTATCAAAAAACTCCACCAAAAATACGAGGCCCAGGTGGTGCTGCTCATTGATGAATACGACAAGCCCATCATTGATTTTTTGAGCCAGGACGAACTCCCCATTGCCGAGCAAAACCGCGAGATAATGAAAGAATTTTATTCACCACTCAAAGACCTGGACCCGCACCTGCGCTTTTTTTTCCTGACGGGGGTTTCTAAGTTTAGCAAAATGAGCGTCTTTTCGGAACTCAATAACCTCTATGACCTTAGTTTGAGCCGCATTGGCGAGACCCTGCTGGGCTATACCGAAGCCGAACTGGAACTTTACTTTGAAGAGCGCATTGCCCAAATTGCCCAAAACCAGCGGCGCACCGTGGCCCAGATGCGACAAGACATCCGCGAATGGTACAATGGCTACAGCTTTGGAGGCGAAAGGCTCTACAACCCTTTCTCTATCTTAAATTTTATGATGGATCAGAAGTTTAATAACTATTGGTTCGAAACGGGCATCCCCACCTTTTTGGTCAAGCAAATGGCCGAGCGGCAATATTATGACGTGAGCGAAATAGAAATGGACAGCCTCAGCCTGGGCAGTTTTGATATCAGCAATATCCATCCACTGGTAGTCTTATTTCAAACGGGTTTTCTAACCCTCAAAGAGCGCACCTTTCTGGATGTGTACCGCCTGGGTTATCCCAACATGGAAGTGCGCAACACCATGCTTCGGATGCTATTGGCCGAGTATGCCCATACCGACAGTATTGGAAGCAATGCTTTGGTGGTGGAAATGAAGCGCAGCTTTGAACAAGACGACCTGGAAGGCTTTTTTACCCATCTCAACGGGCTTTTTGCCAAGATTCCTTATCAGATATTTGAAGAAAGGAAGGAAAGTTATTACCACGCCATCATCTTTCTGACCTTTACCCTGCTGGGCTTTTATGCCGAGGCCGAGGTGAGCACGGCCCGGGGACGCATAGATGCCCTGGTGCGGACAGCCCGCCATCTCTACATTTTTAAGTTTAAAGTGAATGAGCGGGCCGAAAAGGCCCTGGAACAAATCAAAACAAAGGGCTACGCCGAAAAATATGCCGCCGAAGGCCGACAAATTTTCCTCATTGGGGTGGCCTGCAATCAGAAAATGATTGAAGAGTATGTCGTGGAGATGGTCTAAGGCATCTTGCCATTCGTTTGGTTTAGGCTAAACTGGGAGTTGCTTTGCGAAGGTGTGGGCCAAGCCTCCCGAACAACGCTGAATTATGAATAACCAGCGCCTTAGCCAACAAATTTTTCCCCTAATTGATACGCTGGAATTAAAAAATTTCTCCTGTCTTGTTCTAGGATTCTCGGGCAAAAATCCCGAAGCGCAACCTGCCTTCCTAATGAACATAGGGGCAAGGCAAATCAAACTCCTCCGAAGCAGAAGGCACTTGGCCAAAGGCCCTCAATATCAGGAAAATACGTGGGCAGAAAAAAACAGAATCAATCCGGGAAACTTATCTTTGTGTT
>JAAUUB010000103.1 GCA_012031215.1 Microscillaceae bacterium | reverse complement strand
TTCCCCACCAATTCGGCGGGGAAGGTTTTTTATTTTTGGAAAGCCCGCCACGAAAATTAGGATTTGTGGGTTTTTCTGCTAAAATTAAGCCCTGTATTTCAATACTTTGCAAAACATGGATGCTGAAAACCCAAGTCCTGACCCGGTATCGCCCGAGGCCCCTCGCAGTCGCCGCCGTCATTGGCTACTTCGGTGGCTGAGTTCAGTTTTTTGGCTTTTGATAGTGGCTTTGCTTTTTCGCTGGCTGGTGCTGGAGGCCTTTGTCATTTCTTCCGCTTCTATGGAGGGAACTTTGCTGGCCGGAGATTGGATATTGGTCAGTAAATGGTCGTATGGCCCGCGCAGCCCCAGCGCTCTGAGTGTTCCCTTTGCCCACCAAAAGATTGGCCACACTCAGTGGCCTGCTTATTTTTCATTAGAAAAATGGGGTTTCTCGGTGGGAAGATGGCGTTTTGGAAGGGTGCGCCATAATGATGTCCTGCTGTTCAATGACCCCGCCGACCGCCAACACCCGGTGGAGCATCGAAGCCCCTTTGTCAAGCGTTGTGTGGGGCTTCCCGGCGATACCCTTGAAATTCGCCAGGCCCGGGTATATGCCAACCGTCAACTGCTGCCCGCACCGGAAAAACGGCAATTTCGTTATTTTTTGCAGGCCCGCAAGCCTATAAACCCGGCATTTTTTGCCCGTTTCGGCATTCGCCAAGACCTAATCAAGAAAAAAGGCAAAGAATGGCACTATACTACCTATGCGACTCCCGAAGCCGCCCAGTCTTTTAAGATTTTACAGAAAGTGGGATTGATAAAAGGATTTACCCGCCAGGAACAAGCCGCCGAGGAGTTTGATTCCACCCTCTATCCCCAGACCGGGAGGCAAACAGGCAATGCCGACCACTATGGGCCGGTGGTAGTGCCGCAGCGGGGCATGAAAATCCCCTTATCGGCCAACAACCTGGCCTGGTATGGCCCTCTCATCCTGAACTTTGAACTTGGGCCCCGGCAAAAAGCCGAAATTCGGGATGAAACCCTCTATCTCAATGGGCAGGCCCTGCGTGAACACACCTTCCAACAAGATTATTATTTCGTGCTTGGCGATCATCATCATGTTTCCTGGGATTCGCGCTATTGGGGTTTTGTGCCGGATAGCCATCTCATTGGCAAGGCCTGGCTGGTTTGGCTTTCGCTGGATAAAAGCAAAAAATGGGGCCAGGGCAAAATGCGCTGGCACAGACTGGGTCGGGTACGATAATCTATAAAAAAATAAACGTATTCCCACTACTGGATTTAACACCTTTGGCCAGGACTTGGCAAAGAGATTGATAAAGAATATACAAATAAAACTTGGTTTATTTAAAAAAAAACAATAAAATAAATCATTCTCTTTTTGTATCTTGCCCTTAATAATCATTTTGCCTTTACCTAAACTAAATTCCTGATATGCTTTTGTCTGATTACCTTGAATCCTTTTTTGCCGGAGAAGTGGCTTTCTTTCATTATTTCATGGCGGCGCTTCCACTTATCTTGCTCTACATGTTTATTCGCGATGTAACCAACCGGCGACAAACCATTAAACATAATTTTCCGGTGATTGGCCGTTTGCGCTACCTACTTGAATCCATCGGCCCGGAGCTGCGCCAGTACATTGTGGCCAGCAACCGGGAAGAGTTGCCATTCAACCGGAGTGAAAGGTCCTGGATTTATGCTTCGGCCAAAAAAGAAAATAACTACGAAGGCTTTGGAACGGATAAAGATATTTATGCCCCCGGCCATGTGTTCATCAACCCCTCGCTCTTTCCTTACAAACCAGCTCCGGGCCATCCAAGCATAGTGGATGAATCTTTTGTGCCTTGTGCCAAGATAATGGGGGAATACAATCGTCGTAAGCGGCCCTATAGGCCCTATTCCATCACCAATATTTCGGCGATGAGTTTTGGGTCGCTCTCCCGCAATGCCGTCATTGCCCTCAACAAGGGAGCACTTACCTCAGGTTGCTACCACAACACCGGCGAAGGAGGCCTTTCGCCCTATCATGCCTATGGTGCGGATGTGATGTTTCATTTTGGTACAGGATATTTTGGCGTTCGGGATATTGACGGTAATTTCTCGATGCAAAAGATGGTAGAGCTTACCCAAAAAAACTCCTTTGTGCGAGCCATAGAAATAAAACTCTCTCAGGGGGCAAAGCCCGGCAAGGGAGGCATCCTGCCCGCCAAGAAGATTACCAAAGAAATTGCCGAGATACGCGGCGTGGGCATGGACAAAGATGTACTTTCGCCCGCTACCCACAGTGCTTTCTCGAATGTGCCTGAATTGCTTGATTTTATTGAAGACATTGCCGAAAACACTGGGCTTCCAGTTGGCTTTAAGGCCGCAGTGGGGCGGCTGGAAATGTGGCAGGAACTGGCCGACCTGATGCTGAAGCGCAACACCGGGCCCGATTTTATTACTATTGATGGGGGGGGAAGGCGGCACTGGCGCGGCCCCTCATTCCTTTGCCGACCACGTCTCTTTGCCCATAGCTTTTGCTTTTCCGAGTGTTTATAAAGTATTTCAGGAAAGAGGGCTCACCGAGCGCATTGTGTTCATTGCCTCGGGGCGGCTTGGTTTCCCTTCCAAAACCCTGATGGCCTTTGCCATGGGAGCTGATTTGATTCACATTGCCCGCGAAGCCATGCTCTCTATAGGCTGCATTCAGGCCCAGATATGCCATACCAACAAATGCCCGGCGGGTGTAGCGACCCAAAACTGGTGGCTCCAAAGCGGGCTGGACCCTACCAATAAAGCCGTGCGCTTTCATAATTTTATGACGGCTTATCGCAAGGAAGTGATGCAGATTACCCACGCCTGTGGCTATGAACACCCCTGTCAGATAACCATGCACGATGTAGAAGTAGGAATGGCCGATACCCGCTCTACCCAAACCCTCTCCGACAACTATGGCTATGAAAAAACTCCGGTGGATTTTCAAGGATTGGCACATCTCAAAGACTGCCGCCACCTGGGGGGGCTGGGCAAGGAAAAAGCTAGTTTTCGTAAGGAAGCCCTGGCCTAAACGGGTATTTTATCTCTGTCTGTTTGGCAAGCCCCGGGGCTTGCCTTTTTGTGAAAAATGGTTTATTTTTCAGGGGGCTATCCGGGGCATTCTCCCCTTGACGGGGGAGAATTTTCTTTGCTTTTATTTGTTAATCAAATAAATCAAAGAACATGACTACCCAAACCTATTTCTTTAAAACCAACCTGAACTGCGGCAATTGTGTCCGGGCCCTCAGTCCTTTTCTCAATGATTCGCTTGACATTGAAAGCTGGGCCGTAGATACGCAAGACCCGGATAAAGTACTGACTGTTGCGACTGATTTGAGCCCTGCTGAAGTGGTGGCCCTGGTAGTAGCGGCGGGTTTTCACGCCGAAGAACTCCCTTCCCGTGCCTAAAAAAAACACCTCTCTGCTCACGGGCGGGCTGATTGTCTTTGCGGGCGCAATATTGTTTTCCACAAAGGCCATCTTTGTCAAGTTGGCCTATCGTTACGAGGTAGATGCGGTTTCCCTGCTGGCTTTGCGCATGCTTTTTTCCCTGCCTTTCTTTCTGGTGGCGGCGGCCTGGGCTGGCTGGGGGATACCCTTGCATAGGCGGGATGTGGCTTATGTGGCCCTTTTGGGGGTGCTGGGTTATTATGCAGCCAGTATCCTGGACTTTTGGGGCTTACAGTTCATCAATGCCACCCTGGAGCGGCTAATCCTCTTTGCCTACCCGACCATTGTGGTGGTGGTTTCGGCCTGGCGCACCCGCACAACCATTGCCCAAAATCAAAAAATAGCCCTTTCTTTGACCTATTTGGGTATTTTGCTGGCTTTTTGGGGCGATTTTAAGTTGTCGGCCTCTCCTCAGATGCTCTGGGGAAGCCTGCTGGTCTTTGGTGCCGCGATTGCCTATGCTTTGTATCTGGTGGGCAGCGGGGCCATGATTCCCCGTTTGGGTTCTGTGCGTTTTAATGCCCTGGCCCTCACAGGAGCCAGTTTGGGCATTTTGCTACATGCATTCCTGGCCAATGGGCTCAATATTTTCCACTTTGCCCCGGCGGTATATTGGCACAGCCTGGGGATGGCTTTGCTGGCCACGGTGGCGGCTTCTTTTTTGATTTCGGCAGGAATTGGGCGTATTGGGGCGGGTAATACGGCCATCATTTCCAGTATTGGCCCTATTTCCACCATTGTGCTGGCCAGCGTTTTTTGGATGAAGCCATTGGGCTGTATCAAATTCTGGGGACAGTGTTTGTAATGGCGGGCGTGCTGATGATTAGCCTGGCAAAATCAAAGTCCGTGCCTAGGCCCGATTCAGCGCTCTTAAAACATTGAGCGATTTGAGGCTGTCAAAGTTTTGAAAATGAAGGCGATAAAAATCCAGTAAGCCATCCAGCAAGGCCCCCCGCTGGGACGATGGCCAGGCTAAGGACTGATAATAGGCTTGGGCCAGCCAGGTATCGATGGCCTGGGTCCAGATTTGCCGCTCTGAAGCCGGAAGCAACAAGGGCTTACATTCTTCCAGTTCTCGTAGCAAATCCTGCCCTGCCTCTACACCAAAGCCCAGGTAGGCACTCAGGCGCACCAGCATAAAAAGATGAAAATCTTCGTACCCCTGGGAAAGGCTATCCAGCAGCCGGATATGATTCCATAAAAAATCAAATAGAGGAACATTGCCCGTTTCTTCCTGCAAAGTCTTGCCAAATATCTCGGCCAGGAAAAGGGCCAGGCCCGTTTTCTTGACCTCAAAAGGCAAACTGACAAAAGGATGGGCACAGCGCACTTCGGCCAGGCGGTTGAGCTGAGCGCGGTGAGGCTTATAATAGGCCACCATATCGAGCAAGGTCAGGGCCTGAAAGCGGGCCATTCGGTTTTGCCTGGCTTTTGGGGAACGAACCCCATTGACGATATAGCTTTGCAAACCTAATTGCTCCGTATAAATCCGGGTAATAATGGAAGTTTCTTGGTATTTGAGGTATTGCAAGACAATGCCCCGCGTTTTTACCAGCATAGGATTTCAAAAAAAATAAGCCAAATGCAAGGCCGAAGTTAGGCTATTTTTGGGGCTATTCAAAAAAAATACCCTCCTCAAAAGAAGGGTTTCTTTGTGTAGAAGGTAGTGCTTAGGGCTTTGCTTTTTTGGTCTTGCTTTTTTTTCTTCTTGGAGGGGGTGGGCGATTCAGGTTCTTCTAATGGGCTTACCTCCACCTCAGGCACTTCTTCAATGGGCATTTCAACTTCAACAGCCTCTTCATACTCTTCTTCTGGCGCGTTCCACGTTATTTCCTTCATATTAAACTCTAAAGGGGCATCCGGGTGAATGGCCAGTACTTCAAGCCGCATGTTGCGTTCTTCCCAGCCTCCGGTGCCATAAGCCAGCACTTTGATTTCGAGCGGAAAGCCTTCCGGAATGGTGGCAAAAGGAAACATTTCGCTGAAGCCCTGAGCGGGCAAATTGGTAAACCAGGAAATATAATTGGGGAGATTTAAGGCTTCTGTTATCCAGAGTTCAATATCGGCCTCAGGGCTGCGATAGACTATCCGCTGGCAGTCATAGCCCAGGATTTTCTTGGTTTCGCCCGTTTTTTCTATTTTCACCGCGTCGGGGTCGAGGGAGGTGTTAACTTGATTCTTCATCATTTTCCCTGTTTTATCCGCCGGGCGGTGCAGGTCATAGGTTTGCCCACCGATTTGGTCGTAGATAAGTGCTTCTCCCTCAAACTCACGCGTGTCTTCAAACTCTTCGGCAGATTTGACATAAAAAGAAACTGGCTTGATGAGGGCCTGATGGCCATCCTGGTTGTGGTGGAGGTGGAGCGTCAGTTGCGCTTTGCGTTCGCCCTCATCGAGATAAAGTTTTACTTCCAGGCGGGAAGCAAAGTTAAATTTTTCCGGGATGTTGACCACAGGTTGGTCTTCCTGTGCCATCAAAACCGCCACTGGCGAGAGGATGAGCAAGAAGGCCAGAAAATAAGTAAGGGCTTTTTTTTGCATAAGGGGTAAGGAGTTGAGTAAAAATTAAAATGAAAGAAAAAAATGAAAAACAGCTTCGGCAATCCAGGCGTAGTAATCATCGGCCAGATGAACCTCATCGGGCAACAATTGGGTCATAGTGAGTCCTTCTTTTTTTAAACGCAAAAGCAAAGCCTGGTGCAGGTCAAAGAAAGCAATTTTTTCCTGCTCGGCCAGGCGGGCCAGGGCGGGGGTATAAGCCTGCACCTTGGCTTCATAAGAGGTGTGGATAGGGGTAGGGGCTAAAAGCAAGACCCTCACCCCATTTTGCCGCAGCAATTGCACCAGTTGTTGGATATTTTGAATAAACACCGTTACCGAAAAATTGCTGTAGGCATCATTGATGCCGAACTCTATCAGTACTAAATCTGGCTTTTGTGACAGTACCAGGGCCGAAGCCTGGGCCAGGGCTTGGTTGCTTTTCCAGCCATTATGGCCTTCATTCTGCACCATCACTACGGGGTTTTGGTAGTGCTTCCGTAGTAATTCTTCCAGCACTTCGGGATAAGGCCGGGCAACTTGTCCATACGTGCCCACTTTGTATCCATTGGTGATGCTGTTGCCATAGCACACCATTCGCACAGTATCCCCCTTTTCAAGGGCCAATAATACAGGGGCCAGATGTTCGGTAAAGGTGGGCGAAATGGCGGAGGGGGCCGGAGCGTGGTCGGAAGGATTCATCGTGCTTTTTTGAACTGGACCTGTTTTGGGTTTAGATGGAGATAGTTCCTGGATATTTTGAGCTACTTTTTCGGTAACGGGAGGCTGGCAAGCTACACCTGCTCCGCCTATTATCAACACCATCAGGCAATGCAAAAATGACATAGACAATCGGTTTTTGTAAGCCGAAAGATAGACAATAAATCGTAATTTTGTGAGAAGAAGCCAAACAGATTGTCTCAAAACAGTTTGCTATTGACCCGGGCTTATCCGCCGGTTTGTGGCTTCTTTTGCGGGGTTTCCACAAGGTTTCTCCTGTGCCTCTTGACTATCAACTCATTTACCCCAAGGCGGTGTCTGACACAGTATCTTTGCCCAATGACCTCCACGTCCAAAACTGGGCGGAGCTTCAGGAAGCCCTCTTTCACGATGCGTATGAAGAGAAGCTTCGCCGCTATCGCTCGCCCTATGTCTATCGGGGGCTGGGCCAGGCCCGATATGACCTCAAGACCAGCCTGATGCGCCTGGGAGGAAACTATGGCGAAGTGGAACGACATCTTATTCGGAACTTCCGCAAATATGCCAAGCGCATCACAAGCCTGGGAAATATTGACTCTTTCTGGGACACCCTGGCCATCGCCCAGCACTTTGGCTTGCCAACCCGCTTGCTCGACTGGACCTACTCGCCTTATGTGGCCCTGCACTTTGCCACTGCCAAACTCTCTCAATTTGAGCAAGATGGTATTATTTGGGCCGTAAATCACGAAAAAGTCATTGATTTCTTGCCCGATGCGCTGAAAGAGCGCCTGCAGGAGGAAGGTTCCAACAAGTTTACCACTGACTTGCTCAATCCGGTTTGTAAGTCCTGGCGCGATTTTGACACCTTGCAAGAGGAGCGCTTTGTGATTTTTTTTGAACCGCCCTCCTTTGACGACCGCATTGTCAACCAATTTGCACTTTTTTCGGCGATGTCGGACGTAAACGGCCTGCTCAATGAATGGCTCACCCAGCACCCAGATTTATATTTTCGCATCATCATCCCGGCGGCCCTCAAATGGGAGGTGCGCGACAAGCTCGACCAGGCCAATATCAATGAGCGGGTGCTGTTTCCGGGTTTGGAAGGGCTCTCTACCTGGCTCAAAAGGCATTATAGCCCTCGCTATCCCGGCGAAGCGGAATGCTAAATTTCAGAAATCGCGCTCATAAAAAAATTGTGCGAACAGCTATCCTGCCGACACCCGGCTGCCGGGTAAGAAGTGGGTATTTGTCCACGTCATTGCTTTTTCTCTAAGCGATATATTGAATTCTTTTTCATCTCGGCTTTGATTTCCTCAGGACTAAGGTAGGTATCCTCCGCTCCCTGGGCCATTTGATTGTCCATTTCCTCAAAATTGAGTGCCTGGCGCACAAACACCGCATAATCATATAAAAAATAGCCCAAGCCGTGTGCAATGGCGCGCCGGTCGGTATTTTTTTCAAACTTTTTTCGGAAAGGAATGGATAAATAGCCCAGGGCCACCCCCGCCAGCTGAAGGGCACTTTTATCGAGGTAATAGACCGTATGGGCCAGTTCATGCCCTATCACGCCCACCTGGCAGTTGAGCGGCAGACGGTGCAAGAGGATGGGCTCCAAAAAATCTTCGGACCGGGTACTGATGACAACCAGGTACACCCGTTTTTGCCAGGGAAAGAGCAAGCGCCAGGGGTGAGGGCGCGAAGAGAGGGGAATCCAGGTAGGCATCTGGATAAATTCAATCGGTATATCTTTCAGCTCCGGGTAATGCGCGAGGGCAATCAAAGCAGGCCATTCGTAGCCAGAGGGAAGTTTCTTGTTTTTTCCATAAAGGGCAAGCAAACGCCGATACTCCACAGAGTCAAGGGCCGGGGCCTGGCGCAAGGGTGCAATCTGTTGGGGAAACGCTTTCTCGACCGCAGAGGTATCCTGATAATCGGTATCCAGCAAAAGCAATAAAAACACCAAAAACGAAATACCAAGCAAGGGGATAACCAGATACTTTAGCAAAATCATGCAAAAAAAATTTCATAAAATAAAAAATTGATGGGCTTGCTTGAATCTCAAATTTGCGGATAAACCCCGATTTATCGCCTGGGCTTTCAAAATATATTTTTCGTTCCGGGTGGGCGGGTCAATTTACTGGCCCAGGCTTTGGCCCTGCTGATGTAGCAAAAATGAAGGGCCAAATCGTAGCCAAACAAGCCAAAGCCTACCAATACTCCCAAGCATTTTTCGGAAAGCTGGCTGTGGTGGCGATAAGCCTCGCGGGCATACACATTGCTGATATGCACCTCAATCACGGGGCTGGTGATGGCCGCAATGGCATCTTTGAGGGCCAGGGAGGTATGGCTCAAAGCCCCGGCATTGAGAATAATGCCTTCATACTGGAAGCCCACCTCGTGCAGCTTATCAATCAAGGCCCCTTCGGCGTTTGACTGGAAATAATCAATATGAATGCCCGGGTGGCGGCTTTTGAGGTCGCAGTAGTAGTCTTCAAAAGACTGATGACCATAAACCTCGGGCTCGCGCTTGCCCAAAAGGTTGAGGTTGGGGCCGTTGATAATCATTACACGCATAAAAGGTTTAGTTTTCTGGGGTCTTGGGCGGCTCTTTGAGCCACTCGAGGGCGGCGTCAAAAGTGTTGTACATCCGAATGTCAAATTTACTCATACTTCGGACGGCATTCACGATGTATTCTCCCCCGATTCGGGTAAATAAGCTCCTCGATGTAACGAGGGCAATTTTAATATCATTGCCCAGAATCTTGCGGACTTTTGGAAACCATTTGGCCACGAGCCAGGCCTTAGATTCCATCCCTGAGCGTTCTAGGGCCGTTTGGTCGGCAATCATCTTCTGAATATCATATTCCTGGACTTTATCAATGAAGGTATTCCACATGTTTTTATAATCCTCGTGGTTGATGACCCCAATCAGGCGTAAAATAATGACCCGGTTTTCGGCATCCAACTCAATGCGGGTGTAAGAAGCTTCAAAAAGTATTTCATTCATATCTTGATTTAGTTTAGCATCAATTTTGAAAAATATTATTTTTTTGTTGATTGTCCAAATCCAGCCGGGTGTTTTTCGTGGAGCTTAAGGAGGCGTTTGAAATTGGAATAATCATTGTTTTGAAGCAAGCACAATCCCAAGGATAAAGGTGGGCCCTGGCCGTCTCTATTTTAGATGAACGAATAAGTGGGTAAAAAAGCAGCCCCAACAAAAGAATACGTATGAAACAGTGGTTTTTTATTATTTGGCTGACCTACAGTGGAGGAGAAACCCTGCTTTTGGCCCAGGCGGCCCTGCCCCTGCCTTCAGAAATGCGGCCGCCTTACCCCGGGCGGATTGCGGATATTTCTCTTCTGGAAGGCTTTCAAAGAGTGGCCCCCCCTCCGAGTTCTTATGCCGCTTATCTTCAAAGTTTGCCGCTCAAAAAAGACACCCTGATTTATTTACATACTGGACAGCGCAAACCCGACCAGAGCTTTGGCTGGGCCGTGCTGGATATAGATGTAGGCACTCGCAACCTGCAACAATGCGCCGATGCGGCCATTAGGCTAAGAGCCGAATATTTGTTTGCCCAACAACGCTTTGAGGAAATTCATTTCAATTTCACCAGTGGCGACACGGCTCATTACCTGCACTGGCGCGAAGGCTACCGGGCTTTGTTGCAGGGCAATCAGATACAATGGGTCAAGAAAGCAGCTTATGACGCTTCTTATACAAATTTTCGGCATTACCTGGACGTGGTGTTCAATTATGCTGGCTCCTGGTCATTGGAAAAAGAACTGCGTGCCGTGCCTACTCTCGAGGAAATCAACATTGGCGATATGTTGGTGCGCGGGGCCTTTCCGGGCCACGTGATGATAGTGGTGGATATGGCCCGCCATCTCGAAACGGGCGAAATCATCTTTCTGCTGGCGCAAAGTGCACGCCCCGCTCAGGACATCCACATCGTCCGCAATCGGGTCAACCCAACACACAGCCCCTGGTACAGACTTAGTGATCTTAAACCTCAAATACAAATCGAAGAATGGACATTTTATCCCGAAAGTTTAAAAAGATTTTTAGTGCTGTACATAGGCCTCTGGGCAGGGCTTTTCCCGGCCTGCCAGCCCGGCCAAAATGCGCCTTCGGGCCCGGACAAGTCCGATAGTAGTGCCTCTGCCAAAATCAAAGCAGTGGCCCTTTCGCCCACGCCCAATCTGGAAAGCTTTGACCTGACTTTTTATGGAGAAATGCCGGGTCAGGGACCTATTCAAATGAATCTGCGCCGCTTTGGCGACGAACTGTCGGGGGTGTATTGGAATACAAGCAGCCAGGAAGATGTGTTTCTCAAGGGTACACTTCGGCCGGACGGGGAATCATTTGAGCTAAGCGCGCTCAATGCCAGGGGAGAACCCAAGGGCATTCTGAGCGGTAAACTACGCAATAATTCCCTCAGCGGCAATTGGCGGGCCTCAGGTAGCGAAGCCGAACAAGCCTTCAGCCTCCAGGCCAAAGACCGCACCGAAAACGAAGCCGTTAAGATTGATGACCTCGAGCTTAATAAAGATAATTATGAAAAAACCCAGACCATCCGCATCACCTTCCCGCAGTTGCTGGGCATCAAAGACCCCGTGATGGCAAACAAAGTAAATCTGGCCATTTCATCTTATTTTGAATCACACACCCTGATGGACAGTGTGGGCAAGGTCAATTTTCCCTTTTCCGAAGAAGTAACTTTTGCCGTAACCCTCTTTACTAACCACTTGGTCAGTATTAGCAAACATCATAAGCTGTCTAAAAATAATGATACCTATCTTTTTGACGATTCGCATGGCATCAACATGGACTATCGCCGGGCTAAGGTCTTCCAGATTCAGGACTTGTTCAAACCCAATGCCCTCAGCCAACTCAATGCGCTGCTCCTGCAACGCATCAATAAATCCTGTGGCGGCAAACTGGCGGAAGAAGTACTGGCCAAATGCCGGCTGGCACCCGAAGAAAGTAACTCCTTTTCTTTGAGTGAAGATAAGATTACTTTTCATCTGACCGAACGCTTGCCTTATGAAGCCCGGGGTTGTGGATATGTCCGAATTGAATACCGGGAGTTAGAAATACTTTTCAATCCCAGCGGGCCTTTGCCTCAGGTATTGGCATCGCTAAAAGCAAAACAAGCCGCTCGCCAAAAGAAGTCAGAAGGTTAAGCCAAGGTCTTTGGGTTTTTTGTGAAAATAAGCTAGATTTGCAACTCTTTTTGCGAAACACTCATTAAGGCGTATCATGAAAGATTTAATAAAAATGTTGGAAGCGGAAAACCAAGAAATCCGCGCAAAAATGCCGGATTTTAAGGCGGGCGATACCATCAATGTCCACGTAAAAATCCGGGAAGGAACCAAAGAAAGGATTCAGGTTTTCAAAGGGACGGTCATCCAGCGCCGTAACGTCAACACCAATGGCGAAACCTTTACGGTACGCAAAGTATCCAATGGCGTGGGAGTAGAAAGGGTATTTCCTATTCTCTCCCCCAATATTGATAAAATTGAGGTATTGCGGCGCGGTATGGTGCGCCGGGCGCGTCTTTTCTACCTGCGGGGCAAGATGGGCAAAGCCGCTCGTATTAAAGAAAAAGAAGTGGTCAAGTAAACAAACGAGGCCCAACTGTGAGGAATCTGCTGAGCTGAAAATCGGGGTCCGCCTAAAAATGAGTCCCGATTTTTTATTTGCCTAATGGTCGTTGGACAAATTTGTTTCTATCCAAAATTTTTCATTGCAGATGGTTTCGCCCGTTTTGGCCTTCGGATTTCTTTTGAAAGAGATGCAGCCATCATTAATGATATAATTAAAAATCTTAAAACTTTCTTTCCGGTCGGGCAGGTGCAGAACGGTTCCGGTATTGCGGCAAGCCGAAAGGTTTAAGAAAAAAAAGACCCCCATAATCCAAATGCTGGTGTTGCGCATTGTTTTCATCTTTGATAAGGTTTATCTCTTTACTTCGGCTACAAAAAAAGCCAATTCAAGCCAATTTTTCCGTAAAAAATAAAAAAAAGCCCCCTCCTGGCGGCTTTTTTTAAAATAAAAAGGGCACTGGCGGGTTTACTTCAGCAGCTTTGCCGTTTCGACCAGACGGATAAACTCCGCCCGATACCCATCGGGGTCTTTGCCCAGGGCCGTTTTACCCATTTTTATCACGTCCTCATAACGGAGTTGCCCCTTATAGGCAGAATTTCGGAGCAAGAGCCCAAAGCCAGCCACGGCCGCCGAAAACCGGAAATCAAGACTGCTTACTGCAAAATCCTGGTTTTTATTTTTTACATCGGCACTCAAGAGGACACTTTGCTCACTGCCAATGGGCTTATAGCGCAAGCGCACACCCAGAAGGGTTTCGGCATTGAGCGATATGCGCTCGGCAGGCGTGCTCCCCTGCTGGCGGCTGACCACTTGGTTGGAGGGAGAATTGCCCGGAATAATTTCGTACAATGCCGTTACACTGTGCCCGGCCCCCAGTTCGCCCGCATCCTTAGTATCATCTTCAAAATCTTCATTGTTGAGGCGGCGGTTTTCGTAGCCAATCAGGCGATAGGCTTTCACCAGTTGGGGATTAAAAGCCACTTGAATTTTCACATCCTTGGCAATGGTAAACAGATTGGCCCGCATCTCCGTTACAAACACCTTACGGGCTTCCCGAATGTCATCAATATAAAAATAATTGCCATTGCCGGCATTGCTCAGGGCTTCCATCTGGCCATCTTTATAATTGCCCATCCCGAAGCCACAGAGGGTCAAATACACCCCTTCTTTGCGCTTTTGCTCAATCAAAGCCACCAATTCTTCGGCACTCGAGGCCCCCACATTAAAATCGCCATCCGTAGCCAGTATCACCCGGTTATTGCCCCCCTTGATAAAGTTTTCGCGGGCAATCCGGTAGGCCAGTTCTATACCTTCGCCTCCGGCCGTAGAACCCCCGGCTTCCAGTTGATTTAGGGCACTAAGAATGTTGGATTTTTGGCTGGCTGGGGTAGAAGGCAAAACCAGCCCGGCGGCCCCGGCATAAGCCACTATCGCAATCCTGTCCTGCTGGCTGAGTTGGTCCAGGAGCAATGCCAGGGATTTTTTGAGCAGGGGGAGCTTATTGGCATCCTGCATAGAACCAGAAGCATCTACCAAAAACACCAGATTGCTCGGTTTCAGATCACTATAATTCAATTTCTTGCCTTGCAAACCGATGTGCACCAGTTGGTGTTGGGGGTTCCAGGGACATTGGGCTACTTCGGTGGTGATAGAAAAAGGATGCGGTCCGCTGGGATTGGGGTAGTTATAGGAGAAATAATTCACCATTTCCTCAATGCGGACCGCATCGGCGGGGGGAAGTTGGTTTTGTTGTTGCAAATAGCGCCGAATATTGCTGTAAGCGGCATTGTCCACGTCAATAGAGAAAGTAGAGACGGGTTGTTGCTGGGCGGCCACAAAAGGGTTTTCTTCTATTTTTTGATACGATTCGGTATTGGGAGCCGGGGTTCCGTGTGGCTCGGGCGGGGCTGGGGCCGCCTCTTCGGCCACCGATTCCTGCTCTGCCATGGCCGGAACTTCCTCCTTAGCCACGTCTTTCTGGGTGCGGGTGGTTTGTTTTTCGCCCGAGGATTCACCATCGCCGCCACTACCACAGGCATAAAGGGCCAGGGCCAGCCCGGTACACAAAAGCATTTTTCTGAGATTTTTCATTTTTTTGAAAATTTGGGGTTTTTAGATAAATGATAGTCTAGACTACTCCCTTCGGAGAAAAGCATTACAAATCCAGGGGCATTTTTGGCTTTTTACTTGAAACTGCGCTTTTGCTGGCGTAGCTTTGGCTTTTGTTTTGTTAGCTAGTCAAGAGAATTGAAAATATCCTCGCCATGAAAAAAAGCTTACTGACGGGTGTGATGCTCTTGCTGGGCCTTGCGGGCCTGGCCCAGGAAAAAATGCCCTTTACGTATCCCTATCCCGTCCAAAAGGCTAAACTCCCCTCGGGGCCGGAGGTGGCTTATGTAGAAGTGGGCCAGGGGCCTATTACCCTCGTTTTTATACACGGACTGGGCAGCTACCTGGCCGCCTGGCAACCCAACCTGGACAGTTTGCAAAAGGACTTTCGCTGCCTGGCCCTTGACCTGCCCGGCTATGGCCAGTCGTCTAAGCAAAACTATCCTTACTCCATGGCTTTTTTTGCGCAGGCCGTGCGCGAGCTCATGGAAGCCAAATCTATCTCGAAGGCCGTGTTGGTGGGGCATTCTATGGGCGGACAAATCGCCCTGACCCTGGCCCTGCAAGCCCCCGAAAAGGTGGAGAAAATCATTCTCCTGGCCCCGGCCGGCTTAGAAACCTTTACCGAAGCCCAGGCCCAACTGATGCAAAACTTTACCAGCCCGGAGCAAATAGAAGGTTCTTCGGATGCCAAGATTCAGGAAAACCTGGAAAAAAACTTTTTTGAAATGCCCGATGCGGCCCAGTTTATGATAAAAGACCGCCAGGCCCAGCGCTATGCTGCGGATTTTAAGGCCTATACCCGGGCCGTTTCGGCTTCGGTCAAAGCCATGCTCGAGGGGCCAGTCTTTGACAAGCTCAGCCAGATTCAAGCCCCTACCCTCCTCATCTTTGGTCAGGAAGATGCCCTTATTCCCAATAAATTTTTCAACCCCCAGCTCAGTACCGAAAAAGTGGGCCGCGTGGGTCAGGAAAAAATTCCGAACGCCCGCCTGGAAATGATTCCCCAGGCCGGGCATTTTGTCAATTTCGAAAAGGCCACCGCCGTAAATGCCCTCATCCGGGGCTTTTTGCGCTAAAGGCCAGGCAAGCCAAGAATGGATAAGCGGCGGGGAGCTGTGGGGGAATGCCAGATATATTTTCTGGCATTTTTATTTTAGAAGCCGATCAATTACTTCCTTGAAACTTGATTTCATCTTTTGTAATTCTGACTCATCCATTGGTGCTCCCAGTTTAAACTCCGCTATCTTTCCCTCTTTGTCAAGAATAATATTTGTTGGATAGCCAAATGTGAGTAAGAACAATTCCTCGATGATTTGCCTGGATTTTGCAAATATTACAAAGTTCAGCTCCTTCTTTTTCTTAAACTCCATAATAGAAGCATTATCATCTAATGAAAATGTCAGCAAAATGAAATCCTTTCCCTGATATTCTTCGGCAAGTTGGCCCAGGATTGGCATTTCTGCTACACAGGGAGCACAACCTATGAACCAAAGATTCAACATAACTACCTTTCCTTTCAAATCATTCAAAGAATAAGGCGTTCTGTCGATGGACAATAGGCTAAAGTCAGGGAATTTAAGCCCTAAAAAACAGTCTCTCAGATTGACCATTTTTTCGTAAAAAACGCTGTCCCTGTCTTCCGTCGCAATAGTGAGTAGTCCCTCCTGAAAATCAGTCGCGCATTTTTTTGCAGCCTCTGAATATGCGTTTGGCTGTGAAAATCCGGAAAGCACTGGCATTATCAAAAATGTGGTAAGCAGTAGTCTTTTCATCTCTTATCTTTGATATTGATGGGCCAATGTATGGTAACTCCCCTAATTTATACTATAAATTAATTGGTTTAGATTCAAGAACATGAAAATTTTAAGAAATTAAGGTTTCTAATTCTGCCCTAAAATCTGCGATATTTTCAAAGAAATTAAAAATGGCTTTTCTAAAATCACCAAATTCACGATAAAAATGATGGTTGATAACTTTCTTTCGCATAAACTTCCAAAGTCGCTCAATCAGGTTTAAATTGGGCGAATAAGGGGGTAAAAATACTTGTTTGATTTTACTATCCTTTAAGCTTTCGTTCAGGACTTGTTACTACTCAGGTAGGTTGATTACACATTTAAAGACTGATTTTGAGATACTTATGTAAGTCCGTGAGATAGATATTATTGAAACAAAAACAATACATTCTTTGCAACCCACTGATTATCAGGTAACTAAAAGAAGCGAATGACTTTATTAATGTTTATAACTATTTGATTTTCAATGCTTCAAAAAAGTTATTACCTGAGTAGTTACCAAAATTCTGAAATAAATATCCAACACCATGACTTCATGATGCAAAAACCTTTGGGCTCTATTACTACGTTTCTATGCTCTTTTCTGAACGCTTCCGCTAAGAATTTGGAGCAGAGTCCAAATTTAAAACTTACCCCCTACACTAGGCAGCTTTTTATTTTGCTGTTTCACGCTACGTTCTAGTTTTTTGATATCCTTCTCTGCGGGTAAATTTTCGGGTAAAATATTATTCTTGAGCAATAAGTTGCGTACATCTTGGTTGTTTTTGGTATGTTCGCTAGTGATGGTTTGTTCACCCAAGAGATTATCATTTTTTACATTAAAATTGGTGATTTCAGTGGCTAAATTTTTAGCTGTGATGGTAATGGTAGGTAAAAATCGGCTAAAGGACGTTTTGTAGGTACATTGAGTTTCTCTTTCATTTGTTGGGTGGTATT
>JAAUUB010000006.1 GCA_012031215.1 Microscillaceae bacterium | reverse complement strand
GGAAACTTAGCTTGGCTCACCTCCCCTTCAAATACTTTCCGGTCGGGCGTAATGACTTTGATATGCATATTTTCTTATTAATTAAAGTACTGGGCGGCTTTTCCTTGAGATAAGCCATCCAAGCACTGAATTAAGACAGATTAGCGGCCTTCGGCTTCTTTGATAAGGCGTTCGCCTTTTCAATGGCTTCCTCAATAGTGCCTACCAGGTTGAAGGCGGCTTCAGGGTAGCGCAAAAGCGAATCATCCTCGAGCAACATACGGAAGCCCTTGATGGTGTCGCTGATATCCACCAGGACCCCTTTGAGGCCCGTGAACTGCTCGGCCACAAAGAAAGGCTGAGACAAGAAGCGCTGAATCCGGCGGGCACGGTCCACCGTTTTGCGGTCGTCTTCCGACAGTTCATCCAGACCCAGGATGGCAATTATATCCTGAAGCTCATTGTAGCGTTGCAGGGTTTGAATCACTTGCTGGGCCGTATCATAATGTTCCTTGCCCACAATGTCCGGGGTCAGGATGCGAGAAGTAGAGTCGAGTGGGTCAATGGCTGGATAAATACCCAGTGCCGCCAGCTTACGCGACAATACGGTGGTGGCATCCAGGTGAGAGAAAGTGGTAGCTGGGGCTGGGTCGGTAAGGTCATCGGCGGGTACATAGACCGCCTGCACCGAAGTGATAGAGCCTCTTTTGGTAGAGGTAATTCTTTCTTGCATTACGCCCATCTCGGTAGCCAGGGTAGGCTGATAGCCTACGGCGGAGGGCATCCGCCCGAGGAGGGCCGATACTTCTGAGCCTGCCTGGGTAAAGCGGAAGATATTGTCAATAAATAACAAGATGTCGCGGCCTTTTCCTTCGCCTTCGCCATCACGGAAATACTCCGCCACCGAAAGGCCAGAGAGCGCCACCCTGGCCCTTGCGCCGGGGGGTTCGTTCATTTGCCCAAAGACGAGGGTAGCCTGCGATTTTTTGAGTTCTTCTTTGTCCACCTTGCTGAGGTCCCAGCCGCCATTGTGCATATCTTCCTCAAATTCTTTTCCATATTTGATTACCCCGGCTTCAATCATCTCCCGGAGCAGGTCATTTCCTTCGCGGGTGCGTTCTCCTACGCCGGCAAATACCGAAAGCCCTGAGTAGGCCATGGCCACGTTATTGATGAGTTCTTGAATCAATACCGTCTTGCCTACCCCAGCCCCACCAAAAAGGCCAATTTTGCCTCCTTTGGCATAGGGTTCAATAAGGTCAATCACTTTGATACCGGTGAAAAGTACTTCGGCCGAGGTGGTCAGGTTTTCGTAATTGGGTGCTGGTTTATGGATAGGGGCTCTTACTTTCACATCCAGCTTGCCTATGCCATCTATGGGTTCGCCCACTACATTGAAAAGTCGGCCCCGGATTTCGTCGCCCGTGGGCATCGATATCGGCAATTCCGTATCCGTTACCACCATTCCTCTTTGCAGACCCTCGGTACTGTCCATTGCGATGGTGCGCACACGGTCTTCGCCTAGGTGTTGCTGGGTCTCAAGAACAACCACTTGGCCGTTGGAACGGACTACTTCAAGGGCATTATAGATGCGGGGCAGGAATGAACCTTCTTGGGAGAAGCTTACATCCACAACTGGCCCGATGATTTGGGTGATTTTACCAATATTTGCCATTGTATCAAGAGTGCTATTGCGATAATTAGGTAATGATAAATGCTTAACTTTGAGCGACAAAGATAAATTGAAAAGGTTGCTTTGCAAGCCTGGACGCAAAATTTTCCGGCTTTTTCGTAGTCCCGAAACAGGAAAATTATCATTTTGTATTTTCAAAAGCCCTTGTTTTATTTGTAGATGGAAATACCTGAAAAAATCGAGCGCAGGCTCGTCGCTGGTGCGGCTTCAAAATCACTGCCCAATGGGCAATGGGCCAAACCCCTGGGTAAATTGGTGCTGAGCTTGGGGATGTGCCTGTTGGTGGGTTTTTTGGCAAGCTATGCCACCCAAAGCTCCGTAAGTAGCTGGTATCCTACTTTGCAAAAGCCCACCTTTAATCCTCCCAACTGGGTATTTGCCCCAGTTTGGATTAGCCTGTATGTGATGATGGGTTTTCTTTCTTTTTGGTTTGGAACCGAGGCGGAAGCCAGAAAAGGGTGCAAATTGCCCTGGCTTGGTTTCTGGCGCAATTGGTTTTAAATGCGGCCTGGTCTTTTGTGTTTTTGGTGGCGTCTCCTTTCTTGGGGGCTTCTCGACATCAGCCTCCTCTTTATGGTACTAATTATCACGATTATATTGTTTTTCCGGGTCTCGAGGTGGGGGGGCTTGTTGTTGCTGCCCTACTTATTCTGGGTGGGCTTTGCGGCTATTCTTAATTATACTGTTTGGGTTTTGAATTGATTTGCCTTTTGTGATTATTTATATATTACCCTTCATTTTTAACCATTTTACGGCGCGTGTATTTACCCGCTTTTTCAAACGAGATGACAAACCTGGAAGAGATTTTCAAAGACCACATCCGCGATGTGCCGGATTTTCCCAAGCCCGGAATTTTATTCAAAGACATTACTACGCTTCTCAAACATCCACAGCTTTTGCAAATGGCAGGCAACGACCTGGTGCGCTTGGCCCTGGAACTGGAACTGAAAATAGACATCGTAGCGGGTATCGAGTCGCGGGGATTTATGTTCGGGATGTTTCTGGCCGAGCGGCTACAGGCGGGTTTTGTGCCCATTCGCAAGCCGGGAAAATTGCCAGCGGCCACACACGCCCAGTCCTATGCGCTAGAGTATGGCACTGATACCCTGCACATCCACCAGGATGCTATCCCCTCGGGAGCCAAAGTCATTATCCACGACGACCTGCTGGCCACCGGAGGCACTGCCGCCGCCGCCGCCCACCTGGTAGAGAAAGCAGGTGGCAAAGTCGTACAATTGTCTTTTTTGATAGAACTGGCTTTTTTGAATGGAAGACAGCCATTGGAAGGCTATTCGGTTGGGTCAGTTATCAAATACAGTTGATTTGATTTTTGGCGAATGGCCCGATTTATTTTTCCCCAAATAAAAGGCGGTCGGAAATCAAGCCGACCGCCTTCATCTTTCAAATTATTCCCCTTAGCGAGGGTTCAGGGCCAAATCCAGGCGCTTGGCCAGGTCTTGCAGGTGATAGCGGCTCATTTTATCGGCGGTGGCTGGAGCAGCGGTTCTGACCTGGGCCAGCAGTGTCTCGAGATGCCCCCGTGCCAGCGAAGGCAAATCGGTCGTTTTTAAATCTACCAACCGACGAGTGAAGCCATAAGCCCCTCCGGGAGAGATGTAAAAGACAGAGATGGGCCGCTGTGGGTCTAGCAGTTCTATGACCCCTTCCACAAACACCTTTTGCAGGTTGCGGCGATAGATGTCAATGGACTTGCGGGTGGTCAATTCGGAGAAGATTCCGGTGCGGAGGTCGGTCATCAGTTCATCCAGGTTGTAGTGCTCGGCAGTTTGGGCTGTTTCCATCAGTCGCACGGCCCGGTCGCCCGCCAGCAGGCCTCCCAAAATTGCTTCCTGAATGCCTTTCAGGCTTTCCACGCCCAGGTCAGGGCGAATGCGGCTAAGAATATTGGCATCCAGCATCCATTGGGGGGTCTCAAACAATTGCTTATGCAAAAAGGCCACTGCTGCTTTTTGCTTGGCTTTTGGCACGGTTTCATAGACAGTGCCCGGCATATCATAGGTTTTGGGTGTATCATAGATACCGCCTACATTTTTGGTCACATGGCCCATATAGCGGCGAAATTGCGCCACCACCTGATTGTACATCTCCTCAAGCTCGGCATAGCTTTCGCCATCTTCTTTGCTCCACTCCGACAATTTGGGCAAAATCCGCTTTAGATTCATAATGCCATACTCTGAAGCTTTCATGGCATCATCACCCAGGTCTTCGGTTTGGTAGCGGGGGTCGTGGGGGCTTACCTCTGTCCCAAAGGCCAGGCGTGGATTTTTCACCTTTTCTTTGGTGAGGTCATTGAGGCGTTTCTTTTCGTCTTCGGCACTGCTGGCATCCGCAAAATAACGATAGCCCCATTCAATGGCCCATTCATCATAATCGCCAATGCGGGGAAAAAGGTCGGTAAGGCCGTCCTCCGGCTGAGCTACATAATTGAAGCGAGCGTAATCCATGATGGAGGAAGTGTGGCCGTTTTTGGCAACAAACTCTTTGTTGCGGAGCATCTCGACCGGAGTAGCCGAACTGGCGCCCATGTTGTGGCGCAGGCCCAGGGTATGGCCTACTTCGTGCGAAGACACAAAGCGGATGAGCTGCCCCATGAGATCATCGTCAAACTCCTTGCTGCGGGCCCGGGGGTCAACGGCGGCCGTCTGCACCATATACCAGTTGCGCAAGAGGCGCATCACGTTGTGATACCAGCCAATATGGCTTTCCAAGATTTCGCCCGAGCGGGGGTCGTGTACATTGGGCCCGTAGGCGTTCTGGATGTCGGCAGCAAAATAACGAATGACCGAAAAACGGGCATCTTCAAGGCTCATCGTGGTGTCATTTTCGGGCCAATATTCGCCCCGGATGGCATTTTTCCAACCCGCCTTTTCAAAAGCCTTTTGCCAGTCATCTACCCCTTGTTTGAGATATTTGCGCCATTTTTCGGGGGTAGCTGGGTCAATATAAAACACAATGGGTTGGGCAGGTTCGATGATTTCACCATTTTTCTGACGTTGGGCCTCTTCTGCGTTTTTGGGCTCCAGGCGCCAGCGCACAGCAAATACCTCCCTTTCGGCCTGTTGCGATTCTTCTTCAAACGTTCCGTAGCTATTGGCAAAATAACCCACCCGCGCATCAAAATAACGTTTGCGCATCGGCACTTTGGGCAGAATAATCATAGATGTATTAAATTCCAGCGTTACTACCCCGGTATTGACCCCTACGGGCAAGTAAATGCCTGGCTGCGGAGTTGGCGAAGGGGTGAGCGGGGGGGTTTGGCTGGAAAAAGTCTTCACCGTACGAATTTCTGTATTAATAGGATAACTGCGGATAGATTGAATATAAGAGCGGTCTTGCTCAAACTTGCCGAGTTTATAAATCTGCTTGTCAAAAGGGCCCATAGAAAAGACCTGATTATCGCCCTTGAACATATCCGTTACATCAATCACCACGAGGTATCTTTGCGAATGGATTTGATGTCAAAAACCGCAATGATAGGGTCCAGGCTAGAATTTTTGACTGCCTGAAAGATGGGCTTGGTACTGTCGGGGCTGGTTACGAAATAGCTCACCGAGCGCAGAAATATTTTTTGGTCGGGGCCTTTTTCCCAGGCAATCACCTGGCGGTTTACCTCTTCGCCGCCATAAATGCCCCCTCCGGCCGCCGTTTTGGTAAATCGGGTGATGGTCATGATATCCCGGCCAAAGAGTGAATCCGGAATTTCAAAATACCATTGTCTTCTACCTTGTGGACACCCATCAGGCCTGGCTGGCTTTGGGCTTTTTTATTAATCAGCTCGCGGTAAGGCCGGGGGCCAGTGGTTTTTTTTTCTTCTTTTGGTGGTGGAGTGGAAGGGGTTTGTCCTTTGCCTTTCTTTTGCGCCTGGGCCTCTTCTAGGCTGCCCAGCAAAAGGAAGGGTAAAAGCAAGCCAATAATACGTAAGAATTTGGTCATGTTGCTTTGTGTTTGATGAAAAATGTGGAATATGAATTATTAATAGCGCAATAATAAAAAAATACCCGATAAGGTGCTTTAAATCGAGGCCGGCAAAATGTTAAAAATTGTGTTAAGCCCTGTTGGAGGAAAGAAAATACCGTTCTTTCTGATTTACTCGGAAAGGCCTACTTTTGCAAGCAAGTGCTTAGGCGGCACAGCAGGCTCACAAACAAAGTTATGAACAAACGACAAGTAGTAAATTCTTGGATTTCAACGGGTACTTTTCAAGATTTTATCCAGCAGATTTTTAGTCTGGCCGAAGCCAAACAATCGGCCTATGTTTGCTTTGCCAATGTGCACATGGTCATGGAATCTTACCAAGACAAAGCCTTTAACCAAATTTTGAATGAGGCCGACATTGCTACCCCGGATGGCAAACCTGTGTCGGTGTATATGCGCCTTTTTGAGGGCATCAAACAGGAAAGAGCGGCCGGAATGGATGTTTTGCCCGCACTCTTGGCCGAAGCCAATCAAAAGGGGGCGGCGGTTTATTTTTATGGTTCTACTGAAGACGTGCTGGCCAAAATTCAGCAAAAAATTGCCGAAGAATATCCGGCGGTGCGCCTGGCCGGCACTTATTCACCGCCCTTTCGGACGCTGAGCCCCGAAGAAGATGAAGAAATTGTACAGATGATTAATGAATCCCAGCCCGATTTGGTGTTTGTGGCCCTGGGCTGCCCCAAGCAGGAAAAATGGATGGCTGCTCACAAAGGAAGGGTGCAGGCCGTGATGCTGGGGGTTGGGCAGGCTTTTTTGACCTTTACAGGAATGGAAAAACGCTTGCCAAAATGGGCCCGGGATTATTCACTGGAATGGGCCTATCGCCTTTGGCTAGAGCCCAAACGCCTCTGGAAGCGCTACCTCGTCTATAATTCCTGGTTTCTCTGGCTGGTTTTCGCAAGGCTCTTGCGCAAAATGGTCGGTCTCGACAAAAAGCTTAGCCCTCCGGCACCAACCCACTTAAATCCACTCAAAAGTGAATAAGCCTTTGCCGAAGCTTTATTCTTTCTGATAGCCTTTGATAAGGGTAGGAATCCAGCCTACTATCGGCACATAAAACAAAAGCACTTCTGGATTACGGGCAATGGTTTTGGCCGCTGTTTTTACCATTGCCATCAGGCTTTCCTCTTCATTTCCGTGCACATCTTCTTGAGCGGCTTGCCTTTGGGCCATATCTTCCGGGGTATCGCCCCCAAACCTTCGCAATTTGGCCTGTAGCTCCTGGTAGCGTCGTTCGTGCTCAATAAAAATGAACGGCCAGGCAAAAGGCATAAAATAAGGTATCTTGCGCCAGTTTTGCACAACAGTACGCAAAAACTCGCCCCAATGGTAGGGCTTGGTTCCGTAATTGGCCACCGCACGGTTAAGCTCCACCTGCATCTGGGAGTGAATTTTATCCCTTAGCACGATGATTTCTTCCTGGCTCAGCGCCTCAAAAGGCTTGTTCACCATTTCGTAAGGTTTAACCCTTCGCCCTCTCACAAAAATCAGCTTGGCCGGGAAAGCAAAATAAAACATCCAGGGCTGAAGCAAGGCCAGGAGCAGGGTTGGCCCCAGGGGCAAAAAAGGAACCCCTATTTTTTGTACCAGTTCATTGACCCAATCTATACTATAGCTAAAGGGATTGATGTATTCGGCATTGACCGTGGCAAAGGGGATAATATCGGTCTTGTATTTGATACTTAGGCGCAGGGCCGAGGTAGAAAGGCGCTGCAACTGATAGCGACGGTTAAAGCCTTTGCCAATGCCCGGCACGCCCTCAGGATAAATGAGTACATTGGCCTGGCCGTAGTGCATCATTGTCTCAAAATTGAGCATCGTGGCATCTATCCCGCCTACCCTTTTCCAAAAATTGTGTATCAAAAAGGGATTCATCAATTTCGTCTTTGAAAGCATCGGCGAAGCCATCCCCCGGGTGGCCCGGCGCAGTTGATAGTCATTCAGGCGCATCAGTCCCGAGGCGAAAATGATACCATCCCAGGGAAAGGCCATCCCCGAGTGGTTACTGGCAAAAATAAGGGGATGCTTGGGGTTGTTGCGCTCCGGAAAATCCTCCCCCTCAAAGCCTACAAACTCGGCCCGAAAATAATATTGCTCTATGGGCGTGATGACAAACTGGGCAACACTTTTGGCATACTCTAAATCAAAAACTCCTCAAAATAAAATATTGGCCTGAATCTCCGCCGGAATTTCCTGCACTTCCTCGGCTTCGGCTTGCATTTCCTCCGCTTTAGCTTGATGAATCTCTTCGGCGGGCAGTAGCGTAATATGCCCGTTTTCGTGCGAGGGGGGAGTCGATGGCTGAGGCGCGATTTTGGCCATTTTGTTGAAATTTATAGATTTTTCCGATTTGATGCTCTAAATAACAAATTTTTTTGCAGTTGCGCAAATCCGCCTTTGTGTAAAGATAGGAAAACAAATCAATTAGGGATTTTTTCCAAATTTAGGAATAAAATCAAGAAAACAAAAAAAACAAAAGCTTATGATTATCAAGTACTTGACAGATTGGCAAAAAAATAGCAGCTATGCTATCACACAAACACCCTACTCAAAATAACACCAATTCAAAACTCGGTCATGAAAAAGCAAAAGTCAATAGAGAAACAAGTCCATTGTTTCCAGAATATTCAGTGCCAATACAACCGGCTGGAAGAGCTCAACCGTGCCTTTACCCTCAAGATATTAGAGCTTCAGGAGCACCAGAACCGCTTTGAGAGCTACATGCGGAGTCATAAACTTTTTCTGGGCTAGACTTTCAAAACTGTAAGCCGTTTTTTTTGTTTTAAGAGCAAAATATTCCAAGTTTACTCGCGAAACACTCACAATGAGCTTACAAACCTATTTTTTGAAAGTTAAAGAGATAGTGCCCGAAACTACGGAGGCCATTACCCTTGTTTTTGACCATCCTGAAACGGGCAAGATGGCTTACCAAGCAGGGCAGTTTCTCACTTTATTACTAAATATAGAACAGCAAAGTGTGCGACGGGCTTATTCCTTGTGCACCTCTCCCACTACTGACGAATACCCGGCCATCACGGTCAAGAAAGTTGAAAAAGGCCTTGTCTCTAATTACCTGCACCAGACCCTGCGGCCTGGTTCTGTGCTGGAGGTGCTTCCCCCAATGGGTCAGTTCACCACCGCCTTTGATGCGCAGCAAACTCGCCACCTCATTTTGTTAGCCGGAGGAAGCGGCATCACCCCGCTGATGGCCATTCTCAAGGCCGCCCTGGCTGAGGAGCCCCAAAGCCAGGTTTCGCTCCTTTATGCCAACCGCGACCCACAATCCATCATTTTCAAAGAAGCACTGGAGAAATTCCAAACCCAATACCCGGAGCGTTTTCGGGTGGTGCATTTGCTTGAAAAAGCGCCCTTGTTTTGGAATAAAGGCCATAAAGGCCGTATAAGCACCAAACTTCTCAAAAAAATTCTGGACAGTTGGCCTTCTTTTGATAGCACACATACGGAGTATTATATGTGTGGTCCGGGAGGGATGATGCAACAAATCACCCAGTCATTTACCGAATTGGGGCTGCCCCTCGACAATCTTCGCAAGGAAAGCTTTGGGGTAAGTCCCGAAGAAGCCGCCCAAAAAGCGGCCGCTGTGCTGCCTGCGGCTACGCTTTCGGCCCTCCCTGCCTACACTGTGCTGGTTAAATACGCTGGCGAAGAATACACTTTTGATGTCCCCCCCCGACAAAACTATCCTGCAAACCGCCCTTAGCCTCGATATTGATTTGCCCTATTCTTGCCAAAGTGGGATGTGCACCGCTTGTATGGGCCGTTGTGTGGCGGGCAAAGTGGGCCTTGAAGAAGAGGATGCCCTCACCCCCAAAGAACTAGCCCAGGGTTATGTGCTCACCTGCGTAGGACACCCGCTTAGTGAGGGCGTGGTGATAGAGATTGACTGAGGGGAAAGAATCACAACCCCCCGCTTTTATCCATTTACTACCTGCATATCCGCAGCCCGCCCGCTTAATGTCCAAAATGAGGCGGGTTTTTTATTACTTTACCTAATTTAATTTGGTAAATACGCACTTTCTGGCAAAAAATAATTATTGGCAGTCAGATTTTCACTTTTTGTGCTTGATTTCTCACATTTCACAGAAAAAAATTGATTTACATTAACCGGTTTCTATTTTTTCCCGTTTTTTTACAATAAGTTTGTGAAATATATTGCGAAATTTATCAATCAAACCTGTGCAGTATCTTAGCTACTGACAAGTTTTAATTAAACCTGTTTATAAAATGGACTTTGTAAAGAGAAAATTGAACCTTATTGATGAAATTGCCCAAATTGAAAATCAGTCAAAATTACCGGGCGCAAGTGAGGCATTTAGCCCTAATGTGGCCAGCAACGGAGCCCAAGAGTGGTTTGATGTATTGAGTGAGGAATCTAAACCTAAGGAGACCAAATCATAAACCCCGACGGGACATCGCTTATCCAATTTGTTTTTCTTTTTCGTTTGCCATCGCTTTTTCCCAGGCTAGGCTCCAAGAACAAAAACTGAGCAGATTTGCTTCAAGCAATTTCAATTATTTGTTTTACTTTTGATTGCTCAATTCAAAACCAATTGCCTGAGGCATAGGTTTAAGCCCAAAATTGTAAACAGATAATTTTTGCTGGTATGAAAATCACTGAGCATCTTCGCAACGCCGAAAAGCCTCTATTCTCCTTTGAAATATTACCCCCTTTGAAAGGGGAAAGTATTCATCAGCTCTTTGCGGCCATTGAGCCGTTGATGGAGTTCAAACCAGCTTTTATTGATGTAACTTATCATCGCGAGGAGTATGTTTATAAAAAACGGGAAAATGGACTTTTGGAAAGAATTACTTCGCGCAAACGCCCTGGTACAGTAGGCATCAGTGCGGCCGTGATGAATCGCTTCAATGTAGATGCTGTTCCACATCTGATCTGCGGCGGTTTCAACCAAGAAGAAACTGAGGATGCACTCATAGACCTTGATTACCTCGGGGTGGACAATGTGCTGGTGCTCCGGGGCGATGCCATCAAAAGCGAGGGTGCTTTTAGCCCCAAAAAAAACGGGCATCATTATGCTTCTGAGCTGCTGGAGCAAGTGCATAATATGAATCAGGGCATTTACCTGGACGACGACCAGAAAACCAGTACTCCTACCAATTTTTGTATTGGTGTGGCGGGTTATCCAGAAAAACACTTTGAAGCCCCTAATTTTGAGAAAGATTTGCAATATCTCAAAAAAAGGTGGATGGAGGTGCCGACTACATCATTACCCAAATGTTTTTTGACAATCAAAAATACTTTGAGTTTTGCCGACGTTGCCGCGAAATAGGCATCAATGTGCCTATTATTCCTGGCCTTAAGCCCATTACCACCAAGAAACATCTGACCATTTTGCCCAGTATTTTTCATATTGACCTGCCCGATGACCTGGTCAAGGAAGTAGAAAAATGCAAAGACACCGCAGATGTTACCGAAGTTGGTATTGAGTGGGGCATCCATCAATCAAAAGAACTGATTAAATTTGGGGTGCCTTGTTTGCATTATTACTCCATGAGCCGCTCCACAGCGGTCAAAAATATTGCGCGAGAGTTATTCTGACCATTGGGGTCTATGCGCTCCTTAATTAGCCTCCGTTGCGGATGAACATTGCCTTGCTGATACCCTGCCTTATGCGGCACTATTTCCCGGAATCCGCCCAAAACGTTTGCGTTTGCTTCAGCTGGGTGGTCATTCTGTAGAGGTCTTATCTCCGGCCATTTGTTGTGGTGAGGCAGATTACCGAGCCGGAGACCTGACGCAATGGCATTTACATCAATCCTTTTTAGGACGGTTAGAATGGGATAAGCTCGACTATCTGGTGGTTGCCTCAGGTCGTTGCTCATCGGTATTTCGCTTACCTACCCCCCCGCCGAAGGTTTCGCTGGCCCAATGGCAGCAAGTAGCGACCAAAACGCTGGAATTGAGTGAATTTTTGCAGGAATTCCGCCCCGATTTTGCCCAGGCCCGTCCCCATCTGTCTGGTCGGGCTTATTTCCTGGATGCCTGCCACTATCGGCAGTCCTGCGGCAGCAAACTCATTCCCTTGCAACTTTTGCAGGAAGTAGCAGGCCTGACACTGGTAGAAGATGAAGAAATGAGCCAGTGCTGCGGCTTTGGAGGATATGCAGCCCTGCAATACCCGGCCTGGGCCCAGACACTGGCCGAGCAAAAAGCCGAAATTGCGCTCCGTCTGCAAGCCGACTATGTAATCTCCACGGAGGTGGCGTGCTTATGGCACTTGCGCCAGTATTTTGCCCAATATCAAAAACCCATACAGACCTTGCATCTGGCCGATGCCCTGCTTGCAGATAAGTGAAGCGGGTTTTGGCATTATTTTGTCTGTAAGTTTGAGATAATGATATAATTATTCACAAAAAGCCAATTGCTATTTGAATCCTCTGTAATTTTTCTAACTTTGCTAAAAACTTAGGGGAAACAATAGCGGGGCGAATATTCCCTCGAGACCGTCCTGATGAATAGTTTAACCTGTTTGGTTGACCTGTATAAATGCTACGAAGTTTTGAAAGAAGAGAGTGTCATATTCTCTCATCAAGGAGCTCTCGATGGGGAGATGATTGATATTATTATTCAGTTAGCCGACAAAAAGCTGGTGAAGGCCAACGCACGCGTACGTATCAAGAAAAAAATTATCAATATCCTGGTAGAATGCTTGCAGAATAGTTATCACTATACGGCCTCACTCCCCAATGAAGCAGACTGGCTGATGATTATTGAATCACCTTACGTGATAGTAAGCTATCGTGAGGATGCCTATTACATCCTTACGGGTAATTTGATTACTCGTGAGAGGGCTGAAGCCCTCAAAAAACGCATTGATGAAATCACCCGGCTAGATGATGAAGGCTTGCAGGAACATTACATTCGCTCTCTTGACAAAGACGAATTGCCCAAACAAGGGGGGGCAGGTCTAGGTTTGATTGACATAATGCGCCGCGCTCATCATCGGGTATCTTTCAGCTTCGAGGAAGTGGACGAAAAACTGTCGCGATTTAGTATGCTGATAAAAGTAGTGTAACTTTATCCAAAGATGGCTTCAAACTTTTGAATTTATATGGACAACATTGAAATAGAGGGCACGCCCAAAACTCCCGAAGTGCGTTTTACCCACGAATCCGGTCAGCTTATTATCAGCGGACGCTCTATCCCCGAAAACTCTTACCAGTTTTATGAGCCTCTGCTCACTTGGCTTGATGATTACGCCCAGTCGCCGTTTGCAGTAACACTGCTCACTTTTCAGCTCGACTACTTCAATACCAGTTCCTCAATGTACATTTTGGGCATTCTCAAAAAGCTCGAGAAAATGTACTTGGCCGGCCACCAGGCCCAGGTCAAATGGATTTACGATGTGGACGATGAAGATATGCTGCAAACCGGAGAAGATTTTAAACAAATCGTGAAACTGCCCATAGAAATGGTTGAGATTGACCAGGAGGAGGCCTAAACCTTTGGTACTTTTTTCAAGCCTGGGCTTTGTAGAACCTCAGGCTTTTCCCTTATCTTGGCAGGCTTGGGCTAACTTTATGCAAGTTTAGCTTTTATTTCCACGCAATACGCCACGCCATCTCATCCGGCTTGAGTGCCCAAATCTTTGCTTAACCCCTTTTTGCTTTACATGAACGCTCCTCACTCTCCTGCTGCTTCTTCCCTGCCCATTGTCATTATTGGGGCGGGCCTCACGGGTTCGCTCCTGGCTATTTTCCTGGCCCGCCGCGGCTATTTGGTAGAAGTATATGAGAAGCGACCCGACCCCCGCCGCCACCAAGCCGAAGAAGGTCGCTCCATCAACCTGGCCTTGTCGCATCGTGGTCTCAAAGCATTGCAAAAAATGGGACTGGTAGAAGCCGTTTTGCAAAAAGCTATCCCGATGCGGGGTCGCCTGGTGCATAGCCAGGAAGGAGACCTGACCTACATGCCTTACGGTAAAGACCAAACCGAATTTATCAATTCCATCTCCCGCATCGGGCTGAATCAAATCTTGCTCGAACAGGCCGAAAATTATCCCGGCATTCGGTTTCATTTTGAAGCTCGTTGTCATCAGGTTTTTCTCAGAGAAGGCTACATAGAAATCCTAGATACAAGCACGCAAGAAATTAAAAAAGTAGTGGGGCGATGCTTTTTTGCCGCCGACGGGGCCGGCTCAGTGGTGCGGCAAGCACTCGCGCAACAGTGGCCGGGTTATCAAAGTATCTCCGAATTTTTGCCTCACGGCTACAAAGAGCTCACTTTTCCGCCCGAGGCGGCCGGGGCTTTTGCCATGGAGCCAAACGCGCTTCATATCTGGCCGCGCGGCAGTTTTATGCTCATCGCCCTGCCCAACTATGACGGCTCTTTTACGGGAACACTTTTTTTGGCCAAAGAAGGACCCGTGAGCTTTGACGCTTTACCCACGCCTGAGGCGGTTACCCGCTTTTCGAAACCTATTTCCCGGATGCCCTCGCCTTGATGCCTATGGTGGGCACGGAGTTTTTCCGCAACCCCCTGGGGCTGCTGGGCACTGTGCGCTGCCAACCCTGGCATTTTGAGGATAAATTTGTGCTCATTGGGGATGCCGCCCATGCCATCGTGCCCTTTTATGGCCAAGGCATGAACGCTTCTTTTGAAGATTGCCTGGTCCTTGACAATATCCTGGATAACTGGGAAGGGAATATGGCCGAATTATTTGCTGAGTTTGAAAAACAACGCAAGCCCAATGCCGATGCCATTGCCAACCTGGCCATCGAAAACTTTTATGAAATGCGCGATGGGGTGGCTGAGCCCGCTTTTTGCGCAAAAACAATTGGAGCAAATCATTGAAGGGCGCTACCCGGATTATCACTCCAAATATTCGCTCGTAACTTTCCACCCCGAAATCTCCTATGCTGAAGCCCACCGACGAGGCAATCAACAAGACCAATTCCTCTTGCAAATTTGCCGGGAAGTAGAAAGTATCCAGGAACTCGATATTGAGGCCATTTATCAGCGCCTAAAAGCAGTGGTAGGATTTTAAACCAAGATGTATTTCCACTTACTTGCTTACAGAGAAGGCCAAAACATGAGCATTGGGCAGAAAAAAAACCTTTTATAGCCCCGACAGGGTTCATCAAAGGACGAAACCTATGAAAGCTTCAGGGCTTCACCCTCCGACTTAGCCACTATCACTGCTCCGCAGGTATCACTCCAAACATTGGTGGCTGTGCGCATCATATCCAGCACCCGGTCCACGGCCAAAATCATTCCCACTCCTTCTAAGGGTAGGCCAACCGCCGTGAGCACTACCGAAATCATTACCAAGCCGGCCATCGGAATACCTGCCGCCCCAATAGAGGCCAACAATGCCGTGAAGACCACTAATACCTGTTGCCCAAAAGATAGCTCTACCCCATAGGCCTGGGCAATAAACAAAGCCGCTACACATTCATAGAGGGCTGTGCCGTCCATATTGACCGTAGCCCCCAAGGGCAGGGTAAAGCTGGAAATTTTATTGGAAACGCCGCTTTTGTGCTCTACGGCCTCCATTGTAAGGGGTAGAGTGGCACTGGAAGAAGAAGTAGAAAAAGCTGTCAAGAGGGGAGTGGCCATGTTGCGCAAATGCTGATACGGATTCACCCGGGCAAAGGCATAGACAAGCAGTGGCAGGCTCAGAAAAAAATGAGTAGCCAAAGCCAGTGCCACCGTAAGCATATAAATTCCCAAACTGCCCGCCATCGCCGCCAGGGCTTCTGCATCGCCGGCTTGCTCGGCCACCGTGTCAACCACCAGGCCAAAAACCCCAAAAGGAGTGAATAAAATGATGAACATCGTAATTTTCATCATGACTTCAAACACCGCATTGAAAAAATCGGTGAGCAGACGGCTGTATTTTTCCTCTACCCGGGTAGTGAAAAACCCGAAAAGAATGGCAAAAAAGATGATAGCCAGCATATTGCCTGCCGAAAGGGCAGCAAACACATTGGTAGGAATCATTTCCATCAGGGTATCGCCAAAAGAAGTTTCTGAGGCTTTTTCCAGCATAGAAGTGTCGGTGCCTGGTTGTTTGGGGGCCCCTACACCCGGCTGCAGCAGATTGACGTAGAGCAAACCCGTAACAATGGCCAGGAGGCTGGTGCTCAGGTAATAGCCCAGCGTTTTAAGGCCCAGCCGTCCCAGGCTGTCGCCACTTCCGATATTGGTTATACCCGAAATAATGGAGCTTAAAATCAAAGGAACGATAATCATTTTAAGCCCCCGAAGAAATATATCTCCCATCCAGGTAACATACACGGCGTAGTCAGCAGCAAAAAGGCCAAAGGGAAGGGCTAAGACAAGGGCAATCAAGATTTGCCAATGGAGGGCAATACCTTTCATAGGTAAGGTGATTTAGGTAAGTAGCTTCGTGTTCGTTGGCAATCAAGCAAATCAAAGACAGGAGGCATTCTCCAAAAAAATTTCCCTCTTTCTCAATTTCATAAAAAATTTTCAGGAAAAGTAACTGGTTTCATCACCAGGTAATGCCCTGGGCGGCCGCTTGCTCGTGAATACGAAAAAAAATCGTTCCGCCACAAGTCATGGTAGAGCGGTAAGTAAATTGTCTTTTTTGGGCCACATTAGGGTTTTGGGCTGGGCAAGTGCTAATGCTTTGCACACCTGGCACCACCGTAACACCCTGATAAATCATGCCGTGAGCCGGGTCAGAAAGCTCGAAGCCATTTTTAGCCCGAAAATGTGCCTGAAACAAGCGAAATAAATCGTTTCCATCCCAATACTGGGCCCCGGCCAGGCGCTGAATAACCTCCTGCACATCGTGGGTTTGCCGGGTAAAAAGTTTAATCACGGCCAGGGTCGCAAAGCGGCGGCGGGTTTCGTCGCCCACATTGGGGGTAAAATACTCATGATGAGCCGGGCTGGTAATGCCTTTGGTATAATTGGAATCGGTAAGCAGTTCATTCAGTCCGTAGCGTCTTCCGGCCCTTTGAAAGGCCGCCCCTTTGGCCATGGCGTAGTTATACATTGTCAGGGTAATGGCGAAGGTTTCGCGCATCATTTCACCCAGGGGGTCGGCGGGGGCAATCTGGCGGACAAGCCCCATAAAGGATGACTCTGAATAAACGGTGGCCGCATATTGGCGAAGCTGAGAACCCGTGATGTAGGGTACCTCCTGGTTACCAATCACGGCTCGGTCCGGGCCTTCTTGTTGTATATCCATCAAGGCTCCATCGGTACTGTAGATAAGTGTGGCCATAGTGCAAAAGTAATTTAGGTGGATTAAAGTGGTCAACACTGCTTTTCTTGTGGGCATAAGCCAAAGAGAAAAACTAGCATTCCCAAGTTAATACAAGCAAAGGAAAACAAAAAATCAATGCACCCGACTTTCTCAGGCTTCTCCCATTGTGCCCCCAAAATTAAGGGGAAGGCTAAAATCCTGACTACCCGGCGACTCAATCGCCCCGTAGCTGTCTTCAAACTTCTTGATGTTGTCTTGCAAAGCGGCAAAGAGCCTTTTGGTGTGCTCCGGTGTAAGGATAATGCGCGATTTGACTTTGGCTTTGGGCAAACCAGGCATCACTCGGATAAAGTCAATTACAAATTCGCTGTTCGAGTGAGCAATCATCGCCAGATTGGCATAAATGCCTTCGGCAATTTCTTCACTTAGCTCCACATTGAGTTGGTTTTTGGATTCGGGTTGATTTTTTTGGGCCATAATGATAGTTAAAAAACACACCCTGCCTTTCTGAAGGGCAGGGTGCTTGAATAAAAAAACCAGATTTACTTTTGATATTGTTTCTGCTTGATTTCGGGATAACCGCGCCCCTCTGACATGTGGTCATAGGCCTCATCCGAGATGACAATCAGGTCTTCGTATTCGCGCAAGCCTGTCCCTGCCGGAATGAGATGCCCCACAATCACATTTTCTTTCAGGCCCAGGAGGTAATCTGCTTTTCCACTGATGGCCGCTTCGCTCAATACTTTGGTGGTTTCCTGGAAAGAAGCAGCCGAGATAAAGCTATCCGTGCCCAAGGAGGATTGGGTGATGCCCTGCAAAGTAGGACGCGAAACCGCCGGAATGGCCTCTCTCACTTGCATCAGGTTAAGGTCTTTGCGCTTGAGGCTGGAATTTTCATCCCTTAGCACTCGATTGCTCACAATAGAGCCGGGTTTGAAGCGGGTGGAATCCCCGGCATCAATGACGACTTTTTTATCCAAGATATTGTCATTTTCTTCCCGGAAAGAAAATTTATCTACCACCTGTCCGGGCAGGAAGTTGGTATCTCCTGGGTCCTCAATTTCCACTTTTTGCATCATCTGCCGTACAATACACTCAATGTGTTTGTCATTGATTTTCACCCCCTGTAGGCGATAAACTTCCTGAATCTCATTTACCAGGTATTCTTGAACAGCCGTAGGTCCTTTGATGGCCAGAATATCTGAGGGAGTGATTGCACCATCCGAAAGTGGCTGGCCCGCTTTCACAAAGTCATTGTCCTGTACCAAGATATGCTTGGAGAGCGGTACAAGGTATTTCTTTTTCACCCCATCGCGCGATTCGACATATATCTCCCGATTTCCGCGTTTGATACCGCCATAGGTAACTACGCCGTCAATTTCGCTGACCACTGCCGGATTGGAAGGGTTACGGGCCTCAAACAGTTCAGTTACCCGAGGCAAACCACCCGTGATGTCGCGGGTCTTACCGAGGGTGCGTGGAATCTTGGCCAAGACTTGCCCAGGTTTGATTTGCTTGCCTTCTTGGACGGAGATGTGCGCCCCCACGGGAAGGTTATACTCTTTTGAAGCCCCTTCTTCGCTCGTGTTGACCACAATGGCCGGATTCTTGGTTTTATCTTTAGTATCAATAATTACCTTCTCCCGGAAGCCCGTTTGTTCGTCATATTCTTCTTTGTAGGTGATGCTCTCAATGATAGAATCAAACTCAATGGTTCCTTCTATTTCGGAAAGGATAACGGCATTATAAGCATCCCAGTCACAAAGCTCGTCGCCTTTTTTCACTTCCTGGCCTTCTACCACTCGAAGGTAAGCTCCGTAAGGCACATTGTTGGAGATAAGTACCTTGCTCCGGTCTTTGGAGAGAATTTTGACTTCGCCGGAGCGTCCCATCACCACATCCGCTTCATTATTGGCTGCATCGGTGGTACGGAGTTTACGGATGTCTTCAAATTGAATAATGCCATCAAATTTTGCTTTGATGGTTGCTTCGGAGGCAATGTTGGTCGCCACCCCACCACGTGGAAAGTACGCAGTGTTAGCTGAGTGCCTGGCTCGCCAATGGATTGGGCCGCAATTACGCCTACGGTTTCACCTTTTTGCACCAGCCTTCCAGTAGCCAAGTTACGCCCATAGCACTTCATACAAACGCCCCTTCGGGTTTCGCAGGTAAGCACCGAACGGATTTCAACCGTTTCAATGCTGGTTTCATCAATATGAGCCGCGATTTCTTCGGTGATTTCTTCACCTGAGGCCACAATCAGCTCTTCGGTGAGCGGGTCAAACACATCGTGTACAGCTACTCGCCCTAAAATTCGTTCTGAAAGAGGCTCCACGATGTCTTCGTTGTCTTTGAGTGCGGAGATGGCAATGCCCCGCAGAGTACCGCAGTCTTCTTCGGTTACAATCACATCTTGGGCAACATCCACCAGGCGGCGGGTCAGATAGCCTGCATCCGCGGTTTTGAGGGCCGTATCGGCCAGCCCTTTGCGCGCGCCGTGCGTAGAGATAAAGTACTCAATTACGTCCAAGCCCTCTTTAAAGTTAGAGATGATAGGGTTCTCGATGATTTCGCCCACCGAACCCACCAGGTTTTTCTGAGGCTTAGCCATCAGGCCCCGCATACCGCCCAACTGGCGAATCTGCTCGCGCGAACCCCGGGCTCCGGAGTGCATCATCATAAAGATGGAGTTGAAACCTTGCTTATCCTCGGCCATTTTATCCATCAGGATTTCGGTCAGGCGGGAGTTGATTTTGGTCCAAACGTCAATCACCTGGTTGTAGCGTTCATTGTCGGTGATAAGCCCCATTTGGTAGCTGGACTGAATTTCTTCCACTTCGCTTTTCGCCCGCACAATCAGTTCATCTTTTTCAACTGGGATGAGAATATCCCCCAAGCCAATAGAAAGACCACCCCGGTAGGCCGTCATAAAGCCCAGGTCTTTGATATCGTCTAGGAAAGCGGCGGTTTTGGCAATCCCGCTGATTTTGGCAATCATCCCAATAATCTGCTGGAGCTTTTTCTTGGTCAATAACTCATTGACATAGCCTACTTCTTCGGGCACGAATTGGTTGAAAAGCACCCGGCCCGCCACCGTTTCTACCATTTGGGTCTCAAGTTGCCCCTGTGCATTGCGGACATTGACCTTCACTTTGATGTTGGCGTTTTTGGAAACCCGGCCCTGGTTCACCGCAATTACCACTTCTTCGGGGCCATAAAAGGTCATACCATCACCAGGAACGGGCTCTTCGGGGGAGCTAGGGCGGCCTTTGGTCAGGTAGTAAAGTCCCAACACCATGTCTTGAGAAGGCACGGCAATCGGTGCTCCGTTTGCCGGACTCAGGATGTTATGAGAGGACAACATCAGGATAGAAGCTTCCATAATGGCGGCGTGCCCCAGAGGAACGTGCACAGCCATTTGGTCGCCGTCAAAGTCCGCATTAAAAGCCGTACAAGCCAGGGGATGCAATTGAATGGCCTTTCCTTCAATCAATTTGGGCTGGAAAGCTTGGATGCCCAAGCGGTGGAGTGTGGGAGCGCGGTTGAGCATCACGGGATGGCCTTTGAGCACATTCTCAAGAATGTCCCATACGACGGGGTCTTTACGATCCACGATTTTCTTGGCTGATTTTACGGTTTTGACAATGCCCCGCTCAATCAGCTTACGAATAATAAAAGGCTTGAACAACTCCGCCGCCATATCTTTGGGCAGGCCACACTCGTGGAGCTTAAGCTCGGGCCCTACCACAATCACGGAGCGGCCTGAGTAATCCACCCTTTTTCCCAACAAATTTTGGCGAAAACGTCCTTGCTTGCCTTTGAGCATATCCGAAAGCGATTTCAAGGCCCGGTTGCCATCGGCCCTGACTGCGTTTACTTTGCGGGAGTTATCAAAGAGCGAATCAACGGCTTCCTGGAGCATCCGCTTTTCATTGCGTAAGATTACTTCGGGGGCTTTGATTTCCATCAGTCGCTTTAAGCGGTTGTTACGGATAATCACCCGGCGGTAGAGGTCGTTCAGGTCAGAAGTAGCAAAACGGCCTCCGTCCAGGGGTACGAGTGGGCGTAATTCAGGCGGAATCACCGGAACCATCTTGATAATCATCCACTCAGGATTGTTCTGAATACGGGTTTGTGCATCCCTAAAGGCTTCTACAACCCGTAGCCGTTTCAAAGCCTCAGCTTTGCGTTGTTGTGATTTTTCGTTGGAGGCCGAGTGGCGCAATTGAGCCGAAAGGTCGTCCAGATGAATGCGTGAAAGTAACATTTCGAGCGCCTCGGCCCCCATCTTAGCGACAAACTTTTGAGGGTCGGAGTCCTCGAGTAGCTGGTTTTCGCGAGGCAATTTGTCTATGATGTCGAGATATTCCTCTTCACTGAGGAAATCCAGTTCAGAGATGCCGTCTTCGGCCGTGATTCCGGGCTGAATGACCACATAGCGCTCATAATAGATGATTTGGTCTAGTTTTTTGGTAGGCAGGCCCAAGAGATAGCCAATTTTATTGGGCAGAGAGCGGAAATACCAAATATGCACAACTGGTACCACCAGCTCGATGTGGCCCATACGCTCCCGCCGAACTTTCTTTTCGGTAACTTCTACGCCACAACGGTCGCAAATGATGCCTTTGTAACGAATGCGTTTATATTTACCGCAATGACATTCCCAATCTTTTACTGGCCCAAAAATGCGCTCGCAAAAAAGCCCGCCCATTTCAGGTTTGTAAGTACGATAGTTTATGGTTTCTGGCTGGGTTACTTCCCCAAAAGAAGAATCGAGAATAGACTCCGGGGAGGCCAGACTGATGGTTACCTTCCGAAAGTCGTGGTTAATTTTTTTGTTTTTCTTGAATGCCATTAGATTACCGACATTAAAAGGTGTAAAGAAAGAAATTTCGGCTAATTGGAAGGCCGAGCCGCCGCCCTGCCTTCCTTATAAGGTTTACTCGAGAGTAATTTCCAGGGCAAGCCCTCTGAGTTCATGCACGAGCACGTTGAAAGACTCAGGCACATTCGGACTGGGAATGTTTTCGCCTTTCACGATGGCTTCATAGGCTTTGGCCCGCCCGACTACGTCATCCGATTTTACGGTCAAAATTTCGCGCAAGACGTTGGCGGCACCAAAAGCCTCAAGGGCCCATACTTCCATTTCTCCGAAGCGCTGCCCGCCAAACTGGGCCTTTCCGCCCAGGGGTTGTTGCGTGATGAGAGAATACGGGCCAATAGAACGGGCGTGCATTTTATCGTCCACGAGGTGACCTAGTTTAAGCATGTAGATAATTCCAACTGTGGTGGGCTGGTCAAATCGCTCCCCTGTCAAACCATCATAGAGATATGTCCGACCGTTGATGGGCAATTCGGCGACTTTTAGTTCATTGGCCACATCTTCTTCGGTGGCCCCATCAAATATTGGCGTGGCATATTTTTTACCCAGTCTTTCTCCGGCCCAGCCTAGTACTGTTTCATAAATCTGGCCGATGTTCATCCGGGAGGGCACCCCGAGTGGATTCAGGACTATGTCCATGGGCGTTCCGTCAGAAAGGAAAGGCATATCTTCAAGGGGTACAATCTTAGCCACTACCCCTTTGTTTCCGTGCCGGCCCGCCATTTTATCCCCTACTTTGAGTTTGCGTTTTTTGGCAATATACACCTTGGCCAGTTTCACAATGCCAGCGGGCAGTTCGTCGCCAACTTCTTTGGCAAAACGTTCTCTTTTAAAATGCCCGGAGATTTCATTGCGGCGGCGATTATAGCTTTTTACCAGTTCAATCAGCCATTGATTAGTGTGCGGGTCATCGGTGGCACTGTCAAAAAGCACATCGGCAATCAAATTAGATTCTTCGGGTACGTTATAAGAGCTTTCGTCGCGATAAGGATTTTGCTTCGGAAAGAGATTTTCCGTGATATTTTTCCGATTGAACTTAACGCCCTTGGAAATTATTTCATCGCCAAATTTATGACGCACCCCCTGGGAAAGCTTACCTTCCAGGATTTGCACCATTTTGTCAATCATAGTATCTTTCACCTCAGAAAGTTCCTTGCTGTATTGCTTCATGAGGCCTTTTACATCATCTTTGGCTTTGGCACGCAGGTCTTTGTCGCGTTTGGGGCGGGCAAACAGCTTGGTGTCAATGACTACTCCTTTGAGCGAAGGAGGGGCCTTGAGAGAGGCATCTTTTACGTCTCCGGCCTTGTCACCAAAGATTGCCCGAAGGAGTTTTTCCTCCGGCGTGGGGTCCGATTCGCCTTTGGGGGTAATCTTGCCAATGAGGATATCACCTTCGCGGACTACGGTTCCGATTTGCACAATTCCGTTTTCGTCCAGATATTTGATGGCTTCTTCGCTCACATTGGGAATTTCGGAGGTCAATTCTTCCTCGCCACGCTTGGTATCACGCACTTCCAGCTCAAACTCCTCGATGTGAATAGAAGTGAACACATCATCCCGGACAACCCTTTCCGAAATCACAATAGCATCTTCAAAATTGTATCCCCGCCAGGGCATAAAAGCTACTTTCAGATTGGCTCCCAGGGCCAGCTCACCTTGTTGGGTGGCGTAGCCTTCACAAAGTGGTTGGCCTTTATGCACTCGATCACCCTTTTCACAATGGGGCGAAGATTGATGCACGTATCTTGGTTGGTGCGCCTGAATTTGATGAGATTATACGTAATGTATTCATCCTGAAAAGAGACCAAACTTTGCTCATCCGTAAAATCATATTTGACCACTATTTTTTCGGAATCAGCAAAATGAATGACCCCCTCCTGCTCGGCTACTACAAGGGTACGCGAATCAATGGCGACCCTTTCTTCCAAGCCCGTGCCAACAATGGGGGCTTGTGGATTGAGCAGAGGAACGGCCTGGCGTTGCATGTTAGAGCCCATCAAAGCCCGGTTGGCATCGTCGTGCTCGAGGAAAGGAATCAGAGAAGCGGCAACGGAGACGATTTGATTGGGAGCAATGTCCATAAAAGACAAGTCCAGAGGCTCCACAACGGGAAAATCCCCCTCAAACCGTGCTTTGACCCGGGGGTTCAAGTAATTGCCCTCTTCGTCAATGGGGGCATTGGCCTGGGCAATATAGTTTTTGTCTTCTTCCTCAGCGGTGAGGTAAGTCATTTCTTCGGTTACCACGCCTTCTTTCACCAGCCGGTAGGGGGTCTCAATAAAACCCATGGCATTGATTTTGGCGTGCACACAGAGGGAAGAAATCAGCCCAATATTGGGCCCCTCCGGAGTTTCTATGGTGCAAAGCCGGCCATAGTGGGTATAATGCACATCTCGGACTTCGAACCCGGCCCGCTCACGCGATAAGCCCCCTGGACCGAGTGCCGACATCCGGCGCTTGTGGGTAATTTCGGAGAGGGGGTTGGTTTGGTCCATGAACTGCGAAAGCTGATTGGTCCCAAAAAACGAATTAATCACGGAGGAGAGCGTGCGGGCATTAATCAGGTCAACCGGTTTGAAATCTTCATTATCCCGGATATTCATTCTTTCTTTGATAGTACGGGCCATACGTGCCAGCCCAATCCCAAATTGGGTGTAAAGCTGCTCTCCAACGGTGCGTACTCTTCGGTTGCTGAGGTGGTCAATATCATCGACCAGTGCTTTGGAATTGATAAGCCCGATGAGGTACTTGACAATAGAAACTATGTCTTCGGTGGTCAAGACCCTGACATCGCGGTCTATGCTCAACTGCAATTTTTTATTAATCCGATACCGGCCTACTTCGCCCAGGTCATAGCGTTTGTCGCTAAAAAACAAACTATGGATAATATCCCGGGCAGTTTGTTCATCAGGGGCTTCGGTATTGCGAAGTTGGCGATAAATTTGCTCTAGGGCTTCTTTTTCCGAGTTGGAATTATCCTTTTGGAGGGTGTTGTAGATAATGGAGTAGTCTCCGGCGTTGATGTTGAGGCGGTGCACGATGATAGATTTTGCGCCCGATTGCAATACGGTATCTATATCATCCTTTTGGATAACGGCATCCCGCTCCAGAAGCACCTCGTTGCGGTCGATAGAAACCACCTCTCCGGTGTCCTCATCCACAAAATCCTCCGTCCAGGTACGTAAAACCCTGGCCGCCAATTTACGGTCAACCATCAGCGCGGCGTTTTCGGGCTTATTTTCAATTTCTTCGGAGAGCTCGAAGAGATCTAAAATTTCCTTATCTGTGGAAAAGCCGATGACACGAAGCAAAGTAGTAACCGGAAATTTTTTCTTCCGGTCGATATAGGCATACATGACATTGTTGACATCGGTGGTAAATTCAATCCAGGAACCTTTGAAAGGAATGATACGGGCCGAATAAAGCTTGGTTCCGTTGGTGTGTTTGCTTTGCGCAAAAAACACCCCGGGCGAACGATGCAGTTGTGAGACAATCACACGCTCGGCACCATTGATTATAAATGAACCTTTTTCGGTCATGTAGGGGATATTGCCCAAAAACACCTCCTGCTCTACGGTCTCGAAATCTTCATTGTCTTCGTCGTTACAAGAGAGGCGCAGCTTAGCCTTGAGCGGCACAGAGTAAGTGAGCCCTCGGTCAATGCATTCATCCACCGAATACTTGGGCGGGTCAACTGAATAATCAATGAACTCGAGGAGAAAATTTTCGCGGGAGTCGGAGATAGGAAAATTTTCGGCAAATACCCGATACAGTCCTTCCCGGCTTCTTTGCTCAGGCGGGGTCTCTAATTGGAAAAAATCTTGGAAAGATTGTAGTTGAACATCCAGAAAATCAGGATAATCCGCAATCCGTTTTACTTTGGCGAAGCTAACTCTTTTGGTATTTTGCATTGCGTTCGGCGGCTATATTTTAGTTTATGGCAATTCGAGAACAAGCCCGGTTTAGCAGGTTGAATAGAATATAAATAGAAATAGACCTGATTTTTGGGCAAATCAGGTCTTATGACTAACATACTTTGAACGTAATTTGTTCAAATTGGTTACAAAAAAGGTTTAGTTTGCAAGATTATTTCAATTCTACCTCAGCGCCTTCTTCTTCCAATTGTTTTTTGAGGGCTTCGGCTTCATCTTTTGAAATGGCTTGCTTGATAGTGCTGGGGGCATTATCCACCAGGTCTTTGGCTTCTTTAAGACCAGTACCAGTCAGTTCTTTCACCAATTTCACTACTTTCAGCTTGGCTCCGCCCGCTGCTTTCAGGATTACGTCAAATTCAGTTTTTTCTACTTCGGCAGGAGCCGCAGCATCATCGCCTCCACCAGCACCTGGCATTGGGCCCGCAAAAGCTATGGGGGCGGCGGCGGCGGGTTCAATGCCATAATCGTCTTTAAGGATGGTTACCAATTCATTGACTTCTTTCAAGGTCAAATTAACCAACTGCTCTGCAAATTCTTTCAAGTCTGCCATTGTTTTATCCGTTTAATGTAAATTACAAAAGGTTAAGTGAGAAAAATTAGGCGGCTTCTTTCTTGGCCTCTAAGGCTTTGAGAAGACCCGTCAGATTGTTTTGGCCACTTTGCAGGGCCGAAACCAGTTTTTGTGGTGGAGACTTGAGGGCGCCCACCAGTTTGGCCCCAGGAGACAGGAGCATGCCCATTAGTTCGGCCAATACGTCTTGTTTTGAACGCACCTTGGTCAGTGCATCCAGGCTTTCCTCGCCTACATAAATTGAAGCATCAATAGAAGCCCCTTTCAATAAGGGCTTGTCAACTCCGGTTTTACGATATTCTTTGAGAAATTTGGCGGGCGCACTGCCATTGTCAGAAAACAATACCCCAGAAAAGCCTTTGAGAACCTGTTTGTTAAGCGGAGTGTAATCTCCGGGCATCGATTCCAGTACTTTTTTGATAAGGGAGTTTTTGACAACTTTATACTCTATGCCTTTTTCAAAACAAAAGCGACGAAACTTATTGGTTTGCGCCACGGTCATTCCGGCGGCATCCAAAAAGTAATAGTTGCTATATTGGGCAAACTTTTGAGAAAGCTCTTCCAGCAGGACTCCTTTTTCTTCTTTGGTCATGAGTGTAAAATGTTAAAGTGCCTGCAAACTTAAATCCCTGCGATTGAGCTTTTGTCAATCTGAATAGAGGGACTCATAGTACTTGACAAATGAATGCTCTGGAAATAAGTGCCTTTTGAACTGGATGGCTTTAACCTGGCTAAGGTATTAATCAATTCAAGGGCATTTCCTTCCAGCATTTCTGGGTTAAAGGAGACTTTGCCAATGCCTACGTGAATAATGCCCGTTTTATCTACCTTAAAGTCGATTTTACCAGCTTTTACTTCGCGCACGGCCTGTCCCACTTCCATCGTAACCGTACCCGATTTGGGATTGGGCATCAAGCCACGAGGACCCAGAATACGTCCTAGCTTACCCACTTTTGCCATTGCCGTGGGCATCGTAATAATCACGTCAATATCCGTCCAGCCTTGCTCTATTTTTTGGATATATTCGTCCATGCCCACGTGGTCGGCTCCCGCTTCGCGGGCTTCTTCCTCCTTGTCTGGGGTGCAAAGCACCAAAACCCGCACCACTTTGCCTATGCCATGGGGCAGGGCAACGGTGCCACGCACCATTTGGTCGGCTTTTCGTGGATCTACGCCGAGGCGTACATCTACGTCAACAGAGGCATCAAACTTGGTATAAGTGATGTCTTTGACCAGCGACACAGCCTCTTTCAGTGAATAAGGCTTGGCGGGGTCGTACTTTTGGAGTACTATTTTTTGGTTTTTGGCAACTTTCCCATTACAATTTAGGCTTTGCCTGCGGTTTAAATCCGAGATTTGTCAAACTATTTCTGGTTCCAGGGAGCTTCTCCCGATACCGTAACGCCCATGCTTCGGGCTGTGCCAGCTACCATGCGCATAGCTGCATCTACGGTAAAAGCGTTGAGATCAGGCATCTTGATTTCGGCAATTTCTTTGACTTGGTCCCAGGTAAGTGCCCCTACTTTTTTACGGTTTGGCTCAGCCGAACCGCTTTTAAGCTTGAGGGTTTCCAAGATAAGTACGGCCGTGGGCGGGGTTTTGACCACAAAGTCAAATGACTTGTCTTTGTAATAAGTAATCAAAACCGGAAGCACTTGGCCTTGCTTCTCCTGGGTACGTGCATTGAATTGCTTGCAAAACTCCATGATGTTGATACCCTTGGAACCAAGTGCCGGGCCAATGGGTGGGGAAGGATTTGCCTGCCCGCCTTTGACCTGAAGTTTTACATAACCCGCTACTTCTTTAGCCATAATCCGTTTTTAAAACTGATAAAAAATTAGTGTGCTTCGCAAGAAGCGGTTTTGAACCTTGGCCCTACGACGACAGGAAGCATCCATTCAGTTCATTCACCCTCCCCAAATGGTTGTCGGAGTTCGCAAAGTTGAGGTTCAATATCTTGTAGCGCCAAACGCTTGTTCTTATTCCTGTTTTTCGACTTGCATATAGTTGAGCTCCATGGGCGTGTTTCTTCCAAAGATTTTCACGGTTACATTGAGCTTTTTCCGTTCTTCAAATACCTCTTCTACGGTGCCTACAAATCCGCTAAAAGGACCATCAATTACTTTAACCGCCTCTCCCACAATAAAACTGGCTTCCAGCTGAGGTTCATCGCTGTTGGCATCATCTACCCGACCGAGGATGCGGTTAATATCACTCTGCCGGATGGGGATAGGCTGCTTGCTAGTGCCGTGATTTTCACTTAAAAAACCGATAATTCCGGGGATATTGGTAATGAGGGGTTCCACCTCTCCGTGTGTCAAATCCGCTTGAATGAGTATATAACCCGGCAGGAAAGTACGTTCGCGCTGATACTTTTTGCCATTTCGCATTTCATAGACTTTCTCCGAGGGAATCAGAATCTGGGGAATAAAATCGCCAATCTTGCGTCGGTTGATTTCTGTTTCCAGATAGCTCTTGATTTTCTTCTCTTGCCCGGAAATAGCCCGAACCACATACCAATTTAACTTCATTTCGCTCATACTCAAATCGCACTGCGCCTCTTAGAATTTCGGCAGGTACTACGGCTAAAAAGTACCGTAAAACCAACCCAGTAGTGTTTCAAAAACCCGGTCAATCCCGAAAATCACCAAAGCAAAAATTGCCGAAGCAACTAAGACCAAAGTAGAATTATTTTGCAATTCATTGCGCTTAGGCCAGGTAACTTTGAGGGTCAACTCCTGGTAAGACTCCCGGAAAAAACTCACAAACCGATTCATAATCTTGATAATAGTAAGCACGGGTGGCAGGAATCGAACCCGCAGCCTACGGTTTTGGAGACCGTCGCTCTACCAATTGAGCTACACCCGTGTAAAGCAAGCGGCCAAAAAAGCACTTTTCTTTACAAAAGTGCTTTTTGGCAGGCCTGCCTGTTTTTAATATTAGTCTAAAATCTCTGTTACCTGACCAGCACCGATGGTACGCCCGCCTTCACGAATAGCAAAGCGAAGACCTTTTTCGAGCGCGACCGTGTTGAGCAGCGTGATTTCTAGGGTGATGTTATCCCCAGGCATTACCATCTCTACTCCGTCGGGCAGTTTCACCGTACCCGTTACGTCAGTGGTACGCAAGTAAAACTGAGGGCGGTAGTTATTGAAGAAAGGCGTATGACGGCCCCCTTCTTCTTTTGACAAGACATATACCTCGGCCTTAAACTTGGCGTGGGGTTTCACTGTATTGGGCTTGCAGATTACCATTCCGCGGCGGATTTGGGTTTTTTCAATCCCACGCAGGAGAAGGCCTACATTGTCGCCGGCTTCACCACGGTCCAGAATCTTACGAAACATTTCCACCCCGGTAACGGTAGAAGTAAGGTTTTCGGCACCCATACCCAGAATTTGTACCGGGTCACCAGAGTTGATTACTCCGCGCTCGATCCGTCCGGTTGCGACGGTTCCACGACCAGTAATTGAAAACACGTCTTCAATCGGCATCAGGAAGTCTTTGTCAACCGCTCGCTCAGGCAGGGGAATATAATTGTCAACGGCTTCCATCAATTCCATGATTTTATCTACCCATTCTGGCTCGCCGTTCAAGCCTCCCAGGGCTGAACCACGGATGACAGGAATATCATCTCCGGGAAATTCGTAGAAATCCAGCAATTCGCGCACTTCCATTTCTACCAGTTCCAAAAGCTCCTCATCGTCCACAAGGTCCACTTTGTTCATAAAAACAACCAGGGCTGGCACCCCTACCTGGCGGGCCAGCAGAATGTGCTCTCGGGTTTGGGGCATAGGACCATCTGTAGCGGCTACTACCAGAATAGCACCATCCATCTGGGCGGCTCCCGTTACCATGTTTTTTACATAGTCAGCGTGTCCGGGGCAGTCCACGTGGGCATAGTGGCGATTAGCCGTCTGGTATTCCACGTGCGAGGTATTGATGGTAATTCCCCGCTCTTTTTCTTCGGGGGCATTGTCAATAGAGTCAAAGCTACGGGCCTCCGACAAACCCTTCTCGGCAAGTACTTTGGTAATTGCGGCGGTAAGCGTTGTTTTTCCGTGGTCAACGTGTCCGATAGTTCCAATGTTTACGTGGGGTTTGGAACGGTCGAAATGTTCTTTAGCCATTTTTGAAAATCCTCAAATTTTAATGGGTAATGAAAAAAATTTTTAAAAAAACCTAAAATATTTCGACTAAATCAGAGCCAACGACGGGACTTGAACCCGTGACCTCTTCCTTACCAAGGAAGTGCTCTACCACTGAGCTACGTCGGCTTGATAACAGTCAGTTATAAAAAAACAGAGCGGGAGACGAGGCTCGAACCCGCGACCTACAGCTTGGAAGGCTGTCGCTCTACCAACTGAGCTACTCCCGCTTTTGAGAAAAATAAAACAAAAAATAGTTGAGGCGAAGGGCACTCAGGCCTACTCTTTGCGGCTTTTTTTTGGTGGGGAGAACAGGATTCGAACCTGTGAAGTCATAAGACAGCAGATTTACAGTCTGCCCCAGTTGGCCGCTTTGGTATCTCCCCTACTCTTGTTTTGGGCCTTATGCCCAAAAGTGGATGCAAATTTACATCTTATTTTTTTATAATCAAATGGAAGCTATTTTTTTTGATAAAAATAGTGGTAATTTTTGTGCGGCAAGCTCTTTTATGAGCTGAAGATTCAAAGATTTACCTGGCAAAAAACAAAAAAGGGGAAATCCCCTTCTTTGACAACAAATATGCAAGACAAAGACTATTCCTCCTCGGGCGTTTCAGTAGGGCTTTCATTGAGGGTGGTATCTACCGGAGTAGCATCGTCCTCAATGGATTCATCGCTGCCAGTGGGTTCGGGTTCATCCGCTTCTTCTGGCTCCTTTTCGGTCTCTTCACTTTCAGCATCTTCCGTTTCTTCGGTTTCTGTGGCCTCGTCTGCTTCACTTCCACCACCACAAGCGGTAGCAAAGTGCAATACACCCAGAATTGCAAAGAATAAAAATAGCTTTTTCATTTTAAAAAAATTAGATGATTCAAAAATTATTTGCCTTGCAAACTTAAGATGATTTGCCCAGAATTAAAACTCAGGGCTACTTTTTTCGCATAAAGACCTGGATGGGCACGCCTTCAAAATCAAAGTGATGGCGGATTTGGTTTTCCAAAAAGCGCAGATAAGGTTCTTTGACATACTGCGGCAGGTTGCAAAAAAAAGCAAAACTGGGTCTTCGGCCCGGCAACTGCGTAACGTATTTGATACGAATATACTTTCCTTTGAGCGCCGGCGGCGGGTATCGTTCTATTTCTTTCAGCAAAACCTCGTTGAGCTGAGAAGTGGGTACCCGTTTGCGTAAATTGTGATAAACCTGCTCAGCTTTTTCTACTACCTTATAAATGCGTTGTTTGTTGAGTACTGAGGTAAAAATAATGGGCGGATAATCCAGCGGGGCCAGTCGTTCTAAAATAGCCTTTTTATAAGTGTCGGCAGTATGGGTATCTTTTTCAATGAGGTCCCATTTATTGACCATTAGGAGAATCCCCTTGCCATTGCGATGGGCCAAAAACAACAGGTTGACATCCTGAGCCTCCAGGCCTCGGGTAGCATCTAGGATGATTATACAGACATCGGCTTCATGGAGAGCTTTGATGGCCCGCATCACGGAATAGAACTCAATATTTTCGCGCACCCGGCTTTTTTTGCGAATCCCGGCCGTATCAATCAAGATAAATTCACGCCCAAAGGCTTTGTAATGCGAGTGAATGGCATCGCGTGTGGTGCCAGCAATGTCAGTAACGATGCTTCGCTCTTCGCCTATAAGTACATTGACCAAAGAACGATTTGCCCACATTGGGCCTACCCAAAATGGCAATTTTGGGGATATGCTCCTGCGATTCTTCTTCGGAGGGGGCATCGGGTAAAAGCTGCACAACTTCATCAAGCAACTCGCCCGTGCCAAGTCCATTTTCGGCGGAGATAGGAAATACTTTTTCCCAGCCCAAGGCATAAAATTCGGCGGCCAGGTGGGTTTTCATTGCTTCATCGGCTTTATTAGCCACTACCAGAACCGGCTTCTGGCTACGGCGAATGACCTGGGCAAATTCATCGTCGAGCGGGGTCTGTCCTACCCGGCAATCTACCATAAACAGCACCACGCTGGCCTCAAGCAGGGCAATTTCTACCTGCTTACGAATGGCCTCCTCAAAAACATCTTCGGAGCCTACTACATATCCGCCCGTATCAACTACCGTAAAATAACGCCCGGTCCACTCGGCTTCGCCATAGAGACGGTCGCGGGTGATGCCGCTCTGGTCGTCCATGATGGCCTGTCGGTCTTCAATCAAGCGGTTGAATAAGGTAGATTTGCCTACATTGGGTCGGCCCACTATGGCCACAATATTTGTCATGATTATCCCTTTTCTTTGTAAAATATTTTTATTTCTTCCAGGCTCCAGGCCACAATTTCTTGTAACACTTCCAGGTCAAAACTGTGGCCTTGCCTTTCCACCCATTTTATCTTGACAACCTTATCGGGCCGCTGCTCGGCTTCTAGGTATTGTAATGAGCGGTTAGGGTCCACCAATTGGTCTTCGCCTCCCAGGGCCACAGTACAAATCGGACAGGAAAGCTGGCTCACAGTGGGACTCACTTTTTTTCGGGCACTTAAAGAAAGATGTGGATTGAGCAATAAGCAGGGCAAGGCCAATTCCTCCGCCAACCAATATGCCATAAAGCCACCATGAGAGGAACCTACCAGATATTCCAGGTTATTTCCCAGGATATAGTCTTTGAGCAAAAAATAAGACTGGTGGTCATACTTCAGGTGCAGAGCATAGACCTCCAGACCCTGGGCTTTGAGTATATTGAGCTTTTCTTCGGGTACACTCCCGCCAAATCCGTGAATATAAAGCGTTTTCATTTTTTTATGGATTAGCACCTTGCTTTCAGCGCAAGCAATTGGTATGAGGATATTTTGTTTTCCTGATGATAAAAGACCGATTTATCCAAGTTCCGAGGGCTAGCCGCCGCTGTAGCCAAATCTTTTCAGTTTTTTGGGTTCATTGCGCCATCTTTCTTCTACTTTCACAAATTGTTCTAAAAATACCTGTTTGCCAAAAAAGGCTTCCAAGTCCTGGCGGGCTTCTATGCCTACTTTTTTGAGCGATGCCCCGCCTTTTCCTATCAGGATGCCTTTCTGACTGACACGCTCCACCATTATTTCGGCACTGATTCGGATAATGTCTTTGACCTCTTTAAAAGCCGTGATGACCACCTCAGAAGAGTAAGGAATTTCCTGTTTGTAATTGAGAAAGATTTTTTCGCGAATGATTTCGGAAGCAAAAAAGCGGGCGGGTTTGTCCGTAACTTCGTCTTTGGAGAAGAAAGGCGGGTGTTCGGGCAGGCAGTCCTTGATTTGCTGCAAAACCGTGTCCACGTTAAAGTTTTCCCGGGCCGAAAGCGGAATAATGGCTTTCAAAAAAGGCAACTGCGCCTCCCAATGCGCCACTTTGGCCTCTACTTCGGCCTGGTTGGAGAGGTCAATTTTATTGATAAGCAAGAAAACCGGCACACGCACATTTTGAAGCAGGGCCTGCACGGGGCTTTCATCGTGCTTTTCGTGAATGTCGGTGAGCCAGATGAGCACATCGGCATCTTCGAGGGCCATTCTGACAAAATGCATCATAGACTGGTGCAAGGCATATTTTGGTTCTATAATGCCGGGGGTATCCGAATAGACTATCTGGAAATCCTCGCCATTGAGAATACCCATAATACGGTGGCGGGTGGTTTGGGCTTTGGGCGTGATGATGGAAAGGCGCTCGCCCACCATCTGATTCATCAGGGTAGATTTGCCCACATTGGGCTTGCCAATGATGCTGACAAAGCCCGCTTTATGCAGCAAGGCGGCTTGAGGTGCGTCTGCCATTTCGGCCATAAAAATATTTTTTGGCAAAGATACTTGTTTTTCTCGGAAAAAGCCAGCATCTTTGTAGCCTAATAACAGCGCGGGATAGAGCAGTTGGTAGCTCGTCGGGCTCATAACCCGGAGGTCGAAGGTTCGAGTCCTTCTCCCGCTACGAAGTAAAGCCGATAGACCCCTGATAATCACTAAATTATCAGGGGTTTTTTATGTAGAAAAGGTTTAGACAGGCAATCAAGACATTTTATTTCGTTTTCTTTCCATTCTTATGTCTGTCGGCCTTGCTTCCCAAAGGGTTTTATCCAACAAAAAAGCCTCCCATCTCTGGAAGGCTCAAAAAAAGACCAGTATTATATTGGAGGCTTAGCCTACACTGCCTTCCAGGCTGATGGCCAGCAGCTTTTGGGCTTCTACGGCAAACTCCATCGGCAATTGTTTCAAGACCTCTTTGGCATAGCCATTGACAATCAGGGCTACTGCCGTTTCGGGGTCAATGCCTCGCTGGGTACAGTAAAAGAGTTGGTCTTCGCCAATCTTAGAGGTGGTAGCTTCGTGTTCAACGGTTCCGGTGCGGTTATCTACCTCGATATAAGGAAAAGTGTGGGCCCCGCATTGGTCGCCCATCAGCAGTGAATCGCATTGAGAAAAATTGCGGGCATTTTCTGCTCTTTTGAAGATTTTCACCTGGCCCCGGTAAGAGTTTTGGCTTTTGCCCGCCGAGATGCCCTTGGAAACAATCCGACTCTTGGTGTTTTTGCCAATATGAATCATTTTGGTGCCGGTGTCGGCCTGCTGGTGGTTATTGGTAACAGCCACCGAATAAAATTCACCAATAGAATAATCCCCTTTAAGAATACAACTGGGGTATTTCCAGGTGATGGCTGAGCCCGTTTCAACCTGCGTCCAGGAGATTTTTGAATGATTACCTTCGCAGATGCCCCTTTTGGTTACGAAGTTATAAATTCCGCCTTTGCCTTCTTTGTTGCCCGGATACCAATTTTGGACGGTAGAATATTTGATTTCGGCATTTTCCAGCGCAATCAGTTCAACTACGGCGGCATGAAGTTGATTTTCATCACGCATAGGAGCCGTACAGCCTTCCAAATAACTCACATAGCTACCCGCATCGGCCACAAGCAAGGTACGCTCAAACTGACCAGTATTGGCCGCATTGATGCGGAAATATGTGGAAAGCTCCATAGGGCAACGCACGCCCTTGGGAATATAGCAGAAGGAGCCATCGCTAAAAACAGCCGAGTTGAGAGCAGCAAAATAATTGTCATTGGTAGGCACTACCTTGCCCAGGTATTGGCGCACCAGCTCGGGGTGCTCCTGAATGGCTTCGCTCATAGCGCAAAAAATAATGCCCATTTCGGCCAGTTTTTCCTTAAAAGTAGTGCCGATGGAAACACTGTCCATTACGGCATCCACGGCCACTCCGGTCAGGCGTTTCTGCTCGTTGAGCGAAATGCCCAATTTCTCGAAGGTAGCCAGCAATTCTGGGTCTATTTCATCCAGGCTTTTAGGCTGTACTTTTTGCTTGGGAGCCGCATAATAAATCACATCTTGGTAATTGATGGGCGGAAACTGACATTTTGCCAGGTAGGCTCTTTCATCGTGAGCCAGTGGTGATAGGCATTGAGCCGCCACTCCAGCATCCAATCGGGCTCATTCTTTTTAGCTGAGATAAACCGTATGGTGTCCTCATTCAGCCCTTTGGGGGCTGATTCCATCTCGATTTTGGTTTCCCAGCCGTATTTATAATCCGAATTTATATGTTGTTCTAATACGTCCACTTCTTTGCTCATAATTAGGTGAGGTTCGGGGTTTATTTAGACTTATTATAATCTAAGCAAATATACAACAGCTTTTTGAGAAAGTTGTTTCCCGTTTTGATTGTTTTTGTTGATGATGCAATTTAATAAAATGATGAAAGGCTCGACAAAACGCCTCCTCAAGCCGGGCTATCGCAGTAGTTTACGCCCCTGAAGCAGCATTTCTAAAAAAAGCGCAAAGAGCACAACCCCTCCGCAGCCCAGCATATTGAGCCAGAGATAGGCGATTTTGAAGCCGAAAAGCTCCAGGTAAACGAGAACGACCAATAGCTCGGTCAATATGGCTGCGCCAAAAGCGGCATGCCCCGAAACCCGGCGTGGCCAAAAGGCCAGTAAGAAAATCCCCAGAATGGTTCCATAAAATAAAGAGCCTAAAATATTGACTGCCTCAATGAGTGTGCCCAGGTGGCTGGCCAATTGGGCAAAAAATATGGCCAGACCGCCCCAAAACAAGGTAAGCAGACGGGAAATCGCTAAATAATGTTTTTCGGAAGCATCAGGGCGAAGCAAGCGTTTATAAATATCCACCGTACTGGTAGAAGCCAGGGCGTTGAGTTCTGAGGCCGTAGTGGACATAGAAGCCATCAAAATAACGGCAATCAGCAAACCCACCAGCCCGGCTGGAAGAAAACGGGTTACAAAGGAGAGAAAAATATAGTTGGCATCTATATTATTCATGTAATCGAGGTCTTTTTGAAAATTTGGCGCAGCAGGGCTTCTGCCCTCCGCCTTTTGGATGAGGCGACCCGTTTCGGCACGCAGGGCTTTGGCGGCTTCGTGCGCTTCCAGATAGCGCTGCTTGGGCAAAACCGCCTCCTTTTCCGGGTTGTGCCTTGCCCGGAGCAAAGCCTGGGCCGCTTCTTCTCTTTCCTGAAAAATCGCCTTTTGCCTTTGTTCCAATTGCCGGAGTTCTTCAGTGTAACCGTTTTGGACAATTTTTGCTCAACGGAGGTATTGAAAATGAGGGGGGGGCCTGAAACTGATAAAAAATAAAGAGCATGGCCCCAATATATAAGATGGCAAATTGCATCGGAATTTTAAATACTCCATTAAAGAGCAGGCCCAGCCGTATTTGCCTCAAAGAGGTGCCCCCCAGATAACGCCCTACCTGCGACTGGTCAGTACCAAAATAAGCCATCTGTAAAAAAAAGCCCCCCAATAAGCCCGACCAAAGCGTGTAGCGGTTGTTTAAATCAAAAGAAAAATCCATCGTGTTGAATTTATCCGTCTGGGCGGCCAGATACATCGCCCCTTCCCAGCCCACTTCTTTTGGCAAAAGCGCAATGACCAGATAGCCGGCCCAGGCCATGCCGCCCAGTATGGTAATCATTTGTAACTTTTGGGTCTGGCTTACGGCCCGCGAGCCGCCCGTAACAGTGTAGAGCACAACCACCAGCCCGATGAAAAAATTAATGATGGTAATGTTGAAATTGAGTACCACGGACAAAACAATGGCCGGAGCGGCAATGCTTACCCCAGCCGCCAGCCCCCGCTGAATCAAAAAGAAAAAAGCGGTGAGCACCCGGCTTTTCAAATCCAGGCGGTTTTCCAGAAATTCGTAGGCCGTAATCACATTTAGCCTATAATATAAGGGCACCATCACCGCCGATATGACAACCATCGCAATGGGTAGTCCCAGATAAAAAAGGACAAAGCGCATACCATCTACATAGGCCTGGCCAGGTGCCGATAGAAAGGTAATTGCGCTGGCCTGCGTGGCAATCACCGACAGGCTGATGGTGTACCAGGGCAAACTATGCCCCCCCCTGAGATAATCATCTATGTTCTTTTCCCCCCGGCTTTTCCAGAGACCATACCAAACAATGCCAAAAGTGCTGCCCAGCAACACCAACCAGTCCAGAATTTCCATACCAAATTTACCCCCAGGCTAGCGATACCAGCCAGAAAACCAATAAAAAAATACAATATACAAGCCCAGTGTAAACAACACCAGCGCATATACAAAAGGCCAGCTCGAAAAAAATTTGCGCCAAAGTGTTTGTGCAGGATGGGACATTCGCCTTGTTCTTTGCATATAAGTATGGGGCTAAAATAAATAAAAGGTGGACAAGCCGCCAAATAAAATTTTTTAGAGAAAATTGCTGGTTTGCAAACCACTGCCCCCGAGGTGCCCTCTGCCCGCCTGAAGCAAGGGTCATAGCCAGCACCTGCTCAAAAAAACAATCTTTGCCTTTCCGGGTTTTTAAAATAAAAATTCAAAAAATATGCGCTTCACACTGATTGCTTTTTTAATGCTGGCCAGCCTGGCTGCTTGTGGCCTCAAAGAAATTAAAACCAAACCCGATACAGCAAGTATGGCAAATCTGAATGCAAAGGACTCTTTTTATGACTTTAAGCTCAAATCGCTGGAAGGCAACGAAGAAATTGATTTTGCCCGTTTCAAAGGCAAAAAAGTATTGCTGGTCAATGTAGCTTCGCGCTGTGGTTTCACGCCACAATATGAAAAACTGCAAAAACTTCACGAGCAGTATGGCGACAAAGTGGTCGTATTAGGTTTTCCGGCCAATAATTTTGGCGGCCAGGAACCCGGCTCGCACGAACAAATCGCTGAGTTTTGCAAAAGAATTATGGTGTAACTTTTCAGATGTTTGAAAAAATCTCAGTCAAAGGCGAAGACCAACACGCCCTCTACCAGTGGCTCTCCAAAAAAGAAATGAATGGTTGGAATGACCAGGCCCCGGGCTGGAACTTCTGCAAGTACTTGGTGAATGAAAAAGGTGAATTGCTCAAGTTTTTTGCTTCGGGCGTAGATCCCCTGGGCGACGATATTTTGGGCGCTATTCAATAAGCTGTCCTCCACTTGATATGAAACCTGGGCCTAAATGCGCGGGTTTCATATTTGCTTTCAGGCCGTATCAAATCGCAGTTGCCGGGCTTACGTTTGCCCCCTGATAAGGCGCAAGCCGGGCAATGAAGCTGAACAAGGTTTTTTTTCAACTATAATTTTCTGATTGGTGGCAAGCATACAAGACTGGCTGGCGGCAGCCCGCCTTCGCACACTGCCCCTGGCGATGGCCAGCATAGGGATGGGAAGCTTTCTGGCCGCGCACGAAGGTGCCTTCCGGGGCTGGGTTTTTGCACTTTGCATATTGACCACGCTCTTCCTGCAAATCCTTTCCAATTTTGCCAATGACTATGGCGACAGTGTGAGCGGTGTGGACGGAGCCCAGCGCGAAGGGCCTGCCCGGCTGGTACAAACGGGCAAAATTTCACGTCTGCAAATGGCCCAGGCATTGGTACTTTTCAGCTTGCTTTCGCTGGGGTCCGGGTTGGGGCTTTTGTGGCTAGCATTGCATACCTGGGCCGATTTCTTGTTTTTCCTCGGTTTGGGGCTTTTGGCAATTCTGGCCGCCATTACCTACACCGTAGGGCGCAAACCTTATGGTTATGTGGGACTGGGCGATGCTTCCGTGTTTGTTTTTTTTGGACTGGTGGCGGTTGGGGGCACTTATTACCTGCACGTGGGGCAGTTTAAACCCGCTATATTGCTTCCCGCTGCTGCCTGTGGTTTTTTGGCGGTGGGGGTGCTCAACCTCAACAATATCCGCGACCTTCACTCCGACCAACAAGCAGGCAAAAAGTCTGTGCCGGTTCGGCTGGGCCGCCGTTATGCAGTCTGGTATCACTGGATTTTGTTGGCATTGGCATTGCTGACGGCCCTGGTCTATACCGCCAGCCAGTATCGGCATCCCCTTGCAGGGAATTTTTTTGTTAGTATTGCCTTTGCTCGGACGCAATGCCTGGGCCGTGAAAAAGCATACCCAAGCCCTTGCCCTCGACCCCTATCTGAGGCAATTGGCCCTGACTACCCTGCTTTTTGTATTGTTATTTGGTCTGGGAAATTTATGGGACTGATCTGATTCAATACATCTTAAAATCTACCATTTCTCCCCAGAGCCGCTCAAATTCCCGGGTAAAGGTTTCGATGAGCGTGGGTTCGTACAAAATTACAATGTTCTCATGATTGTAGCGTGCGGCGCTGCGAGTCCAGTTATAGCTGCCGGTGATGAGTACCTCCTGGTCAATGAGGGCAAACTTGTGGTGCATGTGATTGGGGGTATTGTCCATCCTGACCGGCACTCCGGTCAGAGCCAAATCCCGAATATCCGAACCTTTGTCAAAACTTTTATCATCATCGGTCAATATCCGCAGATTGACTTTCCGGCGAAAAGCCTCCCGCAGGGCTTCGGTAATCAAATCATCACTAATGGTAAATACGCATACCCAAAGCTGTTGGCGTGCCTGCCGGATATAGCGCAGCAAAGCCTGGCGGCATTCCTCACCCGGGCTAAAATAAGCTTCTGCCGGGCGCAATTCGACCTTTTGTTGGCTGGCCAGCAGTTTGTTGGCCTTCTCCAGCCAATCCAGGACTTGAATCGCACTGAAGCTCAGCAAATGCTCTTTGGCGAAAGTAAAAATCTGGTTGCGCAGATACCCTATATTTTGGGGTGAAAGCGTTGTATCCTGCAAAATCTGGGAAAGGGCCTGTCTTTCGCCCCGGGTCAACTGGCGGTCTTCAAAGGTTTTCTCAAAGAGATCCAGAATGGCTTCTATTTGCATTGTCATTGAATTTTGGCCTGAAAATTCTTAAAAATACAGATTTATTCTAAAAACGAAGGCTTTTTTTGTCTTTTTTAAAGCTAGAAGAAAGAAAGCCGCTGTTTTTTTGGTTTTTGCCAACTTTTTAAGATTGTTTTACTATTTTTGTCAAAAACAAAGAAAAATTTGTGCTTTATGGAAGCAGTTGCCATCAATACAGAGAGAAAGTTCAAAATGGACCATTGTGGCTTGCCCACTTTGATTGAGCATTTTTATAAATGGGAGCAACAAAAGCCCCACGCTGTTTATCTGCGCCAGCCCATAGGCGACCTTTGGATTGAATATACCTGGCGTGAGGTGGGCGAGCAGGCCCGTCGTATGGCGATGGCCCTCAAAGCGATGGACTTAGCACCCAAAAGCCATATTGGGATTATCTCAAAAAACTGTGCCCACTGGGTTATGAGCGATTTGGCCATTATGATGGCCGGGCATATTTCGGTGCCTTTTTTCCCTACCCTGACCGCCGACCAGCTCCAGGCAGTGCTGGAGCACAGCGATACGCAGGTGCTGTTTGTTGGCAAACTGGACAGCTGGGACATAATGAAAGCAGGGATTCCGGCTTCGATGCCCGTCATTACCTATCCCCCCTATTCGGGAGGAGCCCCCGTGGCGGGCGATCACTTCCTGAAATGGGACGACCTGATGGCCCAATATCCCGCACTCCAAAACAACTATATCCCCCAACATGCCGACCTGATGACCATTTGCTATACTTCGGGCACCACGGGCGTGCCCAAAGGAGTGATGCTGAGCTATTATGCCTTTGCCACCTTGCAAGAATCGGTCAAAGACCAATTGGGCAATGAACTGCCGGAGATTGTTTATTTTTCGTATTTACCCCTCAATCACATGGCCGAGCGCCTCGTGGTAGAATCGGCCAGCCTGGCCAGCGGGGGCATGATTGCTTTTGCCGAATCCCTGGACACCTTTGCCCGTAACCTGGCCGAAACCCGCCCTACACACTTCCTGGCCGTGCCACGCATCTGGACCAAGTTTCAGCAAGGGGTGTTTGCCAAGATTCCTCCCAAAAAACTGAACCGCCTCTTTAAAATCCCGATTCTCTCGGGAATGATTAAGAAAAAAATCAAAAAAACCCTGGGCCTGGACCGGGCCAAATATGTACTCACGGGTGCCGCCCCTATGCCCGAAGCCTTGTTTCGCTGGTATCGCACGCTGGGCGTACCCATTCGGGAAGGATACGGTATGTCGGAAAACACGGCCGCCTGTACTTCTATGCGCCTCGACCGTATCAAGTTTGGCACCGTAGGAGAACCACAGGAAGGGGTTGAGCTAAAAATTGACCCCAACACGGGTGAAATTCTGATGAAGTGCGAATGGGTCATGGAGGGCTATTACAAACAACCTGAACTCACCGCCCAGGTATTGCGCGATGGCTGGCTCTACACAGGCGACCGGGGTCGGATTGATGAAGATGGATTCCTGATTATTACCGGAAGGGTCAAAGAATTGTTCAAAACCGCGAAGGGCGAATATGTTTCTCCTTTTACCCTGGAATCGGGCTTTGCAACCAACCCGGATATAGAGCAAATTTGTGTGGTGGGGGCAGGAATGCCTCAGCCGATGGCCCTGGTAGTATTGTCGGATGAGGGCAAGAAAAAAGCGCGAAAGGAGATAGAGGATGGCCTTATGGCTTCGCTTTCCGAAGTAAACGGGCAGGTATTTCCTTATGAGCGCATCCAAAGGCTCATCATTGTGCCCGATGCCTGGAATGTAGAAACCGGCATCATGACCCCCACGCTCAAAATTAAGCGCAATGCTATTGAGGATAAATACGGGGCGGCTTTTGAAAAATGGTTTGACCGAGCCGAGACCTTCATTTGGGCTTAATTCCCCCGGATAAAATGCAAATTTTTTCTAAACTTTTGTTAGGACTGGCAAGCTGGCTGGCCCTTCAATCTTTTGTTTTTGCCCAAACTGAAAATGATGCGCAAGCCATCCGAGATATTCTCCGGGGCCAGACCGAGGCCTGGAACAAGGGCCATTTGGAACAATTTATGGAAGGCTACTGGCATTCAGATTCGCTGGCTTTTATCGGGCAAAGCGGCATTACCTACGGATGGCAGGCCACCCTGGACAACTACCGCAGCAACTACCCCACCCCGGAAAAATGGGCCAACTCCGCTTTGAAATCATTCGTCTGGCCTGGCTTGGCCCCGAAGCCGCGCTGGTGCTTGGCCGATGGTTCTTGCAAAGAAAAAAAGATGCCCCCCAGGGCTATTTTTCCCTGACCTGGAAAAAAATAAATGGCGAGTGGGTCATCATTGCCGACCATAGCAGTTGACCAGAAAAAGACAAAAAATGATTGCCAAAAGCTAAAACGGAGGATTGGGCATTGGATATTTATCCGGAAAATGTAAACGCCCACGATGTTTCCGAGATTTATACGGCCCCAATAAAAATACCCGGAGAAATGGGGGGGAAATGTGAAAAAGGCTGGATGCTGCCTAAAAATCAATATTGCACCAGCGCATCTCTCGCCGAAGATTCCCAATTTCCTGGCCGGAAAGCGGATTTTTACGAAGATTTAGCTCCCTCAGCCGCCTCAGGCTTTTGATTTCGGGTGGCAATGTTTTGAGCTGATTATCGCGCAGGCTAAGCAGCTCGAGTTTTCCAATTCTAACAATACCATCGGAAAACTTTCCAGCCTGGTGTTTTCCAGGAGCAGGGTTTTGAGGGCTTGCATCTGGCGCATTTCCGCAGGGAGGGTTTCCAATAAATTATTTTTTAGCCCCAATACGGGTAGCGAACGCAAATTGCACAAACCCAGGGGCAGGCTTTTCAATTGGTTATCTCCCATTTGCAAAACCTCAAGCCGGGGCATATCTGGCAAATCGGCTGGCACACGCTTGATTTGATTATGTTCTAAAAACAAAAACCGCAACTGGCTTAACTGGCCTATTTCCGCGGGAAAGTCTTCCAACAAATTATGGCTCAGGTAGAGATACTCCAGGCTTTTGAGTTGGGCCAGGCCCGGCGAAAGACTTTGCAATTGGTTGGCTTCCAGGTCTAAAACCCGTAGGCGGTCTAGGCTGTCCAGCCTTTGCGGCAATTTTACCAATTGATTTTGCTTGAGGCCCAAGACTTGTAGATTGGATAAATTCCCTAGCTGTACAGGCAGGCTTTGTAATTGATTGCCGGCCAGGTCCAGCACTTCCAGTTTTTTGAGTTGCCCAATCTCCTCGGGCAAGCGCATTAACTGATTATAATCGAGGTAGAGCAGTCGCAGGTTTAAAAGGTCTTTCAACTGCGGGGGCAGGGATTGCAATTGTGCGCCCCAAAGGTCGAGCACCTGTAAATTGCGAAGGCCAAAAAGCTCTTTGGGCAATTGTTGAATAGGATTGAGGGCCAGGTCAAGGTATTGCAGGTTCTTAAATTTTTCAATTTCTCGGGGCACATTTTCTAGTCCCTGGTTGCGAAGCTGAAGCGCAAAGACCTCATCGGGCTTCTCGAGGGCCTCGTCCAGATTGGTAAAAAACTTTACTTCTTCCAGGGCTTCTAGCGGGAGCAGGTTATTTTGCGCCCGCAAGGGGTGAGCCAGCCACATTCCCCCCAAAAACCAAATCAACAGATAAACATACCACATAGATAAATCCCGTTTTTGCAGGGCTTATAAATTTTTGGTGAAGCTAAGGAATTTCTGAAATTTATGACGTTCTTACCTTCCAAAAATAATCATTTGGTAAAATGTGGACTTTTCGCCCCGCCGACCGCCGTTTTGCCCAGGTTGAAACCCTGGTGGTAAAAGTTACCAATCGGTGCAATCTGGATTGCCTTTATTGCTATGAAAACATCCAGAAGAAAGGCCAGGACATGCCCCTGGCCTTGTTTGCCCACTTGGCCGAAGCCGTTTGCGCGCAGAGCCGCTCGCCCAAAATCACCTTTTTATTCCACGGCGGTGAGCCTGGCCTGCTTTCCAATGACTGGTACGAGGCCGCCCTGGCCGCAGCCTGCCAGCAAGGCCAAAAGCACCAAAAGCAGGTTTATTTTTCCATCCAAACCAATCTTCAGCATCTTTCTGCGGCTAAAATAGCCCTTTACCAAAAACACCGCTTTCAAATTGGCATTAGCCTGGATGGGCTACTAGACCCCCAACAAAGCTGGCGGGGCCCAGAAAGCAAGGTTTTGCAAAATTATCAGAAGCTTAAAGCCGCCGGATTGCAGGTGGGGGTACTGAGCACCATTCACACCCAAAATTTTGATAAATTCCCGGAAATCTGTCGGTTTTTGCACCAGGAAATGGGCCTTTCGGGTTTTAAAGCCAATATGATGCTGCCCGTAGGACAGGGAAAGCAACTGGCTGTTTTGCCGCCTGAGGCGGTCTTTCAGGCTCAGGTAGCCATTTTGCATTATATGATGGAAAGCGAAGGGCAGTTTATGGAATACAATCTGCAATTGGAACTGGAACGTTACTTTGGGCGGGCAAAGCCTACCCCCACACTTTGCCACGAACAACAATGTGGAGCCGGGAGCCGGGTGCTGGGCATTAGCCCGCAAGGCGATTTGTTGCCCTGTGGTCGTTTTCAATGGAACGACCAGGCTTATTTTCTGGGCCATCTGAAAGACCCAATCCAGGCGGTTTCTCAAAAAGCCTTTGCCCGGGCTCGGCAGCAATTTCTGGCTCGTGTCCCGGAAAACTGGCTCGACTGCCCCACCTGCCCCGCCAAAAAAATCTGTCGTTTTGGTTGTCAGGCTTTTATTCTTCGCTCATCAGCGCAGGTCAATTTAGAATGTAAACCTACCAAAATGCGGTATCAGTTTTTTCAGGAAAACGAAGCAGATTTACAAAAACTACTGGAAAGAGGGCGGTTGCAAAAGCAGTCTTCCCGGCAGTTTCGGATAAAAGATAAAAAAGGACAGGTTCGGACTTATTCGCTTCCAGGCTCATCGGTTCAAAAAATGTGAAAAGTGTGAGGAGAAGGCTTCGGATAACCCGCCGCCTTATCGGGATTTTTTAGGATTTTTTTTAAGGGTCAAGCCAATTTGGAAAAGAATATCCTAACTTTGAGCCATTTACAAATTCTATCCACATGGCTATTGCCCAGTTTTGGTTCTCATAAGCTGGCAAAGGTCAATTATTTGGAAAAAAAAGAATATGCTACTGTTTATCACAATTGCCCTTTTGGTTTTTATTACCCAATCGCTTTTTTCCTCGTGGTGGTTGCTGGCCTTGGATGCTTTTGTGGGAGCCGTACTGCTAGGACGGAGTGCAGGAGGGGCTTTTCTGGCAGGTTTTTTTGGTGCTGGTCTGGTATGGGGGGGCTATGCTTTTTTTCTCAACCAGCGCAACGAAGGGCTTTTGCTGGGCCGTATTGCGGAACTTTTCAATCTGCCTACTTGGGGTATTTTTGCCATTACCTTAGGCATTGCGGCGCTGGTGGGCGGCTTGGCGGCTTGGAGTGGCTACAGTTTTCGGGCCTTGTGGTGGAAAAAGCCCGATTAAATGCCCTTGATTTTGCAATTCTTTCTTATTTTTGCTCCAAAGCCAATTATTGAAATTTTTATGAATCACAAAAACCTTCTGATAGTCTTGATGAGCCTGGTCTTCGGTTTGGCCAGTTGCGGTTTTGACCGTTATAATGCGGTTACTGCTGACACCGAAGACCTGCGCGAAAATGATGAGCGCGTATATGGCGATGGCCCTGAGGCCCCAGCCCGCCAACTGAAAAACGAATATCCGGAACCCGAAGACGGCAAAAAGAGAGCCGCCACCATCAAAGAAAGATTTTTAGGTTTGGACAAAGCCACGCCTTCCACTACGGATAGCACGGTGGCCCCCGCCGATTCAAGCCAGGTGGCCCCGGTAGATACTACCCAAGCCAAAGGTGCTTAATCGATATTTTTAGCAAATAGATTTGTAGCCAAACTGCTCTTCCTTTTCCCAAAAATGGGGTCGGGAGGGCAGTTTTTTTATCCTTAGGATTGCTTTTGATGACTTTTTTGCTGACTACTCCCTTGCTTCGCTTGGTACACAATCTTTTTTTGGGTTTGCTGGTGTTGGGCCTGGCTTTGGCTTGCAACCGAAAACCACCTGCGCAAAATAGGCTGGCTCTCCGGCTTGATTCGCTCCGCAAGGCCCAGGTCGAAATTAAAAAAGCAAAGATAGACCTCATTCTCAATCGCTTGCAGGAGAAGGGCCTCTTCAACGGCAATCTGCTGGTGATGGAAAATGGGGAAGTTTTGCTACACCAAGCTTATGGTTTTGCAGATTTTCGCGACAGCACCCGCCTGGATACCCAAACCGTTTTTTCGCTAGGGGGCATTTCGGCTACTTTTACTGCCATGGCCATTTTGACACTGGTACAAAAAAAAAGGCTCGGCCTACGCGATACGCTGGGGCAGTATTTCCCTCGCCTGCCCTATCCCTCCCTGCGTGTGCAGCAATTGCTCAGTCATACTTCAGGCTTGCCCGATTATGTGAGCTATTTTTACACGGCTTCTTCGGAAATGATGACCTTTGCCCGGCTTCAAAATGTGCTGGCCTGGCTCGAAAATGAAAAGCCAAACCCTGATTTTGCCCCGGGTACGGACTGGGCCTATAGCGCCACCAATTATGTGTTGTTGGCGGCCCTGGTCGAGAAAATCACGAAGACTTCCTTTCCTAAGTATTTGCAAAAAGCCGTTTTGAAACCCTTGGGGCTCAGGCGTACTTACCTGCCGGATTTTTCCCAAAAAAGAGCCTTTCCCAATCAGGCCATTGGTTTTCAGTCTGACCGAAAAACGCTCTTTCACCAAAATTTTTTGGACCGTGTTTACGGCGAACAGGGTGTTTTTGCCAGCACTACGGATTTGCTCCGATGGGCCAAAGCCTGGGAAAAAAACCGGCTCATTGGCAGGCCCCTGGCCCAAAAAGCCCAAAGCCCTACCCGCCTCTCCGGCAAGCTTTCTTATCCCTATGGCTGGGGTTGGCATTTGGGAAGTGAGTTCGAAGAAATTTACCATGCCGGGGGCTGGCTGGGTTTCAAGTCGATGCTAATTCGCAACCCGAAACGTGGGCGCGTCCTGATTTTGCTCACCAATCATAACTGCCCTGTTTTTGAAGAGCTGGTGGGCATTTTGCGGGCTATTTTAGACGACCGCCCTTTTCGTCGCCCCTCCTGGCTCTATTAGCTTTGCACAAAAAAACCGGACGGGTGAGGTCCGGTTTGTTGAGAATTGAAGAAAAATTACTCAATACAAGAGGCTAGCGAAAGTATTTTTGGCGTATGTGCGAATATTTTTCCGGGGTAAAAGGCTTATTGACAAAGCCATCAATCTCGGCCTGGTCGCAGGCTTGCCGGATGTCGCTGTCCAGCCCCGTGCAAGAATGTAAGAGTAAGATGATTTTTTGCGGCAGTAAGTGCCCCATCTCCCGGTATCGGCTGACGAATTTCCAGCCATTGACGATGGGCATATACAAATCAAGCAGGATTAAATCGGGCAATTCCTGAGGGTTTTCCTTAATTTTCTTTTGTAAGTCCAGCAGGGCTTCTTCTCCCTCAGCATAATGCGAGATTTGGGTGTGGGGGTCAGAACGCTCCATAATGCGGTTACAAATAAGCGCATCGATGTCATTGTCATCTACAATCCAAATTTTACGAAGTGAATTGGGCGCTTCTGCACGCATATCGCTCTAGGTTTGTGTGTGAGCAAAGGTAGTTTTTTCTTTTCAAATCTTCAACTTCCGGCAGCTATTGAGGCAAGATTATATTTTGTGATAAATTTTCAAACGTCCTTCCAACCATTCGGTCAGCAGGAGTGTCATGACCTGTAATTGGATATAAATTTTTTTAACCCTAATTTTTTAACAGACATGACAAAAGTAATTTTTGAAAATTCTTTTCAATTAGCGCGCAAATTGAGCTTACTGGTTTGCCTCTTGATACCCGTGTTGTTTTTTACGGCTTGTGGTGATGACGATGAGGCAAGCCCGGACACTACTATTGTAGGCCAGTTGGCCGCCGACCCCAACTATTCGCTGCTCGTGGCCGCTGTACAAAAGGCCGGATTGGTGAGCGTTTTGCAAGATGCTTCGGCCCGTTTTACCGTATTTGCCCCTACCAATGCCGCTTTTGAAGCGGCTGGTTTCAACAGTGCTGCCATTGCAGCTTTGCCCAATGGTGATGCCGGCTTAACCCGTATTTTGCTCTACCACGTTCTGGGACAGGAATTGAATTCCACCCAACTGGCCTCACAGACCTACACCACCGCCAGTGCCGCCAGTGATTTCAACCTTTTGTATGTCAATGTGGCCAGTGGGGTCAAAATCAATGGTGCTGTAACGGTAACCGAAGCCAATATTGAAGCGAGCAATGGGGTAATACACGGAGTAGATAACGTCATTTTGCCGCCGAATGATATTGCTACAACGGCCACCAATGCCGGATTCTCTATTCTGGTTGCCGCTTTGACACGTTCGGGCATCAATTTGAGTGCCTTGACTGGGCCGCTTACCGTGTTTGCCCCTACCGATGCCGCTTTTGAGGCTGCCGGACTTACCCTGGCCGTAGTCAATAGTACCGCCCCCGAAGTGCTGGCAGCGGTTTTGAGCTACCACGTGGTAACGGGCGGACGTACCTTCTCGGATGATTTGGTGAGTGATATTGCCGTAAAAGCCGCCGATGGCAATGGTTTGTATTTTGGCATTGGCACTGCCGGTGCTTTTGTGAATGAAGCCCAAATCACGGGGACAGACATCTTGACCACCGATGGAGTCATCCATATCGTGGATAGGGTCATCGGTCAGGGAACCATCACCGACCTGGTGGTTCGCAACCCAGAATTTGCCTCTTTGTTAGGCGTAGTTGGGGTGGCCGATGCCGACCCTGATATTGACATTGCGGGCACCCTGGCCAGCGATGGTCCCTTCACGCTTTTGCCCCTGACAATGCCGCCGTGGCCGCACTTTTGACTGAACTGGGGGTTACCAACCTGAGTGGCTTTACTACCGATGAGGTGGCAACCATATTGACCTATCACGTGCTGGGTGCAGAAGTGTTCTCAGGGGATGTTCCCAATGATGGTGTTGAAACCGTTGCGGGCCAGGACATCACCACGGCGGTCAATATGATGAGTGGGGCCGTTACCATTACCGATGCCGAAGACCGGGTTACCAACGTAACCAGTGTCGATATCAATATGAGCAATGGGGTGGTGCACGTCATTGACCGAGTGTTGCTTCCTATTTTTCCTTAATAAATAAAGGGGCTTCCGAATCTCCATTTGATTTTTAGTGTTACATTTTGAAATTTTTAAAAAAGGGCATCCTCCATGGGGATGCTTTTTTTTTAATTTGCGTCCTGAAAACTTCCTGATGTAGCAATCTTTCTGAATATGGGCATTATCATCCGGCAAAGCACCCGCAGTTCTCTGATTTCTTTTGCCGGCATTGGCATTAGTGCCTTCACCATATTGTGGCTGTATCCGCGCTACCTCACCCGTGAGCAAATTGGCATGCTGACTTTTCTGGAAGCAGCGGCCTGGACTTTCCTCTCTTTTGGCAGTTTGGGGGTTTTCAACATCGCCGACCGCTTTTTTCCCTACTTTCGGCAATCACAAGATGCCCGGCACAATG
>JAAUUB010000102.1 GCA_012031215.1 Microscillaceae bacterium | reverse complement strand
CCTCTGGGTCTTGCCAACGGAGCCCCACCCGGCCCAGGTTTTATCGGGGTCCGCCTCCCGCGATGCGTTTCGGGCTTTGCTCTACGCCCTTTTGCAGGTGCAGGCCGAGGGGCAGTTCCCCCTTCTTCCACCCGATTTACCCCAAAAGCCGGGCGAAGGCCGTGAAATGATAGTGTTCATCAGCGATTTGTACCAAGCCCAGGACGAAATGGTGCAATGTCTGCGCCGCTGGCGAGGACAACAACACGAGGTGATTTGCCTTCATCTCCTGGCCCAAAACGAACTCACCCTGGACTATGGGCAGGATGCCCGCTTTGAAGACTGGGAAACGGGCCAGCGCAAGACCGTCCACCTGGCCAGCGCCCGCACCCAATACCTCGAACACCTCCAAACCCACCTCCAGGCCCTGCGCCAGGCCGTGCTGGCCCAACAGGTAGAATACGCCTCCTTCGGGATGCACGAAGCCCTCGAACAGGTCTTCCGGCTTTTTCTGGAAAGACGCAAGCGCTTGCTTTGATTCAGTATTTTATCGGTCGGGAAGAACTTTCCCTGTATTCAGCACAAATGAATCAAGAAATTGCTGGAGGACTTTGCTTCGGAAAGTATTCACCGGACGCAAGACCATCAGCAAATACAAATGATGGGTATGACGATAACTTTCGGTATAGCCATACAATCCCTCTACCTCTCCTTTCATTTGCAGGCCTTCCTGGCCCCGCCGAGAAATTTTTTGCGGGGAAAATGCCTTCATTCCGAGCTTTTCAAGGGCTTGTCTGGCCAATTTTATCTGCGTACTGTCCGTTAGCTTCTCTGTGGCTGCTTCGGGAAAGTGGCAGGTTATCAAGCTGTACACTGTTCCTTCATCTTCTTCATTACCCAGCGGAATAAATTCATTTTCTACATAGGCTTGGTATGTAGTATAAATCACTGGGCCCCATTTTGAGAATAAGGTATCTTGCGATATGTCCGGAGAAGCTGGAAATGTAATACCGAACTGTCCCGGCACTTCTAGAATTTTATCCGTCTTTGCTTCTTTCTTGGCTTTTGGCCGAGGCGGGGCCACTTCAGAGAGAGGGGTAGGCACATATGGCTCCCAAGTAAGTGAATCTGAGGCCGGGCCTAAGTGCAAATAGTCATTCCAAACCGGATCGTCAAAGGGGATGGTGCGCGGCATCAGGCTTTGTACCATGTTGAAACCTGCCAAATCATCCGGAAAATCTTCTGCGGTATTGGGCTCAAAAGACAATATCAATAGCCTTTTTCGGCTAAATTCTTTTTCATTAAAAATTGTTTCCTGGTCGCCCCGTTTTAGATACCATTTTCCCTGATAAGGTTCGTAATAGCTATCCACAAATGTGTACTCCTTCCCTCTCAAATTGAAATAATAACGAACAAAACGGAAAGCCAGGCGCTGCTTATCGATATGCACCAGATGATAACGCGGTTCTTGTCTCAGCCCTTTTTCCTGAATCTTGATAATGTATAACGTATCGGCTCCATCCACAGTAATGTCTTCTAATTGGTATTGAAATGCATTCATCCGCTTCAAGCGCAAAAAGTATGGTTGGTAATCTTGTAAGAAAAAATGCTTTGAAGCCCCAAGCGAAATCAAAAACCCTTTTCTATTACCGAGTTGAGGGTCTAAATCCTGGGCCCGGCTATTCCCACGGCGAATTTTCACCTTGCTTTTTTCCGTTCTAAACTCGAAAAGATGTTCCTCATACCAAACATTTTCGCCTCCTTGGTAAGCCCTGTCAATCAGGTGCGCTTGGTACAAAACGGGAGAGAAATCATAATTTTGGGGAATCCTTTCAATCGCCGCTCGCACCAGGCTGGCTGCCCCATCCGCTTGCACGGTTACCTCACTTAAGACGGTTGGCTGTGATTGGAGTTGAATCAAAAGTCGGGGAACTTGCCATTGGGCAGGCATCAGGGTTTGGGTTTGGTAGCCTACACAAGCCACTCGCAGTGATTTTTGAGAATGAAGCGCAGGCAGAGACCACTGAAAAAACCCTGATTCATTGGCGGCCGTTCCCAGGGGCTTGTCCACCAGGCTGATGGTGGCAAAGGGAATCCCTTTTTGAGTCTCGGCATCAATGATTTGCCCCCGAAGCTGCCAATCACCCGATTGAGCGAATACAAGAACTGGAGATAAGATAAGCCCAAAGAGCCCTAAAAGTATCAACCTAAACATGGAATTGAAGATTATTAGATTCTTAAAATTTGACAAAAAACAGGCAGGAAAAAATCCTGCCTGCAACTCATCATTAATCAAATATTTCGGCTACAATTGCTCCAACGACAGCCGCAATAAGCTCCTTGGCAATCGCTTTCCCAATGCAACCCAATCTGCACCAAAATTTTCCTCTTTGATCTTTACACTTATCCCAACAGTCTTCAGATTTGTTGAGTGTTTCCTCAAAATTAGCCCAAAATGCATCCTTACTGGAAAAGAAATCCGTAGTTAGGCTAAAATCCTGATACATTTGATTGGACATCATAAAGACATTCACTTTGCTCAAAGTGTCCATTTCAAGATATACCTGGCCACGTTTAAGAGGCGCATTTGCACTGATTCTGTAATCATAATCCAAGTAGCGTCTTTCCAATGTACCTTAGTAATTGGAAGCAGTTTTGTAATCGCTCTTAATTGTCAAGTTTGTAAAACCACTTGTCGGGCGCGTAATCGATGACTTAAGTATTTCGTCAGATGGTTTGACTTCACTATCTCTGCCGTTGTTGCAGGCAAAAGTAAACAGGAACAAGCCAATGAAGATAAAACTAATCTTTTTCATTGTTTGAAAGAGTTGAAGAATTAGAAATTGAAAACTGATCGAAAAGACCTCTGGGCTGAATATTCGTTTGTTTTGCTAGCAAGTTGACCCAATAGCTTTTCGTCGCTAAGAAAAAAACTTTCTAAATTAAATCCAAATATTTCTTGAAATATTTTTTCACCAAGAAGAAGCATATTTCTTCTCATAAGGGAAGAAGTTTAGAGGAAGCATAATTTTACAAAGATTGTAAAGGTGAGCGCCTCCACCCAAAACTAAAACTGTCCGGCGGGAGGGCTTATAAATGAAGAAGAAGGAAAATGTTCGTGGCCGCCGGGGAGGTCTTGAAAGGGCGCCATCCATTCGGGAAAATTGGGGTGGCGCACGTGCCGCGACTCGGTAGAAAGGCAGAAATCGGTGAGCAAATAGCGCCGGGCCAGGGCTTGCCGGGTCGTAAAATCGGGGGCCGGGCGAAGGCTGAGCCAGACCATCAGCCCCAGCCCGCACAAAGCCTGGACCAGCAAAAAGTACAAAAGCCAAAAAGTACGAAATCCGGGCATATCTGTTTATTCGTTGACCGTGATGCCAAACATACGCACTTGAAAGTTTTTATCCAAACCCCGATTGCGGTTGAGCCAGTCCTGAAAATCTTCCCGGCTCAGGGTTTTTAGCCCTTCCTTTTCCTGAAGGACAGGTTTGTTGAAAGGCTGGGTTGAAAAAACGACATATACCAGATTGGCCAAGGGCTGGCCGGGGGCCGGGGTTACCAACCCATATTCATCTACCATCGTGAAGCCGGGAAAATACGTCCGGTGCTGGGGCGAAAACAAACGGTATTCGCGGTCGGCTTCCACCGGTACGGCACTTTCATAGGCATCTTTCATCTGGGCATAGGGCAAAAGGCGATAGACCAACCCCTCTTCGAGCATAAAGACACTCAAAAAACCCTTGACCGGGGTACGAAAAAACAAAAACATACTGTCGTGGTTGCGAAACTGGCCCGAAGCGCAACGGGGCGGGTCGTCGCAGTTATAGGCATAGGTCTCGAGGTCGATGGCCGCCTCCTCGATGGGCCGGGCTTTGCCCTTTACCTCACAAATGAGCCAGATTTCCTGGCGGTCTTCTTTGTCGCGAAGGGTATAGCGCAATTTGGGGAAGCCCTCCTGATCGCTGACCCACTCCCCTTTGACCAGGGTATTCGAGACTTCGGCCATTTGGTCGGTGGTCATCACCCCCTCCGTGCCACTTTGGGTGCGGCTTTGGGTGTTGATGCCCTGCACGATGGCATAGCCAAATTCCTGGCCCAGGGCTTGAATTTTGGCGGCCTGAATAGCCTTTTGCTCAATGGCCGCCTTGCTGTAATTTCCCTCCATCAATACTTCAATCTGGGCCTCTACCGTTACCAGCCCCCGGTTTTTCTTTTGGGCTCCGGCAGCCACCGGGGCCAGCATCAGCATTAAAAAAAAGAAGTAAAAGGTATGTATTTTATTCATCGCACTGCAAAAAGATAAAGAAAAAAGAACCCGGGAGGAAAGCTTGCAAAATATGGGAAATTAGTCCGCCGGAAGGCCCTCTGGGCAGGACTTATTTTGAGAAAAGGCCTGTGTTCCTCCCCTTTTGTTTAAAAAAAACCGGATTGAAAAAGCCTGGTGTTTCTCAATCCGGTAAGGCCCGCGGCCGTATTTATTCGGGCCAGCCCATTTCGTCCAAAACCTGGTCCAGTTCTTTGCCCAGTTCATCCGATTCGTTTTCCAGTTGCTGGCGAATGGCTTTTTGGGCCGCCCGGATGGCTTCTTCCTGGTTGTAGAAAAGCTTCACTTCCACGGCCACATTGTTCCGTTTGTTTTGCTTGTCTTGCACATCCCGATAGATTTTGTAGGCGGTTTGCACCTGGCGCAGGCTGGCCTGGATAAGGGCTTTGCCATTGGCAATGGTTTTGTCGAGGGTATTGGCCGTTTCCTGGTCAATCTGGTCGTTGGCCGTTTTGGTTTGGATAAGCTGGGAGATTTTGGTTTGGATGGCAGCGGCCAGTTCATTGCGGGCGGCGGTCATAGCGGCCTGGTCGGCGGCGGTTTTGGTTCCGGCTACCGCCGCACCAGTGGCCATCAGGTATTTGTTGTCGCCATTTTCGTCGGTTTCCAGCTCGAGGGTCCAGGCTTTTTCAAAAAGCTTTTCCATAGGTACTGAGCCGGGGGCCACATCCCAGCCTTCTTTTTGGCGTTTTTTGGCTTCTTGCTTGGCCAGCTTGATGGCTTTAAAGTCTTTGTTGCGAATGTCTTGGGCCTGGGTGGGCAGGCTCAGCCCCAGAAGGGCGGCCAGCAAGAAAAAGAGTAGGTTTTTCATCACTTTCTAAATTTGGTTTTAAATGGAAAAAACAAAAATTAATATTTGGATTTAGGCGATTTAACGACATTTTCTAGGTGCGGTTGGCTTTTCAAGTAGCTTAACACGGGCTTAACAGCCTTTTTGAAGCCGTGAAAAGGGGCCAGCCAGACCGGAGAAAGTCCGGCCCGGCCCCTTTATTTTGCCTCTTGTTTAATAACGCCAGCTTTTGACATCGGCCCCGGGAGGAGCGGTTTTGGTGATGCGTTGCAAGATTTTCTCCACGTAAAGCTGATTATAGCGCAGCCGGGAGAGATAATTGGGCAGATTGGGGTCGCCATTCCAGCAATGCTCGGCCCGGTCGCCATAGGCCACCTCGCCATTATAGTAAGGATCCCGGGTGCTTTCCAAAAACGCTTCGGTCAGATAGACGGCATTGTTGAGGTAGTAATTGTCCATATCGCCGCAGTAGAGATGGATTTTGCCTTCTAAATCCTTGCCGATTTTGGGCCAGTCGCGCTGCATGATATGGGTCAGGTCGTAGTGTTCGCGCCAGTATTGGGCCACTTCGGGGTCAATCTCGCCGGTGAGCTTGTTCCAAATTCTTTTGGGGTAGCCATCGGGCCCCGCTGGCGAAAAAACCGCCTCCCAGATGTCCCATTGCGCTCCGGAGCGGCTTTTGGTGCCAAGGGCCAGTTCGTGGTGGTTCATTTCCTCGAGGGTGCAGGCCACGTGCGAGGTAGTCGCGCTTGCCGGGGCGGGGGGTTTTCTTAAAATCACTTTCGAGATAATAGGCATTTTTGTCTTCATACAAATTGACGACGGTATAGGCCCGAAAGTCAATCGGGTCGGGGCAGGCCGCAAAGCAGGCATTGTATTCCTGGGGATAAAAGACCTGGGCCGCCAGGGCCTCCCAGCCCCCCGTTGAGCCGCCGTACAAAAAGCGGCTCCAGCCCTGGCCAAGGCCCCGAAACTGCTGCTCAATAAATGGAATGAGCTCATAGGTGATGGCATCGCCATAAGGGCCCAGATTGGCCGAATTGACGGCGTAAGAATCATCATAATAAGGATTGGCGTGCTGAATCTCGATGATGAGAAAGCGCGGGGTTTCGGGGGCAGTCCACCATTTATAAAAATTATGCGCTTCTTCTTGCTCAATGCGGTTATAACCTTCCAGCCGGAACCGGGCATTGTAGTCGGGCTTCAGGTTGGGGTCGGGCGGGGTTTCGCGAAAGCCGCCAAACTCACTCGGAAAATGCCCATGAAAACACAAAAGCGGGTAGCGGGCTTCGGGGTGCTGGTCAAAGCCTTCGGGCAAAGCACAAAAGCCCCCAGGTACATATCGCGCCCCCAAAAATCGCTCAGCAATTTGCTGCGCATCTTGACATGCTTGATGTAGCGGGTTTCAACTGGCGGGGGCAAAGGCGGGTTGACCTGGTCGAGCACCAGGCGCAGTTGATTGAGGCCTTTGGCCGATATCAATACCTTGACCGGCTGACAATACAAATTGCCGGGGGCGGTACGCCAGTTTTGGCCTTCTCCTCTGTCCATGGGTAGTTTTAGGGTGTGCCCGTCGGCCCGCCGAAAGGTTTCGTAGCGATGCAAGAGGGCTTGCAGGTAGTATTCGCCGGGGGGCACCTCCGAGAGGCGAGCAATGGGATAGCCAAAGGCATCGGGCGACAAAGCCAGGGCTTGCCCGGGTTTCCACCCTTCCACATCCATGCCAAACACCAATTGCGAGTTGGCCTCATCGCTCACCAGAAAGCGGGGCTCGGCCTGGTTGTGCCGGGCCAGGAAGAACAACAGCCGCCCGTCGAGGGCTTCGGCACTGACCTGGGCCGGAAACTGAAAACTAGCCGCTATCTGGACTTGCGCCGCTACTTCGGCCAGGCAAAGGAGGCACCAAGCCCCCAGAAAAGTAAGTCTTTTCATCTTGCACACATTTTTTCCCTAAGCTAAGATAAAACTTTTAAATATTGTCCGCCTTGAACGCACGGAATTTGTTCAAAATGGCCCAAAGCTTGAAAAAGAAAAGCAAGCTGAGGTCTTACTCAAAGCCTGAAAAGCAGCATTTTTGAAATAAGCCTAAAAGAATTGTAAAAATGGACGAAGAAATAAAATGACTACTTAAGGAGGGAAGAAGAATTAACCAACTTAAACCCAAAAAAAGCCCAGAAGAACAGGCCGAGATAGAGGAAGGATGGCTTGAATTTCACGAGCGAATGAAACTAGGTGGAAAAGATATAGAATGGCTTTATCCTGAGGAACGCAAAGAAAACCAGGCCAATGACCTTAAAAACCCAAGTACTTAAACGCACCCCGCGGGTAGTTGCCAAAAACGAAGTCGTAAGTTCTTTTAAAAGACAAGTTCCACTCCTAAAGCTTCGCCAAACCGAAATAGCCCTTTTGCCTGCATTTGCGGGTTGGCCCTCCTTGCGGCGGGCGGGTTCGGGCCTTTTTTTTCAGTTCAAAATCCTGAACTCCACCCTTTCGGGCAGCCAGAGTTCCTGGGCAGCGCGGTCTTGCCGGTAGGATGGCTCCGTCTCGAAAAAAGCATTGAGGCGTAGGCGTTCGGGGGCGATGCCGCCAATCTCCAGCAGGTATTGCTGCACCATCTCGGCACGGCGGCGGGCAATGTCCACCCGGCCCGACTGGTCGGTATAGCCGCCCAGTTCTATTTTCATCTTGGGGTTGTCGCGCAGGATTTGCACCAGGCGGTTGAGCTCAGGAAAGGAAGCCGGGTCGAGGTCGGTGCCTTCGCGCTCAAAGACCAGGCCCCGCAGGGCAATGCTTTGGCCAGCATTGAGGGGCTGGAGGTAGAAATTCTGGTTCAGCCTTTCGCCTTTGCCTGCCTGGAAGTTTTGCACCCGGGTGTAATAGTTGCGGGCCGAAACCTCCAGCACAAAAGCCTGGGGGACGAGGCCCGAAAAAGCATACTGTCCGGTGCGGTAGTCTGTCTCAAATACGTTTTTGGTCTTGGTATTGGGAACCACATAGCTCACTTCGGCGGCCAGGGGCTTTTTGGTTTCGGCATCATAGACTGTGCCCAGAATGGCGGCGGTCTGACGGGGGTCGGCTGCCGGAGGCACGGCGGGTGCCGGGGGTTTGGGCTTGGGGGTCTGGCCAATGACTGGCACGGGGTTTTGGGGCGTTGCGGGCGGGCTATAGGGCTGAGGCGGACTTCCGGCCGGGGCAGGACCCACATAGACTTCATCCAGGTAATAATAGGCCGCATCAAAGCTGCCGCCGGGCATTCGGCGAATCTCCGTGGCCTCATCCGGAAAAAAATTGCCGATGACCAGGTGGGTAAAATCCTGCTCTACGGCGACAATGCCTTTCACTTCATACCAGATGTCCGATTCTTCTATCACCTCACTGAGCCGAAGATGGGCCTTCGCGGCCAAATGGGTTTCTTCGGGGCGATTGGTAAAAAGCAGCCCGATGTTATTAGTGGCATAGCGGGCATGGGCCGCCGCCCGGCTTATTTTGAAGCGCACTTCATAAGTCTTCCCGGCCTTGACTGGCTGGAGGAGTTTGACCCCAATCAGTTCGTGGTCATATTCCCAGTGAAAGGTCAAAAAACCGGCATAGCCTTTTCCACTGGCCGGAGGCTGCACATCAAAAGTATTGCTGGGAGTGCGCATAAAAGGGCTTTCGGAGCAGGCGTGAAACACATCGGGGGTAAAATGATAGGCTTGCCAGGGACTGGCCTTGCGTAATTGGTCAAAATACAAATCGCAATTGCTGATGTCCTCAAAGCCTGGGTTTGGCACCAGGTTTTGGGCCGGCAAAGCCGGAGAAAAAGCCAATAAAAGCCAATAGAGATGATTTTTCATAAATGCTTCGGTAATTTTCTTAAGAATCCGACCCTGCGCTTGCCCCGGAAAAACAGTCTGTCCTTTCTCGCTGGCCAGGCACCGGCTTGTGAAGCCAAAGTAAGCAGTTATGCATCAAAAAGCAAATGAACTGGTGGGGGCGTGAAGCCTCGGGCTAAAATGCTTATTTTGAGCCAAAGGCTTGTGAAATCAGCCGAAATCCTTTTTTTTTGGATAATGCAATGGAAAGTCTGTGGGCTGCGTACGCCCGAAAACATAGGCCTGGTTTTGGCACTCCGGCCCGATTTTGTCGGTTTCATATTTTATGAAAAATCGCCCCGCTATGTAGGCGAGGGATTTCACCTGCCCCCGGATTTAGACTGGGGCCCGGTTAGGCGCGTGGGGGTGTTTGTCAACCACAGCGTAGATTTCATTTTTTCGCAGGTAAACCGCTATAAACTGGATGGCATTCAGCTTCATGGCGATGAAAGCCCCGAATTTTGCGCGGCGCTCAAATCGCCCATTTTGCGGGGTGCGCGCGACATTGCCCCTTCGGTGCTGACCATCAAAGCCTTTGGCCTGGGTCCGGGTTTTGATTTTGAAAGCCTGGCTCCTTATCTTCCGGAGGTAGATTATTTTTTGTTTGATACCAAAAGCCCGGAGTATGGGGGCACTGGGCAGGCTTTTGGCTGGGAGCTACTGCGGGACTATCCTTTTGCGAAGCCTTTTTTTCTGAGTGGCGGGCTGGGCCTGGAAAATGCAGGCGTACTCCGGCAGTTTTTAGACGTCCACCCTGATTTGCCCCTGGCGGGTCTTGACCTCAACAGCCGCTTTGAGCATGCCCCGGGCCATAAAGACCCGGCCCTTTTGCAAGAATTTAAACACTATTTAGGCTTATGAAAGCACTCTTACAAGCGGCGCAAGAACAGGATATCCCCGCCTTGCTGGCCATGATGGAAGATTTTTACCGCATTGATGGCTATCCTTTTAAGGAAGAGCGCACGCTTAAGAACTTGCATCTCTTTTTGGCCCGGCCCGATTGGGGGCGCATCTGGCTCCTGGTGAACGAGGGCCAGGTCTTGGGCTACCTGGTGCTTTGTCTGGGCTTTAGCTTTGAGTTTGGCGGGCGCGATGCCTTTTTGGACGAGCTTTACCTCAAGCCGGCCTACCGGGCTCAGGGCTGGGCCAAGAAAGCCCTGGCCGAACTGATGCCCCAGGCCGAAGCCCTGGAAGTGGTGGCTCTGCACCTGGAAGTGGAGCGACACAATGAAGCCGGAAAGAAATTATACCGCCAGTTTGATTTTGAAGACCACAACCGTATCCTGATGACCCGCCACCCAAGCCCGCCGGCCCGGGACTCCGCTTAAAAGAATTGGGAATTGCAAAAAGCACGCTAACTTTACTCTCATAAGGCAGTTCAAATAGATGCATTGTCAAAAATAATCGCAACCTAAATTTTCAATCTATGAATTACGATGTTACCGTGATTGGCTCCGGCCCCGGTGGATATGTAGCGGCTATTCGGGCGGCCCAACTCGGCCTCAAGACAGCCCTTATTGAAAAAGACAAAACCCTGGGTGGCACCTGCCTCAATGTGGGTTGTATTCCTTCCAAAGCCCTGCTCGACTCTTCGGAGCATTACCACAATGCCAAAGAAAACTTTGGCAAGCACGGCATTGACCTCAAAAGCCTCAAAGTCAATATGGCCCAAATGATTGCCCGCAAAAACGAGGTGGTGAAGCAGACCTGTGATGGGGTGGAGTTTTTGATGAAAAAAAACAAAGTAGATGTTCATTTTGGCTGGGCAGTTTCAAAGATAAAAATACGATTGCGATAAAGGCTGCCGATGGCACGAGCCAGGAAATCAGCACCCACAAAGTAATCATTGCCACGGGCTCACGCCCCACACCTCTGCCGGGCGTGCAATGGGATTTGCAACGCATTATCACCTCTACGGAGGCCCTCGATTTGCAGGAAGTGCCCAAGTCGATGATTATCATCGGAGCCGGGGTCATCTCTTCTGAGCTGGGCTCGGTCTTTGGACGCCTGGGCACCGAAGTTACGATGATTGAATACCTCGACGGGATGATTCCGATGATGGACCGCACAATGGGCAAAGAGCTGCAAAAAGCCCTGCGCAAACTGGGAATGAAGTTTATGTTTAAGCACAAAGTAACCCAGGTAGAAAACAAGGGCAAGAAGGTGCTGGTAACGGCCGAGGACATGAAAAAAGGCCAAAACGTGAGCTTTGAGGCCGAATACTGCCTGGTGGCCATTGGCCGGAGCGCCTATACCGAAGGCCTGGGCCTTGAGAACATAGGCCTCGAGACTGACAACCGGGGCCGGATTTTGGTCAATGCGCATCTGGAGACCAAAATTCCGGGCATCTATGCCATTGGGGATGTTATCCAGGGGGCTATGCTGGCCCACAAAGCCGAGGAAGAAGGCGTTTTTGTGGCTGAAACCATTGCCGGCCAAAAGCCTCATATCAATTACCTGCTTATTCCGGGGGTGGTTTATACCTGGCCTGAGGTGGCCAGCGTAGGCTATACCGAAGAGCAACTCAAAGAAATGAGCCGCACTTACAAGGTGGGTTCTTTCCCCTTTCGGGCTTTGGGCCGGGCAAGGGCCAGTATGGACACCGACGGGCTGGTGAAGGTGCTGGCCGACCAGGCCACTGACGAAATACTGGGCGTGCACATCATTGGTCCCCGTGCGGCCGATATGATTGCCCAGGCCGTTGCGGCCATGGAATACCGGGCCTCCGCCGAAGACGTGGCGCGGATGTCGCATGCCCACCCTACTTATATGGAAGCCGTCAAAGAGGCCTGCCTGGCCGCCACCGAAGACCGGGCCATTCATATCTGATTTTGACAAAAGATGACCAAATTCTAAAAACCCGAAACATTTCGGGTTTTTTTATTTCTGTAAAAAAATGCACTGTCTTTGATATTTAAAAAACAATGCCTTATTTTGCTTACTCTCTGTTTTTGACAAAAAATCGCAAGGAGCGACAAAGACCACACCCAAACTGTAAAATCATTCTACGTAAAAAAATCAGGATTACAACGCCATGGCAAAGCTCAAAAACATCATCAAACACCTTTCGGCCCAGGACTATGAGCGCGTGCACCGCCACCTGATGGAAAGCAACGCCGAAAAATCTGCCGACCTTCTCCGCTATATGCACCAGGAACAGCTCTCCGACACCAAAATTATGGAAGAGCTGAACGTAAACACCAATGCCTATTACACCCTTCGCTCGCGCCTCAACCAAAAGATAGAAGAATACCTGCTTGAACAAATTGAAAGCCCCCGCACCGACCTGCTTCGAAAAGTAGCCAATATCAACGAAATCGTTTTTACAAAAAACGTACCATCGCCATCACCACTCTCAAAAAACTAGAGAAAGAACTGACCGACTATGACCTCTCCAATGAGTTGATGCTGGTCTATAAAACGCTCAAAAAACTGCACGTCAATACCCAGGAATATTTTGACTATTCCCAGGCTTATAACCGCCACGTGGCTTATACCCTGGATGTGGACCAGGCCGAGAGTTTTATGGCCGAGTATTTCAAAAAATTTGGGGTCTATAGCTTCAGCGATGAAGAAACCGATAAGTTTGAACTGATTCTGCTCAACAAAGAGATTGTCAAGATTTGTAAAAAATATGAATCACACCGGCTTTATATCTACCAAAGTTGTGTCAATGTATTTCACCGTCTTTTTGTAGAAGCCGAAGACGAACTGACGGATGAAAGCATCGAGCCGATTGAAGATATTTTCACCAATATGGAAAAAATCTTCAACGACTTCCCTATGGACACCATCTACTTCCACCTCCGGGTAGTGCTCGAATTTTTACGCCTGGAATATTACAACCATTACAAGCTCTATCGCAAGGCCGAGCGATATTTTGATGAAGTGAATGATTCTATCGGCAGTTTGCTCTCGAGCTACAATACGCATACCTATCCGGCCCGTTTTCTTTTTACCAAGCTGGAGCGCCACACCCGCCTCAATACCCAGACGGAGCTATACGAAGAAAACCAGGGTCTTTTCCACGATTTTGAGCCCGATGTCCAAAATGTGCCCCAGTATGTAAGCTATGTTTGCTATCGGGCTTTGTCGCAGTATTTTGCCGAAAAATATGACGAAGCCATCCGCTGGCTCAATAAACTGCTGAATGAAATCAGTTTGAAACGCTTTCCTTACGTTCATCTCGAAATCAAGCTCCTGCTGGCCATTCAGTATGCCATTGTCAAAGATACCGAATTGCTGGCTCAGCTCACCAACAGCATCCAGCGGCAAATCCGGCTCCTGGGCAAAGAAACTTGCATCCACGTGGTCATCTTTATCAAAATCCTCAAAATTGCGACTCAATCCAGCCGCAGCGACCGGGCGGGCCGCATTGACCAATACCTTGATAAGCTCAAAAAGACGGCGATGCCCAATGGTTTTTGCTTGGTAAAGTATCTCAAACTGGATGAAGACTTTACCCGGCGCGTAATTTAGCCCCCAAAATGCTTTTTTGTGCAGCCCTGCCAAACATCTGCCCTAAGCCAAAAGGTTTTAAAAAGGCAAAAGGTATGGCTGTTTCAAAAATTGCTTTTTATCAGGATAATTTCCTGAACCAGATGCGCCAAACGGGTGATGCGCCGGCGGATGCCCTTATTGCCGAGATTTTTGCAGCAGGCGAAGCCGGGGCCTGGCACAAGCTGTTTGGTCAGTTGCATCAAAACCAGGATGTAGAAAGTCAAAATGTGCCACCTTCTCTCCTCGATTTTTACAAAAAAGAAATACAAGTCCCCGCCTGGGCCGATGCCGCTCAGATGGCATTTGGGGCAAAAGTTTTTCGTCGCTATGCCGAAGGCATTCTGACCATGCTGGGTTTTTTGTCTCTTCCCTACTGCTATGCAGCTGCGCACGGCGCACAAGTGCTCATTCGTTCCCAGCGCATCCACCAAGACACCCGCCGTCGCCTTCTCGAAACCGCACAGTTTGTGTTAGATGTCATGGATCCCGAAGGCTTTCGTCCCGAAGGCCGCGCCCAGGCTTCTATTCTTAAAGTGCGCCTGATGCACGCTACTGTGCGCCACCACCTGCTTCAGAAAAACGACTGGCTTACCGAAGAATGGGGCCTGCCCGTCAATCAGGAAGATATGGGCGGCACCAACGGAGCCTTTTCCTGGCTGAGCCTGCGAGGCCTCCGCAAAATGGGCTATGTGCTGACCGAAGCCGAAAGCACAGCCTTCTTACACCGCTGGAACGTGATTGGCCACCTGCTGGGAGTGCGCGAAGAACTGCTGCCCGATACGGCTAAAGAAGCCTTCTGGCTAGACCAAGTCATTGCCCGGCGCCAGTTTCGCAAGTCCGAAGCCGGGGTGCAACTGACCCAGGCCCTGCGCCAGTGCCTACAGACCGACAATCGCCAAGCATTGCCGCCCGGCTTTGCCGATGCCTATATGCGCCACCTCCTTGGCGACTCCATCGCTGATATGCTGGAGATTCCTCCGGCCAACTGGACCCAAGCCCTGCTGACTCCGCTTAAAATTCAAAACCTCTACCGTAGCTTTGTGGGCGATTCCTGGCTCGGCGCGGGTCCGCTTGCGCAGCAAATAGCCGAAGAAACCCGACAGGCCCCCGTAGATTTTGCCCTGCCCTTAGGCAAAGGAAGCCTTTAAATGCTTCCCGGGTATGGGCCTTTTGGTCTTTAGCCTCGGGAAATCTATTAATCTATGTTGAAAACAGCACAATCACAGGCCCAGTCAAGTTTGGTCTGGTAATTTTGCGTACATTCCAATAGAGAAAGGCTTTTTGTATTTAAACGATTATTGATTGTCAAGCTCGTTTTGTACTGTCTTGGCGTTTATCCAAGCGTTTGCATTTGTGCAATGCTTAGAAGTAACACGCCAAGAATCCGATTATTATCCCAATGATGACCGAAAGAATCATATTTTAAAAAAATGTGCCTTCTAATTTCACCGTCAATATTACTCATCATTGAAACGTGTAAAAGAACTTCAAGCACAATCCCAATGATAGCGCACTCTACTAAAATCTTGCTGAATTAAATCTTCTTTACGAATGAAAAAATTGCCCACGCCGCAATCGCCCCATTGAAAGAAAGCATCGGATTGGATTTGTAGTAATAAAATCCAAGGATTTTTTTGGGGGATTTTGGCTAAGTGGGCATTTTTATCGTATTTTCTCCAATCTTCCTGACTAAATCCGGCATAACCCCCGATTTTATGCCCAAAAGGAGGGTATAAGGCATTGTATTCTTTCAATACTTCGTAGCCTTTTTCCTTGTCATTTTCTACTAAATCATGCCAAAAAAAGTCTTTGCCTTCATTGATAAGCCATTCAAATTCATAATCAAGGCTCAAAACAGGGCTTTCTTTTGGCGTGAAGTGCATCTGAACCGCCCAAGCACGTGCATCTTTGGGGATTTTCCATTGAAATTCAAAAGGAGTGCGCTCATACCTTTGCCTATCGTGGGGCAAGAAAGAAAAATCGGTGCTCAGTTGGCTAACCTCATTTGTAATGTCGGGATAATGCAACACTCGCCAGTCTTTTTGCAAAGTAGGCTTGTCATAATCAATTCCAAACAAATAATCTTCTGCTTGGGCGATAAAAAACTGGGTAATGCCTTTTTCGGGATAATATTCCAATCGTGGTGTTTGCGCCCAGTTGATTTGCGCCAGCAAAACCATTTCCTTGCCTTGAGTATCTTTTGGAATAGAAGCATTTTTGGGAAGATAGGGATTGCCACCAAACTTGCACGCCCAAAAGTCCAAATCTTTCTTAGGCTCACAAGTAATCTCCACATACGGTCGGAGGCTTTGCTCAAATTTATTTCTGAAAGGCTCAAGTGAATCAGGAAGTTGAATAGGCATAATTGAAAATGATTTTATAGAATAATTACCGAACATCTTTATAAGAAAGAAGACCCTTGGTTTTTTGATACATTATTTGTGGCAAAGGCGATTTTATTTCGAAGTCGCCCTCATACAAAGCGATTTGCTTATCCTCGTAAGGGTCATATATGATATACTCGGTGGAAATAGTGGGATAAATCTTTTCCACAAAACGCACAAACTTATAATTGTCTTCGTTCCAAGGTTTTACTTCTGTTTCATTGGCATATTGGCAAAAATATTCAGGTCTTGAAAGCCAATAAATCATCAAGGCAGTGCCTTTGTCGCAATAATCCAACTGCAATACTTCATACAGCCAGTCAAAACCCTCATCCCAATTGTATTGATTGACTTTTTTGAATAGTTCTTCTATTTTTTCGCGGCTTTCTTTTTCCATATTCACGGTGTTTTTGTTCATTTTTAAAGCGAATATATCATTCCCCAATTTCCTTTTTTATCAGCAGCTTCTATCTTCTGTGCCAATTCATCCAAAGTCCAGTTTTCGGGCAGAGAAATTTTTGGTCTTTCTCTCAAGAGAATAGACCCCTTGGTGCGGAGGAGGTGATGTTGGAAGTATGCTTCTACTGAAAAAATATTGCTTTCAAATGCCGCCAGACTATCTTCCCCAATCGTAAGCTCTTGCAAATCCCTGCCTTCTTTTAGTAAAAAAGCGGAGGTACTCCAATCGTCATAAAAATCAAAAGGTAAAACGGGGTAATAACGTATCCGTTTTTTTATCACGCCAGTAAAAAATTACCTACTTCTATGCCTGTAGTCAGCCAATTTTGTAAAGGAAGTATAAAAACAGACCCCACTGCCCAGTGATGGTCAATAGCATTCCATCGATTCCAATCTACAACTTGTTGGCTTTGGGTGTATCTTGAGATATGGTGATAACCCGACTTTAATTTCTCATAATTTGGCAATTTTTTATACTCCCAAACAAACTGCAAGCCATTGGTAATTTGGTAAAATTCGGTCAGTAAAGGGCTTAAACGAACAGGAACTTTGGGAATTAGTAGTTTATTGCGCTTTTGCGCATCTCCATAGGGCATAAAGTAGGATTTACATATCAATTCTTCCCCAAAATCATCTTCTTCTTGCAATGCTTCAAAAAACTGATTTTCAATTTCCTGAATTTTATCTAGGCTCAAAGCTTCAAAAGTCTTGAAGATATACAATTCAAAATCGGGGTGAGCTTCTATGGCTTGGGCAAAGTTTTCAAGTGATTGTAAAGTTTGGGCTATCACGTCAATTAGATTTTTAGTAAAAAGCATTTTTTTTTAAAGAAAATCAACCGCTAAAAGAAAATTCACAAAAAAATAACAGTCAATTTATTATATTTGAAGGGTAAAACGCTCATAAAAGATGAAAGAACGCTTTATCAACCCTTTTACGGATTTTGGTTTCAAGAAAATATTTGGTGAGGAAAGC
>JAAUUB010000101.1 GCA_012031215.1 Microscillaceae bacterium | reverse complement strand
AAATTGGGGTCAATTATGGCTATAATAAAGTACGGTTCATCAATCCGGTACCTGTCAACAGTGAATTAAGGATGCGGGCCGAACTGACCGAAAATTGAAGAAAAACCGGATTGGGGCCCTGCTCACGGTAACCTGTACTTTTGAAATCAAGGGGCAGGACAAGCCCGCCTGTGTGGCCGAATCCATTACCCGCATCTGGGTCTGAGCGCAATCCCGGTAAATGGGAACAAAACCTTTCTTTGTGCCGTTGTTCATTTGTTTTTTGATGGAATATCAAGCCCTGCTTTTACTCACCCTGCAATTGTCAGAACCCAATCCCCCGGCAAGCCAGGTGGTCCCGGGAAACAATGACGGGCAAAAAACCCAATATCTGTTGGCCGCCCTTCGACTGGCCGAGTATTTATTGGCCAACAAAGGTGATTTTAACCAGGGCTTGCTTGACTTAGATTTACAACAATTTATTATCCAATGAGCAAACACGGAAGGGTACTGGTAGCGATGAGCGGTGGGATAGATAGTTCACTCGCCGCCGTTTTGCTGCACGAAGCAGGCTATGAGGTAATAGGCATGACCATGAAAACCTGGGATTATGCCTCCTCCGGGGGAACAAAAAAAGAAACGGGCTGCTGTAGCCTGGATTCTATCAATGATGCCCGCGACATAGCCGTACAACTGGGCTTTCCCCATTACATTCTTGATATTCGGGAAGAATTTGGGGATTACGTGATTGATTATTTCACGGATGAATACCTGGCCGGGCGAACACCTAATCCTTGCGTTTTGTGCAATACCCATATCAAATGGGATGCTTTACTCAAAAGAGCGGATAAACTCGATTGCCAGTTTATCGCCACCGGGCACTATGCCAAAGTGCGCGAGGAAAGCGGACGCTTTATCATCTCGAAGGGCAAAGACCTCAACAAAGATCAATCCTATGCCCTGTGGGGGGTATCCCAATCAAGCTTGCGCCGCACGATGCTGCCTCTGGGCGATTTACACAAATCAGATATCCGCCTAATGGCCCAAGACCGAGGATTTACGGAACTGGTCAAAAAATCAGAATCCTACGAAATTTGTTTTGTGCCAGATAACGACTATCGCGGTTTTCTCAAAAGGCGAGTGCCAGGCCTGGCCGAGCAGGTGGCCGGCGGCGATTTTGTGCTGGAGGATGGCACGGTCGTGGGTAAGCATGCGGGCTATCCTTTTTATACCATTGGCCAACGCAAGGGACTGGGCATTGCCCTGGGTTATCCCGTATTTGTAACCGCCATTGATAAAGCAAACAACCGGGTGGTGCTGGGCCACAAAGAAGACCTGAACCGAAACGGGATGGTGGTTACCAAACTGACTATGTCAAAATATCCTGATTTACTGGGCCAATCCCTTGAAACGCATACCAAAGTACGCTATAACCACGACGGAACGCCCGCCCTTATTGCCCAGACGGGCCCCGATGAGATGCAGGTTTGGTTTCACGAAGACGTAGAGTCTATTGCCCCCGGACAAGCGGCGGTTTTTTATGAAGGAGATGATGTAGTAGGAGGCGGATGGATTCAGCGGAATTTCAAATATCAGCCTGCCGCTCTGCCGGGTGATTATCCAAAAGAAGTTTAAAAAAAGGCCGCAATACGTAGGACTAGCTGTATAACATTCTCCGTTTCCTGAGAAAAACCCTTATATTGCGGCCAAAATTTACCCAAAGCTAGTTAAAAGTAGCTATTTCTCAAATGTGGCTTGCGCTTTATGTCGAAAAAAAACCTTGCTCCCATCGTTTTATTTGCCTACAAGCGCCCCCAGCATTTGCTGGCCTGCCTCGAGAGTTTGCAAAAAAACCCCCTCAGCCTGTCCTCTGACTTGTTTATTTATCTCGATAAACTGCCCGAATCGGCTTCCGAAGCCGAACACCTGGCGGCCTGGCGGGTCAAAGAAGTGATTTTTCAAAAAAAATGGACCAAAAACCTGCATCTTCAGGAAGCACCCCAACACCTGGGACTGATGGCCAACATTGAGCGAGGGGTAACGGAAATAGTAGAAAAATACGGAAAAGTGATTGTGCTGGAAGACGACCTGGTGCTTTCGCCGGGATTTCTTGAGTACATGAATGAGGCCCTCGAGCGATATGCCCACGAAGACCAAGTCATGCACATCAATGCCTATATGTATCCCCTGGGAAAGGCGAAGCGCTATCCCCCCGCATTTTTTCTTCCTTTGATGTTGTGCTGGGGCTGGGCTACCTGGGCCCGGGCCTGGCAATATTATCAAAAAGAGGCCGGAGTACTCAAAGCCCGGCTGGAAGCTCAAAACGCCCGTTTGGCTTTTAACCTGGGGACAGAAAAAGCCGGATTTTGGGATTATCTCTGCGATTGTGCCGAGGGTAAAAATCAAAGCTGGGACAGTAAATGGTATGCCAGTGTTTTTTTGAAAAAAGGACTTTGCCTTAGCCCTTACCCTTCGCTGGTGCAGAATATCGGCCAGGACCAAAGTGGTACACACAGCCCGCAAACCCAGCTTTATCATATTCCTCAGTTGAATGAAAAAGTAAGTGTTTACCCAGAAATACAACCTTGCCCACCCCGGGTTTTGCGGGATATGCGGCAATTTTTTCTTTATGAAGGCTATGGCTGGAGGGCCATCCGACATTCTCTGCGGCGGGATTTGAAAAATCGAATACGCCCTTTCTTGCCTTCCTGGGTCTTGCAAAGATATTATGCGTTCAAGAGCCAGGGCATGTTATGGCCCAAGTCTGCGAGTAAACCAGGGCTTTCTTCAAAATGATGAAAATCTTGCATCTGGCACGGTTTGATGTGGGTGGAGCGGCCAAAGCCATGCTACGCCTACATCGGTCTTGTGTCAGCAGGGGCACGATTCGCGGGTTTTGGTACAGCAGCAATACCATCCTGAAGAAGCCGGGGTGTCTGTTTTTCAGGATACGCCTTTATCCTTTCTGAAAAAGGCAAAGCAATCTTTGGCCTATAGGTGGTTTTATTTCAGAAAGAACCAGTTGGCCCGGAAATTCGGACCCTTACCCACGCCTTTTTCTTTGGCCCGGAGTGTATATTCTTTGCCTGGGCACGCACTCATCCAATGGGCCGATATCATCCACCTTCATTGGGTGGCCGAATTTGTAGATTATCCCCGTTTTTTTGCCCAGGTGCATAAACCTATAGTCTGGACCTTACACGATATGCATCCATTTACGGGCGGTGAGCAGTTACTCCTGGGGGGGCTTCCTCCTAATGACTTGTATCCTCTTCTTGCTCAGAAGCAACTCCGCCTCAAGCGTAAGGCCATAGTGCAAGCAAAGCAGTTGGTTTTGGTTTGCCCCAGCAAATGGATAAAAAGCCAATCAATTGTATCGCCGGTTTTTAAAGGATTGAACCATTATCACATACCCAATGGGATTGACCTTACTCGTTCTTCCTGGATGAGCCAGCGCGAAGCTCGTGAAAAATGGCACTTTCCCTCCCAGGCCTTTATCCTGATTTTTGTATCCGAACACCTGCAAAACCCCATCAAAGGCCTGGCGCATCTCATTCAGGCCCTACCCAAGACCAATACAGACCAGTTGCTTTGTCTCTTGGTTGGGAAGAGTGAAGGAGCACTGCCAGGCTTTCCTTTTCAGCATTTAGAATATCAACCCAAAGAACAGGCAATGGCTGAATTATATGCCGCAGCCGATGTTTGCGTGGTTCCTTCACTGGCCGATAATTTTCCGAATACGGTGCTTGAGGCCATGGCGGCTGGCAGGCCTGTGATTGGCTACAACAGTGGGGGCATTGGAGAAATGATAAAGCACCAACACAATGGACTGCTGGTAGAAGCAGGCAATGTGGGGGCCTTGCAGCAGGCCATTGAGCATTGTATCCATCACCCGGACGCTTGCCAGAAAATGGGGCAACAGGCACGTATCTGGGTAGAAAACACCTGTGCGCAGGAAAAAATCACTTTTCAGTATGAAGAGATTTATGAAAAATTGGGGCACGATTTAAAGCAGGGATTTAACGCCCCTTTAACAAATGCCCTCGGGCCTGACTCCTAGCTTTGCATTGCAAAAATCATTTTACCTTTGAAGCATGAAACTTGAGCGGCTCCCCCTTACTGATGTGTCTGGTTTTTCCAAAATATTTCTGGATTATCTGGCCCAGGAACCTTCTTTGCAAGCATTTTACGGCCATCCGCCCCGGCTTACTGCTTTTGAAAACCAAATTTCTCTCAAAAAACATCATTTTTCCGATGCCAAGCGCCAATTGCTGGTCGAGGTACTTCGGCAACAGTATGGCGCGATGAAGGAAGCCCCCCACACCCAGATAGAAGCCCTGGGGCGAGCCAATACCTTTACAGTTACAACGGGCCATCAGTTGAGCCTGGCCACCGGGCCGCTTTATTTTGTTTATAAAATCATCACCACCATTCGCCTGGCGCAGGTACTGCGTGAAACTTATCCGGCGCATCAGTTTGTGCCAGTGTACTGGCTGGCCAGCGAAGACCATGATTTTGAGGAAATCAATCATTTTTATCTTTTTGGCAAAAATACGAATGGCTTCGCCCAAGCCAGGGGCCGGTAGGTCGGCTTTCGCTGGAAGGATTGCCCGAACTACTGGGCGGGATAGAAGAAATGCCGGACTTTTTTAAAGAGGCATATCAATCCGCACCCGATTTGGCGCGTGCCACACGCCAATTGGTACAATCGCTTTTTGGGACTTATGGGTTGGTGATTATAGATGGAGACGACCCGGCACTCAAAGCCAGCTTTGCCCCCCTGATGAAGGAAGATATCTTCTCTGGTCATTCGGGGACTTTGGTGGCGGAAGCCTCCCAAAAATTGATGGATCTCGGCTATAAAAGCCAGGTAAATCCCCGGGAAATCAATTTTTTTACATCACAGACCAAGTTCGGGCGCGCATCATTGCCCAAGATGCGCATTATCAGGTACTTAATACCCCAATCACCTATTCAGAGGAAGCCTTTAAAGCCTTGATAATGCAAAGCCCTCAAAAGCTAAGTCCTAATGTGGTGATGCGGCCCCTGTATCAGGAGCATCTGCTGCCCAACCTGGCTTATGTGGGTGGCCCAGGCGAGTTGGCCTATTGGCTGCAACTAAAGCCAGTTTTCGATTTTTATCAGGTGCCTTACCCCATTTTAAAACCACGCAATTTTGCTACCATCATCCCGGGTAGCCTGGTGCGCAAATTTCAAAAACTGGGCTTGACTTATCCGGCTATCTTTCAGGAGTATTCGGCCCTTAAAAATGCTTGGCTGGCCCAAAACAGTCAAAATGAAATCAGCCTTCAAATAGAAATACAGGCTTTGGAGCAGGTCTTTGCCCAAATAGGGCAGAAAGCTTCCTTAATAGATAAAACCCTCGGAGGACTTGTGGGTGCCGAACAACAAAAAGCCCGCAAAGCGTTGGAAAACATCGAGAAAAGACTCCAAAAAGCCGAAGAAAAAAAAGTTGGAGACAGAGCTAAGGCAGGTCGAAAACCTCAAAGAAAAGCTCTTTCCCGGTGGAAATTTACAGGAAAGACACGATAACTTACTGAGTTTTTATCTCAACTACCCCAATTTTTTAGAAATCTTGATGCAAAATTTTGAACCCTTTTGCGATGAAATGCATATTTTGGCCGATGAAACTGAATGAACCTTTTCCGCCCATTGTCGTAGAACAAAACGAAACCAAAGCTGGCCAGGAAATCTTTCAAAAGTAATAAATGGCCCGATAATTTAGCCATCCCTTGCGCGTTATTAAGCGTAGGAAATTTAGTTGAGTCTAAATTCTTAATTTTCATTGATTGATAAAAGGAAAAACTATGATTGCCTTAAATTTTGTGCTAGCGTTTTTTTTAACTCTGGGAAAGCCAACGGCCACCCCCAATCCGGATGCTTTCTGTGATACTTCTTCTTACAAGGATGCCGCCCTGGCCAAGCTTCCAAAGGGCTATACCTTTTTGAAAAGCTTTGGCATCAATGGTATTCAAAAGCCCACAGTTGAGTATTCTTATATTTTTAGCCGCAATTCGGCTTACATTATCACGCTGGATAATGGGGGCAGCGACGGGATGGTTGTAGAACTTTATGACTCCAACAAGAAGTTTGTGGCTACTAGTTATTCCAAAGGCAAGTTTTACCAGGCCTTGATTTACGAATGTAAGGCTACGGGGATTTATTATATGAAGTTCTATTTCAAAGATACCAACCGGCGTTGTGCGGCTGGTGTATTAGGTTTTTCTCGGTCTTAGGGGCAGGCTTTATTTCCTGATTTTTTTGGCAAACGGCTTCTGCATCAAACAGAGGCCGTTTTATTTTCCTTAATGGCCAACTGGCCGCAGGCGGCATCGATGTCTTTGCCCCGGCTTCGGCGTATATTGACCACCAGCCCGCGTGTTTGCAGATAATGGGCAAAAGCGGCTAATTTGTCCTCATCCGTATTGACAAAATCTGCTTCGGCAATAGGGTTATACTCAATTAGATTGACCTTAGCGGGCACATATTTGCTAAACTGGTACAGTTCTTCGGCATCCTGGACGGCATCGTTGAAATTCTTAAAAACAATGTATTCAAAGGTTACCCGGTTGCGGGTTTTTTGATAATAATAGTGCAGGGCTTCGCCGAGGGTTTCCAGCCGGTTTTGCTGGTTGATGGGCATAATCTGATTGCGCTTGGCATCGTTGGCCGCATGGAGCGAGAGGGCCAGGTTAAATTTCACCTCCTCTTCGCCCAGCCTGCGAATCATCTTGGCAATACCCGCCGTAGAAACGGTAATTCGGCGGTTTGAGAAGCCCCAACCTTCGGGGCTGCTAATTTTTTCAATGCCTTTGAGAACATTGGCGTAGTTGAGCAGGGGCTCTCCCATTCCCATAAATACCACATTGCTCAGAGGCATTTGATAGTGGGCCTCGGCGGCCTGGTGAATGAGCCTTACCTGGTCGTAGATTTCGCCCGGGTCTAGGTTGCGTTTGCGGGGCATATAGCCCGTGGCACAAAAAGAGCAGGTCAGCGAGCAACCTACCTGTGAAGACACACAGGCCGTCATACGGGTTTCGGTAGGAATCAGCACTCCCTCTATGAGATGGCCATCGTGGAGCCGAAAGCCAAACTTGAGGGTTCCGTCAAGGCTTTTCTGGATACTGTCCACTTTGACAGGATGAATCACAAAATCTTCTTCCAACCAGGCCCGCATTTTTTGCGAAAGGTTGGTCATTTCGGCAAAGCTATGTACACCTTTTTGCCAGAGCCATTCCTGGATTTGCCGGGCTCGGAAGGGCTTTTCCCCTTTTTGTGCCAGGTAGTTTTGAAGGATTTCGGGGGCAATGGCCCGAATGTCTTGTTTTTTCAAGGGCATTTTTTCTGCAAAATTACCAATTAAAGCCCAAAATTCCTCAATACATTTCCAAGGCCCGCACCGCACTGGAACCCAGGTGCTTGGTCAAAATTTTACGATATTCAATGGATTTTCGGAATTGGGTACGGGAAAAAAACTCTTCCCAAATGGGCTTCCAGTCGGAGTTATTGGGCATAATCACGCCAAAGAACTCTTCGCTGTGGTCGCCTACGGGATGCCGCTTGATGGGGGCACTGTATTTGAGGGCCTCAGCATAAAAATTAAAGTCTAATACCGTAAAAGAACGATTATCCGAAGAGACCTTGCTCATCACAGCGCCACTATTAGGCAGATGCACAATGCGCAAAGCCGGGAAATATTTTTGCTTTAGAGACAAAAGATAGCGTTCATTGGTGCTGCCTTTCACGGTGTAGGCCGTCATTCCGGCAAACTGCCGCCCTAAGTCGGTCAGTGCGCCCAGTGTGGGCACGCTCTGGTGGGTCAGCAAAAAGGACAGGTTGTTGATGAAAGGAGGGCTAAAGTCATAGGTCAATTCCCTTTCCGGGGTGATGGTGATGTTGCCAAGGCCAAAGACTCCGCCTTGGGCCGATTTGATGTCCAATAAAAATTTAGAAAAATCTTGGGTCTCGGGCAATACTTTGGCCTTGAGATTAATGCCCCTGGTGGTGCGTAGATAATCCATAAAAGATTTGACAATATCAAAACAGATTCCGTCTAATTGTCCCTGTTCATTGCGAAAAGTGAGGGCGGGGGCCTGGATGTAGGTGATGGTCAGGTAGCCCGTTTTTTTCTGGTTCACACTGGCCCAGGTATCACCACTCAACTGGGCCTGCACACTGACCAAAGAAAGAGAAAGGCTCCAAAGAACCAGCTTAGAGAAAAGTATTTTCATATCATTTAAAATAAGGATTCGGGCCCTTTTTGCACCTACTGGGGCAGGGCTTCTTTACTAACTTCTAATTTAGGAAAAAAATCGGCCAATTCTAAGATAAGGTGGGCTTTTTGATAATATTCTTTGCGCTGGGCAAATAGTTTTTGGACTATTTCGGGCAAAGCTTCACCTTTATCTTTAAACATTGGTCTTTTTTGATTTTGAGCCAGCCTTTGGGCAAGAATATCTAAAGGTGTGTGTAGCCAAATGCTTTTGGAGTGGGCATTAATCCAGGCCATATTGTCACCTGCGCAAGGGGTGCCCCCTCCGGTAGCTAACACCAACGACGTGAGAGAAAGCGGACTGAGTACCTCCCGAAGGTATTGGCTTTCGCAAGCCCGAAAGTAGGCTTCTCCATGTTGGGCAAAAAGCGTTGCGATGCTTTTCCCTTCTTTTTGCTCAATGTAAGCATCCAAATCAATAAAAGTGAAGCCAAGTTTTTGGCTCAGGTATTTGCCAAGGGTGGATTTTCCACTGCCCGGCATGCCCACTAAGCTAATTTTCATAAGTATTCAGGCCTCGCGGCCAATTTCCTGTAATGCCAGCCAGGCCATCAGGCCCGCACCTATCTCGAGGGCGGCTTCATCAACATCAAACGTAGGGGTATGCACAGGCGACACGATGCCCCGGGCTTCGTTGCGAGTGCCCAGGCGATAAAAACAGGCCTCGGTTTTTTGAGAATAGTAAGCAAAATCTTCTCCGGCCAGCCAGAGGTCTAGCGCTACTACATTTTCTGCCCCCATAAATACTTCGGCATCCTTCCGGGCACGGCGGGTCAGTTCAGGATGGTTTTCTAAATGCGGGTAGCCTACCTTAATATCTATCTCGCAAAGGGCGCCCATCGCGGCGGCCATTCCTTCGGCCATTTGTTTGATTTTGCGGTGGGCTTCGTGGCGCCAGGGTTCATCAAAAGTGCGAAAAGTGCCTTCTACATACACCTCGCTGGGGATGATATTGGTGGCTCCCTGGGCCATCACCTTGCCAAAAGAAAGGACAGAAGGCATTTTGGGGCTACAATTTCGACTAATGATTTGCTGCAAAGCCACCAGAATCTGGGCCGTAATGATGACGGGGTCAACGGTCATTTCGGGCATGGCCCCGTGCCCGCCTTTGCCCCGGATGGTCATGTAAATCTCGTCTGCACTGGCCATATATTTGCCTTCCCGAAAACCCACCTTGCCAACAGGCAAAAAAGGCATTACGTGCTGCCCTAAAATGCCTTTGGGCGCGGCATAATGCGCCTGAGCCTCCAGCACTCCTTCGGCAATCATGAGCGAAGCCCCACCGGGAAACTTTTCCTCTCCAGGCTGAAACAAGCACTTGATAGTGCCCTCGAAAGCATCGCGCAATTGGCTTAAAATTCGCACCGTTCCCAGCAATGAAGCTGTATGGACATCGTGCCCGCAAGCATGCATTACTCCCTTTGTCTTAGATTTATAACTTACCTCATTTGCCTCAGTAATGGGGAGGGCATCAATATCGGCCCGAAGGGCAGGGTGCGTCGGCTTGGGTTTTGGCCTTCTATGTGAACAAGCACCCCCGTGCCAGCAATGCCCGCCTGGGGCGAAAGTCCATAAGCCGCTAATTGCTCCGCAATGTATTGCATTGTTTTATGTTCCTGAAAAGAAAGCTCCGGGTGGGCATGTAAATGGCGACGATGCTGAACCATCTCTTCCGCATACTGACGAGCCAGATTTTTGATGTTAGTGGCAAGTTCCATAGGTTTTGTGCCGTAGTTTTTTTTCAAAGCTACATAAAAAACCTTGTGTTTTGGTAGGCTGGTTTTTGAAATCTTGAGATGTTTTGCTGTCATTTTATCTCAAAACTCGCTATCTTTGCAACTTCATTTTTGAAAAGAGCATCTTAACCCGTGGCAAATCGTTTAGAAGAATTTCAGATTAACCTGGCTGCGCTTCGCAACAAAGACTATCACTACCATTTGGTGGCCGAAAATGCTTTTTTTGCCGCTTTTGCAAACAGCCCAGTAGAAAGGGGGCGGGTAGAGGTGGTTTTGCAATTGCAAAAATCGGAAACAATGCTGCAGGTTTCTTTTGATTTGCAGGGGGAAGTGGTTCTGACCTGCGACCGAAGCCTGGATGAATTTGCCTACCCATTGGCCCTTTCTGAAAAAATGATTTTTTCAGTTTGGGGAGGAGGATGAAATCATTTCCGAATATTTAGAGGTGATTGCCCGCGACAAGGTGATGCTGGACCTGAGCCAGTATATATACGAGTACATTGGGCTGGCTATTCCGATGAAGCGCCTGCATCCGCGCTATCAGGAAGAAGCCCAGGCCGATGAAGAAAACGAGACCCTGGTGTATCAATCAGGTGGGGAACCGGAGGCCACTACGGAGACCGCACCACCTGCCCAGGCCGACCCGCGCTGGGAGGCCTTAAAAAAATTGAAAAAGAACTAAATAAATTGTCAATAAAGCCCCATTTTTACAAGTAAATACGTTGCACTATGGCACATCCGAAACGAAAAATATCCAAGACTCGCCGCGACAAGCGCCGCAGCCATCATAAATGCGTTGAGCGGCCCATCGCCATTTGCCAAAATACCAATGAGCCGCATTTATTTCACCGGGCCTATGTGGTGGACGGAGACCTCTATTACAAAGGCAAAAAGCTGGTAGAGGATTTCAAACCTGTGAGTTAAGTTAGGCCTCAAATGCTAACCTTTAACCCCTTTGCTTGAGTATGAAAATTGCCCTGGATGCGATGGGTGGCGATTTTGCCCCTAAATCGGTAATTGAAGGTGCTATCTTGGCTTCGCCTGAGCTAGAAGCGGGGAGCGAGATTGTCCTCATAGGGCCGGAAGATGTACTGGCCGGGCAAATGGCTACTTATCCGCCCATACCGGCCAACATCCGGGTTGTCCATGCACCTCAGGTAATTGAAATGGGGGAGCATCCTATGAAAGCCCTGCCCAATAAGCCCAACTCCAGTATCTCGGTAGGCTATGCCCTGCTCAAGAAAGGGGAAGTGGATGCTTTTTGCAGTGCGGGTAATACTGGTGCAATGCTGGTAGGGGCCGTGTTCAGTGTGAAACTGGACGCGGTGGCCCGTCCGGCCATTATGAGCTATGTACCCAAGCTAGAAGGCGGCCATTCTATTATGCTGGACGTAGGAGCCAATACCGACTGCAAACCGGAAACCCTGCTACAGTTTGCCGAACTAGGGACTATTTTTTACCGGAATATATTTGGCGTAGAAGCCCCCCGGGTGGCTTTGATAAACCTGGGCGAAGAACCGGGCAAAGGCAACCTACACGCGCAAGCGGCCCACAAACTACTCCAGGAGCAAAAAAACTTGTACTTTGTGGGCAATGTAGAGGGGCGCGAACTTTTCTATAACAAGGCCGATGTGCTGGTATGTGATGGTTTTGTGGGCAATGTCATTATCAAAATGGCCGAGTCGTACTACGAAATTCTCAAAAACAAAGGATTTACGGATGCCTTTTTTGATAATTTTAATTATGAAGCCATCGGCGGAAGTCCCGTATTGGGCATTGATGCCAATGTTATCATTGCGCACGGCATTTCCAATGCAGCCACCATCAAAAACGTGATTCGCCTGGCCCAACAAATGATTCGGGCCGATTTGAAAGGAAAAATGAAAGAAGCCCTCTCCGGGGGAGGCAAAGCCTGAGCAAATAGCTTGCTGGTAAAGAACAAAACCCTGTTTTTTACTAGTTTTCAAACGCACTAGAATTATTGGATAGATAAATCGTTCGCGCTATGTCAAAAATCACGGCGGCCATTACAGGAGTGGGAGCTTATGTTCCTGATTACATCCTAAGCAATGCAGAGTTAGAGAAAATGGTGGACACCACCGACGAGTGGATTATCTCGCGAACTGGCATCAAAGAAAGACGTATTTTGAAGGGCGAAGGCAAGGGAACTTCCCACATGGGGGTAGAGGCCGTTTGTCAGCTCCTTGCCAAGACCCAAACTGACCCCAAGGACATAGACCTCATCATTTGCGCCACTACCACCCCTGATTTTGTTTTTCCGGCTACGGCCAATCTCATTGCCCATGAAGTGGGAGCTACCCGCTCTTTCAGCTACGATATGCAGGCCGCCTGTTCTGGTTTTTTGTATGCGATGGTGGTAGGAGCGCAGTTTATAGAAACGGGCAAGTATCGTAAAATTATCGTAGTGGGGGCCGATAAAATGTCTTCCATTATTGATTATCAAGACCGGGCCACCTGTATTATCTTTGGCGACGGTGCAGGGGCTATTTTACTGGAACCGAATCAGGAAGGCTTTGGTGTGATAGATTCCATTTTGCATTCCGATGGGGGAGGAGCCATACACCTGCACCAAAAAGCGGGGGGAAGCCGCCGCCCGCCCAGCCTCGAGACCGTTCAGAACCGCGAGCATTATGTCTATCAGGAAGGGGCCGCCGTGTTTAAGCACGCGGTGGTCAATATGGCCGAAGTTTCGCGCGCCGTCATGGACCGCAACCACCTGAGCGGTGACTTGGTGGACTGGCTGGTGCCCCACCAGGCTAATAAGCGCATCATCGATGCCACTGCCCAAAAAATGGAACTGGCCGAAGAAAAGGTAATGCTCAATATCCACCGCTACGGCAATACCACTAATGGGACATTGCCCCTCTGCCTGGCGGACTATGAAAGCCAGTTGCGTAGGGGCCAAAACCTGATTTTTGCCGCTTTTGGGGGTGGCTTTACCTGGGGAGCGGTGTATGTGCGCTGGGCTTACAACGGGCAGCCTTAACCAAAACAGGAAGCACGAAACTGGTTTTGATTTTTTTTAGGTCTGCTTGCATTTACTTTGTTTTAACCTAATCGGGAGAATATCTTTTCGCATGAAAGTACAAGAACTTCAAGAATTGCTGGATTTTATTGCCAAATCTGGGCTGGCAGAAGTCAACATTGAAACGGACCAATTCAAAATTAGTGTGCGCCGCCAAGCCGAAGCCCTGCCTCATACATCTGCCCTCTTGCAAAACCCCACTGCACCCCTCGCCCTGCCTGCCAGTGTGCCGACTTCCTTGCCAAGTCAAGCAAAAGAAGAAGCAAGCCCTTCGCCCAGCACTGCCAAACTGGTGGAAGTAAAATCGCCTATGATTGGTACTTTCTATCAATCGCCCAATCCTGATTCGCCCGCTTTTGTCAATATAGGCGACCATATCAAAGCCGGACAGGTAGTGTGCATCATCGAGGCCATGAAACTTTTCAACGAAATTGAATCGGAAGTAAGTGGCAAGGTGGTCAAATGCTTTGTAGAAAATGCTTCGCCAGTAGAGTATGACCAACCTTTGTTTCTGGTAGAACTGGATTAACCCAAGCCCCCTGATTTTCTGTAAAGATGTTTAATAAAATTTTAATAGCCAACCGGGGTGAAATTGCCCTCCGGGTCATTCGTACCTGCCGCGAAATGGGCATCAAAACGGTGGCCGTTTACTCAACTGCAGACCGCGAAAGCCTGCACGTGCGTTTTGCCGACGAAGCCGTGTGTATTGGCAAGGCCCCCAGCCGCGACTCTTACCTGAACATTCCCCGCCTGATTGCGGCGGCCGAAATCACCAATGCCGATGCTATCCATCCCGGCTACGGATTTCTGTCCGAAAATGCCGCCTTTTCTCGCATTTGTGCCGAACACGGCATCAAGTTTATCGGCGCCTCGCCCGAAATGATTGAAACCATGGGCGATAAATCAACGGCTAAAGACACCATGAAAAAAGCGGGTGTGCCCATTATTCCCGGTTCAGAAGGCTTGTTGCGTTCGCTGGATGAGGGCAAGGCCATTGCGCAGATGGTGGGCTATCCAGTTATTATCAAAGCAACCGCAGGGGGCGGCGGCCGCGGCATGCGGGTCATTGCCGAAGAATCGGCCTTTGAAGCGGCCTGGCATTCCGCCCGGCAGGAAGCCGAAGCCGCTTTTGGCAACAATGGTTTGTATTTGGAAAAATTTGTGGAAGAGCCCCGCCACATCGAGATTCAGGTTATAGGCGACCAATACGGCAAGGTTTGCCACCTTTCGGAGCGCGACTGCACCATCCAGCGTCGCCATCAAAAATTACTCGAGGAAACCCCCTCCCCGGTGATGACCCCGGCCTTACGCCAAAAAATGGGGGATGCGGCCATCAAAGCCGCCCAGGCCATCCAGTACGAAGGGGCCGGTACGATTGAGTTTCTGGTGGATAGATACGGAGAGTTTTATTTTATGGAAATGAACACCCGTATCCAGGTAGAGCATCCCATTACCGAAGAAGTAACTAGTTTTGACCTGATAAAAGAGCAAATCAAAGTGGCGGCGGGTGTGCCCATTTCGGGAAAGAATTACGAGCCCTTGCTCCACGCCATAGAGTGCCGCATCAATGCCGAAGACCCGGCCAATGGCTTTCGGCCCTCCCCCGGACGCATCACCAATCTGCACCTGCCCGGCGGCCACGGGGTCAGGATAGACAGCCATATATACTCGGGCTATGTCATTCCGCCCAATTATGATTCTATGATTGCCAAGCTTATTGTAAGTGCCCAAACCCGCGAAGAGGCCATCATTCGGATGAAAAGGGCCTTGCAGGAATTTGTGATTGAAGGCATCAAAACCACCATCCCTTTTCATATTCGCTTGATGGATGACCCGCAGTTTCGGAGTGGAAAATTTACCACCGCTTTTATGAATGATTTTGACCTAAGCGGTTTATAGGGACTGCTCAGGCAGGGGGGCGGTTTTTTCTTAGGCCGGCCCCCCTAAGCGGCGCATAATACGGGTCTGCACCTGCTCAAAAAAGCGGGCTGGTTTCATCGTTCTCCAGTTGAGCACCTCAAGCGAACCCCCGAAATTGAGGTAGTAATCGAGGCAGTATTTTTTCCATTCCTCCTGTACAAACTCCCGAAAATTGACCGCCGCTATCCAGCCATTTTCTACATCCTCAAACCATTCTTCATAGTAACAATCATCCGAGCCGTGAAAATTGAGCACGTTTTCACCTACCAGGATAAACTGATTGATGCCATAACGCACCAGTCGGTCCACCACACTCCGCTTGAGGTGCATAATGTCATTGTGCAGGGCATCGTTCCATTCTCCAAATAACTCAATGATGGCAAAACGCAAATCGTAGCTCACATACAAAATCTTGACATAGAGCGTTTCGGAGCCGATGTAGTCCCATTGAGGATGGATATAATAGCCATAGATGGTGTTTTCGTAGTCGGGGGCATAGCTACGGCGGTAAAAAGGCGAGCGGAAGTCCTCTTCAGCCCGATAGTGATTTTCCCATTGATAAAAAGGTTCTATCTCGTGCATACGTGCAATTCTGAAAATGCCCTCTACAAAGTTTGAAGATACGAAGCTACACAAAAATACGCCTAGAGTCAAGCCTTGCGCTTCGATCCGGGCGACACGTTTTGCAAAAATAAGCAAGAAGAGAAGGGCTTTGTTTGGAAGAAGTAGCCGGGGCGGAGAAAATAGTAACTTGGCCTGGTTAAGAGGCAACAGCACCCGCTTGTTTAATCCTGGCTACAATGGCAGATGCCTTTGGTCTTTCCGGGCAATGCTTTGTCGGGGTGAAAAAGGGCGATGGCTTCATTTGGGAGAATCATGCTTATTTTTTAAAAAAAAGTATCAAGACGGCCCCTCGGTTTCCTTATGCAACCTTCATCACTGATATTTGTCATTTGGACAGACTTGGTGCTTTTCACATTTAAAATTTTCAAAATTTATGAAATATCCGATTTATTTGTTGTGCCTGTTGTGGGTATTGGCATCTTGCCAAATGGAAGTTTCTGAATCAGAAATGGCTTTCGAACCCGCACTTTCTTTTGTTTTTGAAGCATCGCGTATGTCTCAGGCCGAAGAACAAATGGGTCTGGAAGCATTCACAGACCCTTTTGGCAAACATCAATTGGCTCATTTGCAAGATTTTTATACTGGAATGCCCGACCTGGCCCACCAAAAAGGCATAGAAACGCCCTACCTTCAGGCGATGCAACACAACCTGATTGTGGCGATGGTATTGTATCATGATTTGCTCGAGAAGGAAAGTTCCGAAACAATTGTTTTTTATGCCCAGGAGTTTGACCGCCTGGGGGCAGGGCATGGGCAGGTAGCCGGGGCTTTTGAGGCCTATCTCCAAAGCAAACGTCTGGCTTTATCTCTTCCGGTTTTGGCCAAAGCAGCCCGACAGTATGGAAGCACGGCGGCGGAGTTTGCCTCCTTGCGGGCCGAACTGACCCGCTTGCGGAAAGAAAATTAAAAAGGGTGTTTTCACACAGGCCATCGGATAAAGAGGGCTAATGCCCCTAACTGCTTTTAGCGTCTTGACCCACAGACAGCCGCAAACTGCTCAGATGCGTCTCGCGCTGGCCACAGGTTTTTGCATCGTGAAGGCATAATTTGGCTATTGCCTTGCAGAAGAAATAGTTTTTAGTAAAAGATAAATAAGCTTGGCATTTTCTCAGGAAAATACCAAGCTTATATCAGATGGATGAGGGGAATAAAACTACTGCAAAATAATTGCAGTGATTTTTGCATCTTTATTAAAACTTTCCAGATCAATATCATAAGAGGTATTGCGCTCATCCAGTCTATAATAGATTCCATCTGCTTCTACATTTACTTGTCCTTCTATCTCTGAGCCATGAGGAAGGGCATCAGGATAAATTTTCAGAATATCTTTAAAAGACTTACCAATTTTCAAACCATCTATGGTAAAAGCTTTCTCCGAGTAAATTTCTACCAGGTTGACATTGTTTTCCTCGGACTGAAAGTGAATATCAGCAAGCGCGTCACCATTTTCATCCAAAATTTTGACTACATCAAATGAGCCTTCACCCGTTTCTACCACATCCTCCCTGAATGAGTCAGGTTTGTCTTTTTTTAGGGCATCAAGATTATCCCCAATGTTTACACCGAAAAATGTTCCCTTGCTTATCAGATAGGGGGAGTCCAGAAGGGTGTTTTCATCAGAGGTTGTACTTTCTTCAGTAGCCTCACTTCCATTTTCAGCATTTTTAGTAGTATCATTCTTCTCTTCTGTTGTATTTTCAGAAGGGCTACATGCAAAAAAAAGGATAAATAATAAAAAGACAGGGAAAAATCGCATACGATATTAGATTTGGTGTTACTACTCAGGTAGGTTGATTACAAATTTAAAGACTGATTTTGAGATACTTATGTAAGTCCGTGAGATAGATATTATTGAAACAAAAATAATACGTTCTTTGCAACCCACTGATTGTCAGATAAC
>JAAUUB010000100.1 GCA_012031215.1 Microscillaceae bacterium | reverse complement strand
GAGCCTTTTAATTCCCCGATTTGGGCGGGAATTTCTTTGAGATTGTTTCTTTTTTCTGTCTTTAAATTATATCCTAAATTCAAGATTCTCAAATTTTTAAATTGAAATATCTCCATCGGAAATTCGGTCAGTCCCTGTCCGCTTAAATCCAAGCCATAGACATCCTCAGGGTTTTGGAGGGCGGCTTTCAGGTCGGTGTAGGTGTGCTGGGCCATGAAGGCGGAATCAATTACTTGGGCTTGAACCCCTCCCCAGCCCTCCCCAAAAGGGAGGGAGATTATGAAAAGGAAGATAATTTTTCTACTCATGGATTGAATATTTTGGAGGGGCAAGATAAAAAGGAAATGTGGGAGTAGAAGTTTTTTTAGCGGAAATCAATGCGCTTACACGCGCGCCTCACCTGGCGGAGCAATCTGTGGGCGTGTCCTAAGCTACAAGTGCTTCCAGTATAACAGTCCTTGCTCCGGCATGACAACCTTTTTTTTCTGTCATTGCGGTAGGCTACGCTTGCAATACCATCTGTTTTTCAGTTATTTTAAATAAATTCTTACCATTGTTTTGTCTTCACTAATGACTTCTGCAAAATACATCTTCCGTTTTGCACTAAATATCTTGTTTCAATTTTTCCAAATTAAAATAGCTTTCAACCTTTGATTTCATCTTTTCCAAAATATACATAATCTTATAAATATCTTCATTGGTAGCATTATAGGCATTACTGACCGAATATCTATCTTTGTCAAGTACCACAAAAAACCAAAATCTGCCCAATACATAACAGCCATACAAAGGCATATCATCTTGGTTGGAGATTTGAGCGGCTACCATAGCAATCAATAACTGTCCCAAAGCATCATTGGTTCTTTGTTCTTCTTGTTTGTATTCATGCAAAAAGAAAAACGGTTTTTCAGGATTTTTTCTTCCTGTTGCTACCAAAAATTCTACATCCCCTTTGCAATCTACCGTATCGGTCTGAATCTTCAATGTACGTTGTGTAAAGGACTTATAATAAGGCTGATGATAAAAATTAACTATACTTAACAAAGGAGCAATGAAAAACATTTTCAATTCATCTTCATTCCAAGCATCCGTATTGAGATAAAGCATATCTCTTAATTCTTCTATTTTAGGGTTTTCTGGGCAGGGATGATTTTGGGTGTTTATCCATTCTTCTAAAATAGTTAAAGTTTTCCATACACGGGTGATTCCAAAAACCTTCTCTACTTCCTCAGAATCCCAATCTTTGAATGATTTTGTTATCATAATCTTAGGAATTTCTATTTCTACAAATTTACAAATCCTTTTCCACAAAATACATCGCCACTTCCCCCTTGTTCTTTGCCTCAATTTTCCCTCGGTATTCACATTTGAATTTATCTTTCACTAGTTCGTAAGTAGTGCCGGAGATATTGATTTTTCCGGGCTCTCCGCTAGACTCCATCCGGCTGGCCAGGTTGACGGTATCGCCCCAGATGTCGTAAGCGAATTTATTTTGCCCACTACGCCCGCCACTACGGGTCCCGAATGAATCCCTAAACGCAATTCCCAAGCCTCTTTGCCTTGTTGTTGTTTTTCGACTTTCCAGTTTGCCATCCAGGCCTGCATCTCGAGTCCGGCTTGTACACAATCAATGGGATTGGAGGCATTTGCAACCGGAATTCCACCCGCGCACATATAGGCATCGCCAATGGTTTTGATTTTTTCGAGATGGTGGCGTTCACAGATTTCATCAAAGGCCAGGAAGCAGGTATTGAGTTCTTCGATTACCTGCTGGGGGCTCAGTTTTTCCGCAATTTGGGTAAAGCCTTTGAAATCGGTGAACAAGACCGTTACCAAATCATAATGCTGGGGGGTGGCCTGCCCGGTTTCTTTGAGTTCGGCGGCGGTTTCTTCGGGCAGAATGTTGAGCAGGAGCGTTTCAGATTTTTGGCGTTCTTTTTCTACCAGTTCTACGGTGCTTTGGAGTTCTTCATTGGTTTGGCTGAGTTCTTCATTGGCTTCTTTGAGTTGGGCGGTGCGCTCGGCTACCTGCCGTTCCAGTTCGGATTTTTGGTTTTCGAGCAGGTCTTGTTTTTCCAGGGCGAGTTGCGCATTTTGGCGTAGTTGGGCTTCTAAGTCTTTTTGGGTGCGGGCATTTTCGCGGGCAACAAAGAGAGAAGCAGAGAGTACGGGAAACATCCCCACGATAATTAAGCCAGTCCAGGTGCGGTCAAAACCCCATCTCATCAAGACCCATTCAACGATGAGATAGCCTATCAATATGCCTAAACCAATGCCCAGCACCCAGGCATTGGGCTTGCGGCGATACAAGGCAATGGCCAGTACTCGAAATATCTCTGCTAAAAAAATCACATACAATGAGGAAGAAATGAAATCAAGTGAAATAATCCATAATGATTGTTGCAAAAGAATCATTCCAAAAAGACCCCCCAATACCCAAAAAACAGGGGCGTGGCGCGGCATACGGGGATAAAAGGACGCATAGACAAACAGTAATAAAAAAACAAAGGCCATATTGAGAGAGAAAGTCATAAAGGTATTTAGCCAGATGAAACTATCTTCTCGCGCTATTTCCAGATTGATGGGATTAAAGATAAGTGCGGAAACCCCCAGGAGAAAAAGCCCCAGCCACAGATTTTACGGTCTTTTGCCAGAAAACCATACATGGCAAGATGCAAAAAAGCCATAATCAGGTAAAAGCCCCCCATCACCATCATCTGTAATTCCTGCTGAAAGAGGCTGGTTTGGCGCAAAATAACCCTGGTGGCGGCGGCCTGGTGTGCTGAATCTATACGTGCCACGACACCATAACCATTGAACGGCCCAAACCAATTGAATCTTTTTCTATAATCAGGATATTGTTTTTGTAAGCGAAAAAATTCGTGGTTAGAAAACCGAATGGCCAGTGTATGCTGGGTCTTTGCCTGCATAGGCAGCGGAATAACATAATTGCCCGGACTTACCTGGGGTCTTTCTTGGGCGGGATTTCGCCCTACTTTGCCCTCCTGAAATATTTTGATTCCGTCCAGATATACCTCACAAGCCCCGAAAGAAAAGACTCTTAATCCTAAGATTTTATTTTTGAGTGAATCAGCTACCTGAAAGCGAAGCCGGTACCAGCCATAGCCCGTGAGTTGGGCTGGGGAAAGAGAGTCGGCATTGAGCCACATCTTTGAGGGACGCATCCAATGGCGGTCCTCATAACTAGGCTGGGCAAAAGTGAGTGAGTCTTGGGTAGTGAAACGCCAGGGAGCATACATGAGGTTGGTGGAAGGTTTGGCAAACAGGGTATCCAACAACACCGCGGCGGCGGGAAATACCGACTCTTGTGCAAAGGCCCTTTCCAGGGCTTCCCCCCAAAAAAATAGTACCAGTAAAGAGATAAACCGAGGCATACATCCGGTGAATAGGTTTAAGAACGAAGGTAGTAAAACTTTTACAATAGCGGTTTATCGGGTTTAAAATTTCACGTTGGAAAAATAGAAAATGCCCTGGCCGGGTATTCGCTGGAGAAGTAATGCTATATTCATCTGAACGGCAGGCATTGGCTTATGGACAGCTTCTTTGGTTTTTCTGCAGTATGGCGGGCGGCAATAATTAGCTACCTTGCCGGCAGAAAATACAAAGGGCCTTGCTTACACCCTAATTCCTGACAAAATGCAAAAAATTCGTATTGGACAAGGATATGACGTGCACCAGTTGGCCGAGGGCCTGCCTTTTTGGCTGGGAGGCATTCAAATTGCGCATACCCACGGGGCTTTGGGCCATTCCGATGCCGATGTGCTGGTGCACACCATTTGCGATGCCTTGCTGGGTGCCGCCAACAAACGCGATATTGGCTTTCATTTTTCGGACCGCGATCCCCAATACAAAGGCATTGACAGCAAATTGCTTTTGGAGCGGGTAGTGGCAATATTGCGCGAAGAAGGCTACCAGATTGGCAATATCGACACCGTGGTTTGCCTGCAAAGCCCCAAAATCGGCCCGTATATCCCCCAAATGCAAAGCGTTTTGGCCGAAGTGATGCAAATAGACCCGGGCGATATTTCCATCAAAGCCACCACAACCGAAAAATTAGGCTTTGTCGGTCGGGAAGAAGGCGTAGCGGCCTATGCCGTGGCCCTCATCTATAAAAACTAAGCAACAAGATGGCCAAAATCATCATTGATGCCGACCGGCGGGCTTCTTGCTGGCCCAATTTGCGGGAGGTATATCAGCACCGGGAGCTTTTGGGTGCCCTGATGTATCGCGACTGGCGGGTGCGCTACGCCCAAACCGCGCTGGGGCTGGCCTGGATTTTGGCCCAACCCCTGACCACGGTACTGGTTTTTGCCCTCGTATTTCGGGCGGCCTTTCAGATAGATACGGGCCTTGTTCCCTATCCTTTATTTGCGGGGGCGGGTATTGTGGGCTGGCAATATTTTGCCCAGGCTACCCAGCAGGCGGGCGCTTCTTTGCTTCAGGCCCAGGCCGTGATTCATAAAATTTATTTTCCCCGTTTGATGCTCCCACTTTCCAAAGTAGGCGGGGGGCTTTTAGATTTTGCCCTCAGTCTGGCCTTTTTGCTGGCCTTTTGCCTGGCGTTTCAGGTGGAGCCGTCCTGGCTTTGGCTATTGATACCCCTGTGGGTTCTTGGGCTGGCATTTTTATCGCTGGGCTTTGGGCTTTGGCTCAGTGCGCTGAGTGTGCGTCTGCGCGATATGCAGCCCCTGGCCAGCTTTGCCCTGCAAATGGGCATTTACCTAAGTCCGGTGGCCTATCCCTCCCGCCTGATTCCAGAGGTCTGGCACGGGCTCTACTTTTGCAATCCGATGGCCGGCTGGCTTGAGACCTGGCGCGGGATAGTGCTGGGCACACCCTGGCCCCCTTTGGCCTGGCTTTCCCTGCTTTCCGGCCTTTTGATTTTACTGAGCGGCCTTTGGTTTTTTGGCAGAACCGAGCGGGTGATGGCGGACTTATTGTAAAATTAATCCTCATTTATTGGCGGCTAAGGCAGTTTTTTGAGGCACAACTATAAAACCGCCTTCTGGCAGTCTGGGGAGGAAGCGACTCCCAGGCAAAGTAGGCCCTTAGAAAGCAATCCCAAAAATTGCGGACAAATTTTTTTTAAATGAGTATTAAAAATCAAATTAATGTTTATCTTTGCGTCCGCTTTGCTAACAAAGCAAGCCTTTGCAGAAGTGGCGGAATTGGTAGACGCGCACGTTTCAGGGGCGTGTGAGAGCAATCTCGTGTGGGTTCGACTCCCACCTTTTGCACCCAACATCCTTCTTTGCCTTATGCCGGGAAGGATTTTTTTGTGGGGTCTTGCTTTGCTTTTTAGAATGGGTAGCCAATGCCCAGGTTCCAAAGCAGGAGTTGTTTTTCAAAGGGGCGCAAAGGGTTGAAGAGGCCAATCACCCAGCGGCGGTCGGGCCGGCGGGCCGGGTCATACACTTTGAGCCCAAAATCAAAGCGCAGAAGGAGAAAAGAAAGATTGAGCCGGAGGCCAAAACCAGTCCCTATCGCAATTTGCTTATAAAACTCCGTGATTCGGAATTTGCCTTCGGGCTCATTGGGGTCATCTTTGAGTTTCCAGACATTGCCGGCATCTATGAAAACGGCCCCCTTCACAAAGCCAAAAAGGGGAAAGCGATACTCGGCATTGGCTTCCAGGATTACCTCACCCGGTTCCTCAAAGCGATAGTCAAATGTGCCATCGGCCTGTACTTCGGGGCGGGCCGCCCCAGGCCCCAGGCGGCGGGGTTGCCAGGCCCGGATGCTGTTGCTCCCACCCGAAAAATAAAATTTTTCATAAGGCAGTGTATTGGAAGCACCATAAGAAAAAGCCACCCCAGCATTGGCCCGAAAGGCCAAGGCCCGGTCTGGTTTTGAAAGCGGAATGAAATAATGAAAAGTAGGATTAATGCGCCAATACTGAAAAATCTTGAGCCCAAAGATGCGATTATCCACAATGAGCCCCGTGCTGCGCAAAAGATTGAGGGTTGTTCCCCCTGATTCCATCAGCACCCGGAAATAAACCGAGCGGCGGTCGGTCTGGCCCGGATTGCGCTGATAGGTATAGCTAAAAGACAGGCTGCTCACCAGGGCCCGGTCAAAGCTTTCAAAAATAGGGTTTCCCTGACTGGTGAGGGCCTCCAGTTGCTCATTAAAGGCCAGGCTGATGTCGCGGGTATTGACCACACTCAGTTCGGCCAGGGTGAGGTTATAGGTAGAATTACGAATCTGCCCCTGATACGAGATGGCCCCCGCCAGGTTGGTACGGGTATATTCCGGGCGACGGACATAATTAAAACTCAGGCTGAGCTTAGTGGTGGGGTTGAAAAAGTCCACATTCTCTCTCAACCGACGCGGCACCAGCCCAAAAGGGAAAAGCACCCTTGGGAAGGTAATTGAGGAGTTAAACCCTACCTCCTGGCTGCTATACACGCCCTCATCAGCAAAGCTGGTCTGGCCATCAATGGCAAAGCGCAGGCTGTTTTCAAATAGCTCCGCCCCCCGGAAGGTATTACGGTTTTTAAAGGAAATATTGAGATAAGGCCCAGGCAGGCCGCCCTGCGCAATGTTGACCCCGATTTCATCCGTTAGCTGGTAGCGCTCCAGGGGGGTGGTAAAGAGGTCTATCTTGAGCCTGCCTCCTGTGGTATCGGGATAAATATTGACAAATTTAAAAATATCCAGCAAGCCAATGGCATTCTGGGTGCTCAGGAAATCATCCTGCCGGTAGAGCTTTTGGGACTGCAAACGCATCCGGCGGTCAAAAATGCGGTAATTATAGGCAAAGCGGGCCCCTTCATAGACATAGCGCACCCCGGTTTGGGGCGAAATGAGGGTATCGATACGGGCATCAAAGGTCGGACCACGCCCATCCAGCCTGCGGTCGCTGTTGACCACGTGAAAATAGACTTGGTCAAGCTGATAGACCTTGTGCGGACCTTTGGCCGGGTTGCTCACCCTTATTTCTACCTGGGCTTTTCTTTCGCCCTGGTTGTAGCGACGCAATGAATCCATAAAAAGCGTATCGGCCAGCATCCGGGCCAGGCTCAATTGGGCCAGGCTGTCTTGTTTGAGCGAACGGAGCGTATCCAGTGATGGCAGCCCAAAATGTAGGGTATCCACAAAAGCAGTCAGGTATTGACGGCTAAAATAGAGATAGCCATTGTTTTGCAACCATTTTTCAATGCGTTGCTGTTCGGCGGTGATGCGGCCTGCATCATAGGGGGCATTTTTTTTCAAAAGTGAATTAATCAAATCCACCCGCAGGAGGCTGTCTATACGAGCATCATCACTGACAAAACGAATATCATCCAGCAAGGCCGGCCGGTTTTCCTGAATGTTATAAACCACTTTCACTCTTTGCTTTTTTTTGAGCCGAAAGGTATCCACCTGCACCTGTCCCTGAAAAAAACCGTGATTTTGTAAATACTGCCGCATTTCACCAGCGGTGCGTTGGGTTTTGAGCGAATCATAAAAAACCGGAGCCTCGCCCACGGCGCGCATCAGCCAGTTGCCTTCTTTTTGTTTGAGGGCCAGTTTATCCGTTTTATTTTTGAGCTTTCTTTGCAGGCGGACGGCACGGCGGTCTTTGCGGGCGCTTTCGGCCCCCTGGATTTTTTCGGAGTAAAGGCGACGTAACTGCTCGGATTTTGCTTTGATTTTCTCGGGATGAAAAAAAGTCTGTCCCACCTGATAAAGCCAAAGATAAGGCTTGAGAGGGCCAATCCGGCGGTTGGGTTTCTGCTGCAGGAGGTATTCCAATTCATACACCGGCACCCGGCTGGTGCCCGTGATTTCGTTGCGCTCCAAGAGATAACTTTGTGCTGGCCATTTTTTAGCACTGATACAAGCTGGAAGCCCCAGCATACCACCCACAAGTAAGCCAAGGACCAACGCCCGGGCCGAAGGAGGGATGACAGGCAAGAAAAAATCAGGGCATAAAACATGGGCTTCGATTTCAAAAACAAGCAGGTTTGGGCGGTTTGGATTTAAAAAGGAAGTCTCCGCCAAAATTTACAAACAGCAATACGTCGCAAAGTAAGGCCTATAATCCAAAAAGCGCAAGCTATCGCAATGATGAAAATCTCGGCAAATCGTCTCAAATTCCTTAAATCGCTGCAAATCAAAAAATACCGCCAAAAACACCAGGCTTTTTTTGGCCGAAGGTGAGAAAATTTGCCAGGAAATTTTTGCTTCTACCTGGGAAATGCATAGCTTCTATTGCACACCCGAATACGAACAGGCGCATAAAGCGCAGCTCTCCGCTTTTGCTTTCGATATCCAGGTGCTCAGTGCGGAATCTTTGCGACAGGCTGGCACCCTGGCCCAAAACGAGCAGTGTTTGGCCGTCGTAAAAATGCCCCCGCCGCCCCAGACCCTCTCCGGTCAAGCCTATACCCTGGTGCTCGATCATCTCCAAGACCCCGGCAATCTGGGCACTATCCTTCGCCTGGCCGACTGGTATGGCCTTAACGAGGTCATTTGCTCGCCCGGCACCGTGGATGTCTATCATCCAAAGGCCATTGCCGCTTCTATGGGTTCTTTTTTGCGGGTGCGGGCGGCGTATCAGGACCTGCCAGCTTTTTTGACAAAAGAATCGCGACCACGCCTGGGGGCCTTGCTGCAAGGCCAAAACCTGCACCAGTTTGCTTTTCCTCCAAGCGGGGTGCTGGTCTTGGGTAATGAATCCCAGGGGATAAGCCCCGAAGTAGCCCGCTTATTGGATACAGCCCTTCAAATTCCACGGTTTGGCGGGGCCGAATCGCTCAATGTGGCGATGGCCACCGCAATTTTTTGCGACCACATTCGGCGGCAAGTGCGATTTTGAAAAAATTTGCTAATTTGGAATCACGTAAAAGTCTGCCGGGAATGCCCCCGGGCACTACGGCAGTCCTTACAAAGATTTCCTTTTTCCCCATTGCCCATTTGTTATGAAGCTTTTTCGGACACTTCTTTATTGTATTGCCCTCATTGGGCTTATTTACCAATGCTATGGTTACACGCAGCGGGTAAAAGACCGAATTGAGAAGAAAAATTTACAAAGACCTGATTCCTCGAAATCTGATTCTGCTGACTATTTGATGCCTGACCTGCGAAGCTGGGGTTTTGTTTGTTATGAAATCAGATTTTTACCTCAAAATCCCGAAGATTCACTTCCTTTTTATCGAAACATTAGGCCGCTGTTTGTGGGAAATTATGGTCAGCATATAACGATTCGATCCCAAGACACCCTCAAGACTATTCTTGAGATAAAAAAACGGTTAAAAGAATACATGATTGTGAAAGATTGGGACATCCCTGAAATCAAGAGAGTCAAAGAATCAAATATTGACGTGATATTAGTTCCTCATATTCATCAATGGAATACTTGGCATAGGTTCTGGACGAATGATAAAAGTGCCGATTACATGTACTCTGCCCTTTTGGAAGCAATGGAAAAGCAAAAACAAAAGAATAATCCCAACAGAAGAAAATAAAAAAATAAGCCGAGGCGGCCATTTTTATCTGGCTACAAAATGCATTTACCCCGGCAGAAAAAGCTGCGAAGCCATCTTTTCCAGCCAGGTTCGGAGGCGTTGTCCGGTGGTGGTGCTGGGTAAATCGGCAAAATCCTGGTAAATCGGAACTTCAAAGCTAAACTGCCCCTCGCCACCCTTGAGCGTGGCGTTGATTTCGCGCAAACGACGAACTACGCCCTGATTGGCGGCAAGTACCGAGCCGACAAATTTATCCACTTCGTGGGCCTGGGCCAGCAAATACATCACCGCAAAAAGCAAAGTGCCTAAGCCTTTTCCCTGAAATTCATCGATGACGGTGATGGCGATTTCAGCACAATTGGGGCAGCTTTCTACCCGGATAAAGCGGCCTACGCCCACCCCCAGGGTAGGGTGGTGGCTTTCGTCCAGGGCCCCCCAGGCCACGTGGTTGAGCTGATCTACCTTCGAGAGATAGTTGAGTTGGCCTTCGCTGAGTTCTTTGAGGTAGCTAAAAAATCGCAAATAGCGCGATTCAGGCGAGAGCAAAGAAAAGCCTTCCTGAAAACGGGACTTATCCTCAGCCAACACGGTGCGCAGCAAAATGGATTTTCCATTTGGCAATACAGCCGACAATTGGTGATGGTGTGGTTTCATGGAGAAAGGTTTTGCCCCCGTTTTGAGTAGGTAAATCTATCAAAAATTCCGTGATTGACCTAAAAATTTCTTTTTCAAGTGCAAAATTATCTGGGGAAAGTGATTTATTTGCGCAAATACTTAATCAAATCCATACAAAGCAGCATGTTATCACCATTTCAATTATCCGGCAAGGTGGCCATTGTTACCGGGGCCAGTAAAGGCATAGGGGAGGCCATTGCCCGCACGCTGGCCCAGGCGGGGGCCAAGGTAGTGGTCAGCAGTCGCAATCAGGAGGCAGTGGAAGCGGTTGCCGCCCAATACCGCGCCGAAGGCGGGGAAGCCATAGGGCTGGCGGCCAACGTGGGCAAAGAGTCCGAAGTTACCCAACTGGTGGCCCAGACAGTTGCCCATTTTGGGGGGCTAGATATTGTTGTCAACAATGCCGGCACCAACCTGGTCTATCATCAACCTTTGATTGAAACGGACATGGGAGCCTTTGACAAGATGATGGACATCAACCTTAAAGGCCCGCTTTGGCTTGCGCGCGCGGCTTATCCCCTATTTGAAAAAAAGCCGGGCTGGGGTCATTATCAATATTGCCAGCATTGAAGGCCTGGAACCCTCCGAAGGACTGGGGGTTTATAGCCTCACCAAAGCGGCCCTGATTATGATGACCAAGGTGTTGGCCCGTGAAATGGGGCCCGAGCACATCCGGGTCAATGCCATCTGTCCAGGTTATATCCCGACCAAGCTCACCGAATCCGTTTTTGGCCAGCCGGAGGAGAAAGCCCGCATTCTGGCCCGCCAGGCCATTCCTTATGAAGCCAAGCCGGAAGATATTGCCGGACTGGCCCTGCTGCTGGCTTCTGATGCCGGGGCTTTTTTTAGCGGCTCCATCATCACCGCCGACGGGGATTCACTGTTTAAAAGCCCCCCAAGCCCCCACCTGGTCTTTCTTTGGGTATAAAATTGGCAAAACAAAAACACCAGATAAACGATTAAAAACATGGCCTTAATTTCTTAAATCATCTAAAAAACCTGTAAATGAAAAATTTTTATTTTGTCTTTTGGGCTGTTTTTGGGCTGTTTCTTTTAGCAAGTTGTGGGGGAGGCAAAGACCAGACAGCAAGCTCCGAAAAGGCCACAGAAACTCCCAACCCTTCCACAACAAAGGGCGAGGGGGAGGGCGAATCCGAATCGGAGGAAAGTATTCCCCCAGACCAGGACAATAAGGCCGTTGTCATTGCCAGGTCGGGGCTGAGCCTGCGGCGGGAACCAGACGGCAAGAGCAAGCTTGTAACGATGCTGCCTACCAATGCCATAGTGCAAATTGTGGAAGAAGGGCCCGAAGCCACCATTAAAGGCAAAAAGGGAACTTGGTATCGGGTAAATTTTGGCGATAAAGAAGGCTTTGCCTTTGGGGCCTATCTGCGCAAAGGCACTCGCCTGAAGGCCACCAGTGATGCCTCAGCCCAAACCGAAGGGGGCGGAAAAGAGGAAACTGATTTTTCGGATGTCATTCAAAAAGGGCTGATTACAGCCAAATCGGGCCTCACCTTGCGCAAAGCCCCCAGCATAAAATCGGAAAAAATCACGGTCATTCCCAGTAATGAAGAGGTAGGTGTCCTTGAATTTATGGAGGACTATAAAGAAATTGATGGCATGTATGGGGTGTGGTGCCGGGTACGCTACGGACGCAAAGAAGGCTTTTTGTTCAGTGCCTTTATCAATCTTTCTACAGTGGCAGTGATTGCGCCTTCGGGCCTTACCCTGCGCGAATCGCCCTCAAGAAATGCCAAAAAGCTCACGGTGATTCCTAACGGCAAAGAGGTCTATCTCCTGCCGCCCACTGACCCCAATGAAGAGCTTCCCGACAACCTATATTCTGATGAGGAAGGAACCTGGTATAAAGTGCGTTTTGGCAAAAAAGAAGGCTGGGCTTTTGGGGAATTTTTAGCCATTGATATGGGTTGCTAGTTTGAAATCCATAATAATTGAATCTACGCTGGCGTGGTCTTTTAGCTCCGCGTCAGCGTTTTTTATGCCCCAAGCCCTCCTAGTCAGCCAGATGCGCCCTTAGGAACCAGGCGGTCTTTTCGTGCTTTTCCATTTGTCCGGTAAGAAAGTCGGCTGTTCCTTCGTCCTGGTAGTGATTTCCGATTTTGCCAATGTTTTCGCGCAGGAAGCGAATCAGGATTTCATAATCATCCCGCAGTTCAGCCAGCATCGTTGTGGCGTGTGTGCCTGTGCTGAGGTGTTCGGCAAGCTGGCTCAGTTCAAGGTATTCTTTGAGAGAGCCAAAGGCATGGCCGCCAAGGGCTTTAATGCGTTCGGCCGTTTCGTCAATCATCTCTTCCAGTACTTCGGCCTGCTCATCCAGCATTTCGTGGTAGGCCAAAAAAATGTGGGCCCTGGATATTCCAGTGGAAGTTTTTGGTCTTGGTGTGCAAAACGTTGAGGTCGGCCAGTAGCCGATTCAGGATTTGATGAATTGCTTCTCGGTTTTCCGGGTTGATTCCTATTTGAATATACATGTTTTTGAATAATTAAGTGATTCACTTGCAAAGAGCAAGGTACATCATATTTCAGTAAATCAATACTGAAGGATTCCTACTTACTTAGGCCGCATCACCTGGGGGTCAATACTCAAACGAACAGTATCAATGCGGGCGTGTTGCACGCCAATGATGGTAAAGCTATAAGGGGGTACTTCAATGACATCATTTTCGCGCGGAATATTTTCGTAAATGCTTAGGATATACCCGCCCAGGGTGTCATAATCGCCAGTAGGCAGGTTGAGTTGATAGCGTTCATTGAGATAGTCAATTTCGTGGCGGGCACTGAAGGTAAAAGTATGGTCATTGATTTTTAGTTCTACCCAGTCTTCCTGGTCGTATTCATCTTGGATTTCGCCAAAAATTTCTTCCACCACATCCTCAATACTCACCAGGCCTTCTGTTCCGCCAAACTCATCAATGACCAGGGCCAGGCTTTTGCGCTCATTGATAAAGCGAACCAGTAACTCCTGAGCCGGAGTAGCACCTGGCACAATGATAATTTCGGTGATAATGTCGCGTATTTGTGTAGGCCGGCTAAACAAATCCAGAGAGTGGCAATAGCCGATAATCTCATCAATACTTTCCTGATAGACCAATATTTTTGAATGGCCGCTGTTGATAAAAGCCTGGCGGAGTTTGTCAATGGGGTCATCGGCTTCAACGGCCACAATTTCGGTGCGGGGAATCATGCAATCACGTACACGCACATTTTTGAACAAAATGGCCCGGGCAAATATTTTAGGGTCCACTTCGGGTTCGGCGGGTGTATCGGGAGTAGGCTGGGTATTACTGATGTATTTATGCAAATCTACCAGGCTGAAGACAGGCTTGTCTTCGCTATAATCCAGTTTGAAGACATGCACAATAATCCCGCGCGAAAGGCCCACAATTATAAACACGATGGCAAAAAGAAACCAATAAAAAATCAAAATAGGAATGGCCAGGATTTCAAGAAAGCGGTCTGGATTGAGCAGAAAGAGCGCCTTGGGCAAGAACTCGGCGGTAATCAAAACCAGTATCGTAGAGAATACCGACTGCACCACCAGCACGGTCAGGTCACTGTTGATTTGCTGGGGGAGCCGAGCTGCAATAATTGGTTCTAGGATATTGGCCATATAAATCCCATAAACCACCAGGGTGATGGTATTGCCCACCAGCAGCGAAGCAATCAGTTGGGAGGGTTTTTGAAAAAAACCGGAAAGAATTCGGCCCGACAATACACCTTGTTTCTTTTGGAGCTCGAAATATAAGCGGTTGGCCGATACAAAAGCAATTTCGCTGCCCGAAAAAAAAGCCGAAAGCAAGAGAGAAATCACAATGGCCAGTAGTTCGTGGTATTCCATTTATTTTCGGCGCGGTTTTGATTGAGTCGGTGGGGGTGGAGCCGTATTACCCTCTTTTTTGGGATTAAACTTACGCAAATTTAGCCAAATTAAGCAGGCCGCCACTACCATAAATAGCCAATAGCTATCTACAATGGGGCGCTGCAAACGAATGGTTTGGTCTATGCCAATGATGAAAAAAACCGTCGCCAATGACATAAGAATAATATCGAGTAGTTTCATATCACAATGGTTTATAATGCCCAAATTGGGGCAATGCCCTGATGCCCCTCAGTCTTCTGGTAAAGAAAACTTTCCGGTGGGTTGTTTGATTTTATAAGCCATAAAATCCTGGTCGGCTGTCAGGCCATTGCCCTTCAAAATTTCGCGGGGAGTCTGAATGACCACAAATTTTTCGGTAAAAATCTGCCTTTGGGTAGGCCGCCAATGCAATTCCTCGGTTTGAAGGGTCTCCTTAGTCAGCAGGTTATGCACTACCACTTGCCCCTGGGCAGTATATTGATTATTTTTTTTTTCATAAATGGCTTTTTTAGCCGTAAGTCGGTTATAATTTTGCCCTTCGGCATTATAAAAATTAACCGTGATGCCCTCCGGAAAATCCTGATTACCACTTTCGTATTCCAACTGAAGAGGAGCCAGCAATTGTATTTTTACCCGGCCCGAATCGCTGTAGTTCGTTACCATATCAAACACCTTCGAGGTAGGCCCTTCATAGGGCTTAAACTCGCCCAGTTTATCCCATTGGCTATCGCAGGCCCCAAACCCCATTACGGCCCAAAATAACCAACTGATGCGCGAAAAGGAAAGCACTTTTTTCATATATATCATGGCAAAAGTTCGAGTTCGGGTATTTTAACAATGGACTGCACCCAGCCGCCCAATTTTACTTCCTGGCCCGCCAGGCCATATTGAAAAACGGCCTCTCGCCGGGGCCACTGCGCCCGGGCTTGCTGCATTCGGGCCAGATTTTGGGCTTTTTCATAGGCCTGATAAGCCAAGAGGTAGATGGCGCGGGCCAAAACCGGGTTTTCCTGGGCAAAATCGCCGCCACTCATCAGGTACAAATCGCCAATAAAATTCCAGGCGGACTGGCTCGAGGATGGGGCAGTTTGTGCCGATTTTTCGGCATATTGGCGGGCCTGGGCCTTCTGCCCCATTTTCAAATACAATTGTGCCATTCTGAAATAAGACCGGGCTTTTTCGAGAGTGGAAGGAGCCAGGGCCTCTGATTTTTGCAGATATTGCCGGGCCAACTCATACTGCCCCTGGCCCAAATACCAGCGATACAAAAATTGCAGCCGCCCAAAAGTAGGTGCTGCCTGGGCCAGTTGTCCGGCCATTTGCACAAATCGTGGATGGTCCAGGCATTTTGCCTCAATCATCAAAGCCATCACCGCCTCTAGCAAGGGAAGGCTGTCGGGCTGAGCCTCCAGGGCAGGAAAATAATATTGCTCAATAAACTTGCAATCCAAAGGCACCGACTGGCGCAATAGGGCATCTAATGCGGCTTGAGCGGCCTGCCAAGAAGCCGATTGCCCGACATCGGCTTCTATTTGCTGCTCAATCTGCTGGTGGAGTTGCTGATAGAGGGCCAAAAACTGGGCTTTGCTGAGTATATTTTGGGAGAGCCGTTTTTGCGCCAATCCAAAATAGCTTTGGCAGTGAGCAGCACGGACTTCTTTTGGATACTGGTCAAACAATTCTGCCAGCATTGTCCAAAGGCTATCCAGTTTCTCAGGCTTATCCGCCCAGTAAAAACTGGCATAATGAGTAGCCTCGCTAAGTACGGCACCCCGATTGTCAAAAAAATGCAGTTTTTGGGAAAGGAGTGTCATTATGGTATCCTGATACGCTGCTTTTTGAGAAGCTTCTGCTTTTTCGAGAGCGTTTGCATAGAACAAAATACCTTTTTGATAGAGGGAAGGGTGAAGTTGAGGGGTATGCCGAAGCAACCAAGAAAGCGGCTTTTGCGCTTCTGTAAAGTTAGAATCCTGCAAGGCAAGCCTGAGGAGATTCCAGTATTCTTTGGCACGTAGTGATTCTTCGCCCCAATTCCAGCCTGTTTGTGCCTTTAAGGGAGATGAAACGGTCAAAGCCAAGAGCAACCCACAGAATATAAAAATGATTTTAGACATAAGGGCATTTTTTTAAAGAAACACCTGTCTGTCAAACTTATACATCAATCATAGCGGCGCTTGATGAACCAGGTATCATTGATGCTAATCCCAAATTGTGCTCTCAGATACTGCTCGCGCAGCCCGCCATTGCTTAATGTGCCTCTTTGCCCCCCCACCACAGAAAAATTGAGGGCGGTGCTGCTTCGCCCAAAAGGCACAGAAACCCCAAGGCTCACCGAATAATCCTGGATAGACTGACCTAAAAATTCAAAAGGGCTTTGCTCATAGCGAAAACCCACTTTGTAGATTGTGCGTCGCCAGAAACCTGGTTGCACCGAGGCAAAATCAGGAATATACAAGCCTCCCAGAGCCACCACCAGGTTATTGCGCAGGGTGTCGGGATTGTCAAAATCCCGAAACTCATCCCAATTTTGCCAGGCAACATCGAGGGCCACTGCCCAGCGTGGCAGGGTACTGCGCGGGTCCAGCTTTTCAAAGCTGAGGCCGGTAGTCCAGCGAGCGGCCAAGGTTACATTTCCCCTTTGATTATTGACCAGGGTATCCGAGTCAATGGGATTGTCTTGTAACCGGCGTTCTACCGACGTGAAGCGACGGGCATTTAACTCATTCCCCAAGGCATAGACCAGGCCTACATTGAGATTGTATTTTTTATCTATATGCCAGGTATAGTGCAAGGCTGGTTCAAAAGTAAAATCAGAATAACCCGTCCGCTTTTTAAGGGCTACTTCATAATTGAGAACATTGCTGCCCTGGTCAAGGGTGGTGATGACTTCATCAATCACGGCCCCAAACACATAATTAATTTTTAAACCCAATGCCAGCCGGTGCTTCAGCGTATCGGGGCGAAAAGTTCTTTTGCCCAGAAGATCGAGACCCATTCCCCAGTTTAAAGCCGTAAGGCCTCCCCGGCCTCTATAGGTGAGGTCGGCCTGAAAATCAGAATTCACCACCTGATTCTTAAATACATTTTCATAACTGACGCTGCTGAAAGGAACCAGTGCCAGCGCACCACTCAAACGAGGGGCAAGCGGAAAGGCAAGGCCAATATGCCCCAGGCTGGCCCCAAAATCGCGCTGGGTCTTGTCTTCTTCGCGCAGCCATTTGAGTTGCGCATTGAGGCCCACATCCAAGATGGTGCGGCGGTTACGGGCCAGCAGGGCCGGGTTTGTACCATTGATTTGAAAGGGAAGGGCAAAACTGGCTCCGGTAGCAGCCATTCCAAATTGGTGCGAAAAAGCCGGGGGCATCACATCGCCAATGCCTATCTGTGAGTAAGGTGAATTGCCTAAATCCTGGGCCTGAATTTGGCCTGTATTTCCTATCCCCACGATTCCGGCCAAAGGAGCCAAATTACTTTTCTAAAATGCCACATTGTATGCCAAAATTCGATTCA
>JAAUUB010000099.1 GCA_012031215.1 Microscillaceae bacterium | reverse complement strand
ATGCCGAGGCACTTGACCTGCGCACGGTACCGGTTTTGGTCGCCGGAGGCGAGGCCGCCAAAAACAATTTTGGGCTGGTTGAATCTCTGCTCAAAGAAATGGATGAATACGGCATTTGTCGTCATTCTTACCTGGTGGCAATTGGAGGCGGGGCTGTCCTGGATATGGCGGGCTTTGCGGCCGCTATTGCCCACCGGGGAGTGCGGCACATTCGCATCCCCACCACTGTGCTGGCTCAAAACGATTCGGGCGTGGGGGTAAAAAATGGTGTGAATTTTTTTGACAAAAAAAACTTTCTCGGCTGTTTCAAACCGCCCCAGGCCGTCATCAATGACCGTTCTTTCTTAGAAACTCTCAAGATGCGCGACTGGAGGGCCGGTATTTCGGAGGCCGTTAAGGTAGCTTTGATAAAGGACGCGAATTTTTTTGCTCAAATTGAGGCGATACATTCCCAACTCTTAGACCGCGACACAGCCGCGATGCAATCCCTGATTTACCATTGTGCGCAACTCCACATGGACCATATTGCGGGGGCAGACCCCTTTGAAAGCGGCTCCTCACGCCCCCTTGATTTTGGGCATTGGGCCGCCCACAAACTGGAACAGATGACCCAATACCGGATTCGGCACGGCGAAGCGGTAGCTATCGGGATGGCCCTCGATACCACTTATTCAAGCTTGCTGGGCTGCTCAGCGAAGCGGAGGCAGAGCGGGTGCTTCAGCTTTTGCATCACCTGGGCTTTCAATTGTATATCCCCGAAATGTCGCAAAACCTGGATGAATGGCCGCTGGCCCCTAGTTTGCTCGATGGGCTGGAAGAGTTTAGGGAGCACTTGGGCGGCAAACTAACCATCATGCTTTTGCAAGCCATTGGAAAGGGGCTGGAAGTACACGAAATTGCCGCCGATAAAGTGCAGCAAGCCATCGGTTTGCTTAAAGAGAAAGAAGCAGCCAAATGGGCAGCCTTAGAAAATGTAGAGGAATAAAACCAAGCGCATGCGCCGGGCTCATTTTCAACTTACGTATTGTGGCAATATTCACGCAGGTGAGTCCTGGGCCGAAACCTGGAACAACCTACAAAGGTATGCCCCAGCCCTCAAAGCACGTCTTTCGCCCCAAGCCCCCTTTGGCCTGGGGCTGCGCCTCTCTAAGCAGGCAGCCAGTGAATTGCTCCAGGGCCAGGAACTGCTCCTCTTTAAACGCTGGTTGCAACAAAAAGACCTTTATGTATTCACAATCAATGGGTTTCCTTATGGCACGTTCCACGAAGTGCCGCTCAAAGACGGGGTTCATAAACCCGACTGGACCCAAGCCGCCCGGCTGGAATATACCCGGCAATTATTTGAAATATTGGCTTATTTGCTGCCCTCACATCTGGAAGGGGGTGTTTCTACTTCCCCCCTTTCTTACAAACCCTGGTTTGCGGACAAGCCCGAAGCCCTGCCCGAGGTTTTTCAAAAAGCTACCGAAAATCTGCTCAAAATCCTGGACCGGCTGATGGAGATAGAAGAAAACACCGGCAAACTCTTGCATCTGGATTTGGAGCCCGAACCAGATGGCCTTTTAGAAAATACAGAGGAGGTTTTGCATTATTTTGAAGCCTATCTGGTGCCTGCCGCGCAGGAATTTCTGAACCATACGCACGCCCTTGCCCCCCGGGAGGCTGAAAATACCCTTAAACAGCATATTCGGATTTGCTATGATGCCTGTCATTTTGCCCTGGCTTATGAAAACCCGAAGCCGCACTGGCGCAGTTTCACCGGGCAGGAATTCAAATCGGTAAATTCCAAATCAGCACGGCTTTAAAAGTCAACTGGAAAGAAAACCCCGCCGATAGGAAGGCCATTCGTGCGGCTTTACAAACATTTGCCGAACCCACATATCTCCACCAAGTGGTAATGCAGCGGGCCGATGGCTCTTTGCAATATTTTACCGACCTGCCGCCCGCCCTGGCGGCCTTTGATGGCGAAGGGCAGGAATGGCGCATTCATTTTCACGTGCCCATCTTTCAGGAAAGTTTTCCGCCTCTGGCTTCTACCCAGCCGGAATTGCTTGCCCTCTTGGCCCAACTTGCTCAAGCCACAGAGCAAACCCACTATCTGGAAGTAGAAACATATACATGGCAGGTTTTGCCTTCCGAATGGCAAGTCCCTCTGGAAGCTTCCATTGCCCGCGAATTGGAGTGGCTGATGAAAGCCCTTCATCTTTAAAATCAAATTTTGTTATTTCCGTTTCAGTGCGCTAAATTTGCCCTCCCGTTTCTAATAAAAACGGCAACATTACTCCGTAACAACTCCACAGAAGATTAAGCAAAAACTTAATCCAAGAAAGTCAGTCAGTTAGCAAATAGGCCACAAATTTCAGAAGCCTATTCTTTTTGAATGTTGTGTTTTTTTATCAACTTTGTTTCCCGGCTTCTGAGATAATACGAGATTCATTATGCAAAACGTCTCTACAACAACCGAAAAGGATTGTTTTACGGTGTGGGAAAACTGCCTCCGTGTCATAAGAAACCATATTGAGCCACAGGCTTTTATGACTTGGTTTGAGCCCATAACGCCTCACCACCTCGAGGACAATGTATTGTCAATTGAGGTGCCCAGCAAGTTTTTTTACGAATACCTGGAAGAGAACTTTGTGCATCTCCTACGCGAAGCCATTGATGAGGCGCTGGGCACAAATGGCCGCCTGGAATATTATCTTAAAGGAGAAGAAGAAACACCCGCCAATGGGGCCTATGTGAGCAATGTATCCAGCAATGGGCATGCTTCCAATCCCGGAACCGCCTCGCAGGGATATGTCTCCCCCCACAAAGCAAACGGAACCATTCCTCCGGCGATGCTTTCCAACTTTAAGCTCAACAGCAATTATTCTTTTGATAATTTTATTGAAGGGGACTGTAACCGATTGGCCCGCTCCGCCGGACTGGCGGTGGCCCAAAAGCCCGGGGTTACTGCTTTTAATCCCCTGATGCTCTATGGTGGTGTGGGCCTGGGCAAAAACTCACCTCATCCAGGCCATTGGCAATTATATCCAGATGTATGAAAACGAGCGCCGGGTGGTGTATATCTCCGCCGACCGCTTCACCAATCAGTTCATTGAGTCGGTCAAAAACAATAACCTCGAATCTTTTAATCACTATTACCAGCAGGTGGATGTACTCATGATTGATGATGTCCAGTTTTTGTCGGGCAAAGACCGCACCCAGGAAATCTTTTTTCATATCTTCAATCACCTCCATCAGGCCGGCAAGCAAATTATTATGACCAGTGACTGCCCGCCTAATGACCTCAAAGGCCTAGAGGAACGGCTCCTGTCCCGATTTAAATGGGGTCTCACCGCCGACCTCAAGCAACCCGACCTGGAAACCCGCATGGCCATCATTCAGAAAAAAATCTCTGATACAGAAACTTACATCCCCGAAGAGGTAATTGAATACCTGGCCAACTCGGTAGATAGCAATGTGCGCGAGCTGGAAGGGGCCATTAATTCACTCATCTGGCAGGCCTCAGCTTCCAACCAGGACATCTCCCTGGAAATGGCCAAAGACATCGTAGAGAAAATTGTGCAATCGGCGGCGGAAAACCGCGAAATAAGTATTGATGCCATTCAAAAAGCAGTGAGTCAGTATTTTGCCATCAGCATTGAAGAGCTAAAGGCCAAAACCCGCAAAAAAGAAATCGTAACTGCCCGCCAGATTGCCATGTATTTTGCCAAAGAATATACGGGATTTCGCTCAAATCAATCGGCTATCACTTTGGCGGACGCGACCACAGCACGGTCATCCACGCCATCCAAACCGTGAACGACTACATTAAAGAAAGACGGGAGTTTAAGGCCCACGTTGATGACCTGCGCAAGCTGCTGGAAAAGCCCTGAAGGGCGTCTCCAGGCCGCCTTAGTCAGGAAAGAGCTTAATAGTGAATGTACAATAGGCCTAGATGGCAAGCAACCGAGCTTAAAGTCAATTTATATTCCGCATTTTTTTCTCGATGAGCCAAAAACTGACTATGCTCTAGCGTTTTTTTCAATGAATAGGCTTATTTTAACAGGAATCATTCAAAACCTGTTAGATGCCGTGAAAAAAATTTTGCTCATAGAAGGCCACCCCAACCCGGACAGCTTTTGTGCGGCCCTGGCCCGGGCCTATCGCCTGGGTGCAGAAAATGCTGGTGCCGAAGTCCGCACCTTGCCCCTGCGCGACCTGGATTTTGACCCTCACCTTAGCTTTGGCTATCAGAAAAGAAAAGAATTGGAACCCGATTTGGAAAAAGCCCAGACCTGGATTCAATGGGCCGAACACCTGGTTTGGGTCTATCCTACCTGGTGGGGGGTGTATCCGGCCCTGATGAAGGGCTTTATTGACCGCACCTTTTTGCCTGGCTTTGCTTTCAAATACCGGGAAAATTCACCCTGGTGGGATTCTTTCTTGAAAGGAAAATCAGCCCGGCTGATTGTAACCATGGATGCGCCTGCCTGGTTTTTCCGATGGGTGTATGGGCGGCCCGGACATAATGCCATGAAAAAGCTCACGCTGGAATTTTGCGGGGTGCGCCCGGTGCGTATTACCTCCGTGGACAATGTCCGCCTCGCCAAAAATACCCAACACCAAAAATGGCTGGAGAAAGTGCAAGCCTTAGGGCAAAAAGAAGGAACGTAAGAAAATTTTGCCGGGGATTTGTCTGGCCTAACTCTTCCATAAACTTATATTTTCATCTATATGAGGAAGTAGTTGTTCTTGGCATAAGCTGCTCTGAGCTGATGACTCAAGGCCAATCTTTGCTTAATTCACGCTGATTTGCCAGTAAAAGCCATACGCCTACCTCAAAATCTCTTGTGCTTAGCCTTGAACTGGTCGAGAGGCTGGGAGCGTAAGTCCCAAACCTTTCGGCAGCAAACTTAAAAAAACCTTCAAATGACCGTAAAAAGGCCGTGCAAAGCTTTTCTATTTTTTTATCTTTGTGTGTAAGTGCAAGCCAGAAGCGTTTTTTTGCCACAGAAAACCATGCCAGAATCTCCAAAAACCATCTTTGCTCCTCGACAACCACGGCCGTCCGCTAAGCTATCTGCGTCTGGCGGTAACCGACCGGTGCAATTTGCGATGCTTTTATTGTATGCCTGCCGAAGGCATTTCTTATTTGCCCAAGAAAGAATTGCTCAGTTATGAAGAAATGCGCCGACTGGTGCGCCTGCTGGCCGCAATGGGCATTTATAAAATTCGGATTACTGGGGGCGAGCCTTTTGTGCGCCGCGACCTTATTCCTTTTATGTATGAACTGCGGCAAATTCCGGGAGTGCGCGAATTGCACCTTACTACCAACGGAGTGCTGACCCATCGTTATCTGGATGACCTGGAAGCCCTGCAAATTGATTCTGTGAACCTGAGCCTCGATAGCCTGGACCGGGCCCGTTTTTTTCAAATTACCCGGCGCGATGAATTGCCCCAGGTTTTGAAGACCTACGAAGGCTTGCTTGCCCGGCGCATCAAAACCAAAATCAATGCTGTAGTGATGGCCGGACAAAATACTGAGGACCTCATTCCCCTGGCCGAAATGGCCCGCCAAGCACCCATTGAAGTTCGCTTTATTGAAGAAATGCCCTTCAATGGCGAAGGAGCGCATTATGCTGAGCTGCTCTGGACGTATCGCAAAATCCAGGAAAAACTCCAGGAGGCTTATCCGAAGATGTATCCCCGGGAAAATGCGCCTTTTGCTACGGCCCAGTGTTTTGGCATTCCGGGCTTTTTGGGAAGCATTGGGATTATTGCTGCTTTTAGCCGTACCTTTTGCGGTACTTGTAACCGAATCCGCATTACGGCCCAAGGACAACTCAAAACCTGCCTCTACGACGAAGGGGTACTGAATGTGCGCGACCTTCTGCGCCAGTATCCGGGCGACGACCAGGCCATTGAGGAGGCTTTCCTGCTTGCCTTTCAAAACCGGCCCCGCGATGGTTTTGAGGCCGAACAAAAACGTACACAATTCCAAACTGTACACGAATCTATGTCCACGATTGGTGGCTAGTGGGAAGAAATCCCAAAACACACGCATCGGCCAGACTCAGGCGCGGGCACACAAACCTTAATGCCCCCAATCCAAGCATTTTTACTACTTTTATCCCAAATCTTAATAATGTGGGGATTTATGCCCGTGTTGAAACCAACCTCCAATAGACACCCGAAAAGCGGACAAAGTCAAAGCCAATGTCTTTGTTCCTCATAACACCTCAGCTGGTCGCGGCAATGGCCCAAAACCAAAATCCCCGTGTTTTTAAGCTACCAGGTCGTAAGCCTTTGTCCACAACAAAATTTTCTTTCCCAGGGGCAGGGATGGAAAACTATCGCTTTTACCACAAAATTTGCTTTTTTTGTCTTACAAATGAAAAATATTTTAGAAATGCGGACTTTCTCGGCAGTATTGCAAATTTGTGGATGGCTCGGATGTTTGGTTTTGGCAGGGGCTTGCCGCAACGAGTCTTCCTGTTACGACCCGGTAGATGTTTCAAAAATTGAAGCCCCTGTGCGTATTGTCCGGCTGGAAGAAACCCTCTTTACGCTCAAAACCGCTGACGAGGTGCGGGCCTGGCTTAGGAAATACCCCGACCTGGCCGAAAAGTATTTTCAACTGAATCGCTTGCCCCATGATTCGGTACTTATCAATCCAATCCTGGCCATGACCCAGGAGCCCCACCAGGATACTTTGCTCCGTGATGTGCGCCAGAAATATCCCGATTTAAAGACGCTCGAGTTAGAATTTGAAGCCGCCTTCAAACACCTCAAGTATTATTTCCCTGATTTTAAAGTGCCCCGAATCTATACCCTCACCACCGGGCTGGGCTCTTTTTTTGGCACAGATGTGATGGTGGGCGAGGGGATAGTGGTCATCAGCCTGGATTTTTTTCTGGGCAAGGCCGCCCGCTATCGCCCCCCGGTAGAGCAAATGCCGGACTATATCTGGAAACGCTATCACGAAGGCTCCATCGTGCCAACGGTGATGCTCTACCTCTCCAACCGATACAACCAAACCCAACTGGAAGACAAAACCCTGCTGGCCGAAATGGTTTATTACGGCAAAGCTTACCATTTTGTAAGGCAGATGATGCCCTGTCTGCCCGACTCGCTGCTCTATGGCTACACCGAAACCGAATTGAACAATCTGGCCCGGGAAGATAACCGGGATTATATCTGGAATCATTTTATTGAGAAAAATGTCCTTTTTAGCAATAGTCAGTTTGTCAAAAATACTTATCTGGATGAACGGCCCTACGTGGCCGAAATCAATGCCAAATGCCCGGGCCGGATTGGCCGTTGGCTGGGCGTGCGCATCATAGAAAATTACCGCCGCCGCAATCCTAAGATAGGCTTACCTGAACTCATGGCTACAGCCGATGCTCCTTTGCTTTTTAACCGTTCGGGCTATAATGGACAATGAGCAGTGAGCAGTGGAAAGTGAACAAAAAGCTTAACTTTAAGGGGGTGGGTGATTATCAGTTTAGCCAATAAAATGCATCTCATTCTCAAATAGAAAGGTATACATGAAAGAACTTGAACCGGCCTTATGGCACGTCCAGGAATCTGGAGAGGTGCTGGCCTACCTGGAAGTAAATGCCGAGCAGGGTTTGGACAATGATGAAATTGCCTCACGAAGGGCAGCATACGGGGCCAATGTCTTTACACCACCGCGCCGCGAAACGGCTTTGATGCGTTTTTTGCTACAATTTCACCAGCCCCTCATTTATATTTTGCTGGCCTCAGGCCTGGTTTCGCTGGTTCTGGGCGAATATACCGACAGTGCCGTTATTTTTGCGGTGGTTTTGCTCAATGGGCTGGTAGGCTATTTTCAGGAAGCGGGGGCCTTGAGGGCCTTGGAGGCCCTGAAAAAGAGCCTTTCTACCCAGGCCACGGTGTTGCGCGCTGGCCAGAAGCACAATCTGTTGATGGAAGAACTGGTGCTAGGCGACATCGTTTTCCTACAGTCGGGCGATAAAGTTCCCGCAGATTTGCGGCTATTTTCTCAAAAAGAACTTCAGGTCAATGAATCCTCCCTCACCGGCGAATCGCTGCCTGTCAGCAAAGACATTGCCTCTTTGGCCCCGGATACGGTATTGGCCGACCGGCGCAACATGGTCTATGCCTCTACCTACATCACCCGGGGGCAGGGAGCCGGGATAGTGGTCAGTGTAGGCGATAAAACCGAAATCGGCAATATTTCAAGGCTTATCCGGGATGTGCCTAACCTGAGCACCCCGCTGGGCAAAAAGATGGATGCCTTTGGAAATAAATTGCTCTACGTGATTCTGGCTATGGCCCTGGCCACCTTTCTTTTTGGTTGGTTTAGGGGGCAGGAAGTGGCCGAGCTGCTCATGGTAGCGGTTGCCCTGGCCGTAGGGGCCATTCCTGAGGGCTTGCCAGCCGCCATCACCACCATCCTGGCGGTTGGGGTGTATAGAATGGCCCGCCGCAATGCCATCGTCCGAAAACTACCCGTAGTAGAGACCCTGGGCAGCACCACCGTCATTTGCTCCGATAAAACCGGCACCCTGACCGAAAACCAAATGACCGTCCATTTTGTCTATGCCGGATTTGAAGTGTTTGAAGTGAGCGGCAGTGGCTACCAACCTCAGGGCGAAATAAAATCAGTTGTTCGCCAGCAGATTGCTGACCTGGCACACCAGCCAGCTTTAAAGCAATGCCTCTTGGCGGGCTTGCACTGCAACGAGAGCCGGGTGCGCCAAAAAGACGGACAGTATTTTGTGGAAGGCGACCCCACCGAAGGGGCCTTGCTTGTGTCGGCCCAAAAAGCAGGTCTTTCAGCGCTTGACTTACTTCCACGCCTCGACACAATACCTTTTGAGTCGGAACGGCAATACATGGCCACCCTGCACAGACAGGAAGAGGGAAAAACATCATCTATCTGAAAGGCGCGGTGGCCCGGGTATTGGCCACATGCACCGAGGCGGTTTCGGCGCAGGGAGAAATAGTAGCCCTGAACAATCTTCAGATTTTGGCACAAAACGAACACCTGGCCGAAGAAGGGGAAAGGGTCTTGGCCCTGGCCAAGAAAACAACTTCGGCCCATCATCTGGAAGAAAAAGACATCCAGACCGGGTTTGTTTTTTTGGGCTTGCAATCATTTATAGACCCCCCCCGGCGCGAGGCCATCGAGGCCATTCGGGTATGCCGGCAGGCCGGGATGCAGGTCAAGATGATTACGGGCGACCACGCCGTTACGGCCCGCGCCATTGCCGAACGCCTCAAGCTGGCGGGTGAAGGGCAGGCCATCAAGGTATTGGAAGGCCGCGAACTGGCCGAAATTCCCGAAACACAGTTTGCCGCCCAGGTTTTGGCTACCGATGTTTTTGCGCGGGTCAGTCCGGAGCAAAAACTACAATTGGTACGCGCCATCCAGTCGCAAAACCAGATTGTTGCCATGACGGGCGATGGTGTCAATGATGCCCCGGCCCTCAAGCAGGCCGATATTGGCATAGCAATGGGCATTACAGGTACGGAGGTGAGCAAAGAAGCCGCCGACATGGTGCTGACCGATGACAACTTCCGCACCATCCAACTGGCCGTGGAACAGGGCCGGATAATTTTTGACAACCTGCTTAAATTCATTGTCTGGACATTGCCCACCAATATGGGGCAGGGAACCGTGATTATGATTAGTATTTTTGCGGGCTGGGCATTGCCTATCTTACCCGTCCAAATTCTGTGGATTAATCTCACGACGGCGGGCATCCTGGGGCTTACCCTGGCTTTTGAACCCCAGGAGCCGGGCCTGATGCAAAGGCAAGCCCGTAATCCGCAAGCTGCCCTCATTTCGGGGAGCCTCTTCCTGAGAATGTTGCTGATTAGCCTGGTGCTTGTACTGGCATCTTTTCTGATTTTTCACCTTAAATTACAGCAAGGGGCATCCCCAGCCGCCGCCCGGACGGCCGCCGTTACCGTCTTTATTCTTGTAGAATTGTTTTTCTTGTTTAATTGTCGATCTCTTTACAAGCCCATCTGGACCCTTTCGCCCTGGGGAAATCCCTGGGTTTGGGCAGGAAGCGGGCTGATGTTGCTGGTACAGGCTTTTTATATCTATCATCCGGCAATGCATCAGATTTTTGACAGTGCGCCTTTGTTATGGGCCGACTGGCTTTTGCTGCTGGGAGTAAGTATAGGTGGATTTTTACTCATCGAGTTAGAAAAGACCTTTGCCCCCCAGCCCGCCCGGGGGCGTTAAAGCGGGTTTTTTTGTGTAAATTCGTGGAAAAATTCCGAATTTTGCTTGGTTTTCAATAAAAGCAATAAAATGACACAGGCCCAAGTAGGAATTATTATGGGAAGCGAATCGGATTGGCCGGTGATGCAGGCCGCCGCCGCCTTTTTAAAATCAATGGAGGTGCCTTACGAAACCCAGATTGTTTCAGCGCACCGAAGCCCAAAAAGAATGTTTGAATACGCCCAAAGCGCATCCGAGCGGGGCTTGCAAGTCATCATAGCCGGTGCGGGCGGAGCGGCCCATTTGCCCGGAATGGTGGCCTCCCTCACCAGCCTGCCAGTGATTGGGGTTCCGGTGAAATCGAGCAATTCTATTGATGGCTGGGACTCCGTTTTGTCAATCTTGCAAATGCCTAATGGGGTGCCGGTGGCTACGGTAGCCCTCAATGCTGCCCAAAATGCGGGAATCTTGGCCGCCCAAATCCTGGCTTTGGGCAATCCCTTTTTGCAGGAAAAACTTAAGAACCATAAACAAGCCCTTCTGGAAAAGGTAGAACAGGCCCGGCCCGCATTCGAAATTATGACTTCCTGAGGCTTAGTTTTGCCCTATTTTTTGCTATTTTGGAGCCAATTGCTCCGCCTTGCAAGGCAGAAATTCGGTAAAACAAAATAAAAAGCGGAACAGTATATTTTTTTAAATATTCATTTAAGCCCTTTACTGGTATATGAGCGAGTTTAAACTTTGTGAAAATGGACATCATTTTCCCCAAAACCTGAAAGAATGCCCTTATTGCCCCAAAGCGGCTTCTCTTGACCAAGACCCTTTGTTTCCCCCCAGTGGGGGCGGAAACCTGGATAAGACGGTTCTTAATCCTCAAATTATGCCCGGCAATTTTGACAGTTCTTCTTTTTTTGAAAGCAGCAACTTGGGCGGAGGGGGGAGCCTGAGCCGTACCCAGATTTATGGCGGTGGCGGGGCCAGTGATGCTTTCCTGCCTTCCACGCCTTCTTTTCCTTCCACCCCGCAGAACAGCGGACGCAAATTGGTCGGTTGGTTGGTATCCTTTACCATCGACCCTAATGGGGGCCGATTTTAAACTTTATGAAGGCCGCAACCTGATTGGCTCTGACCCCGGCTGTGATGTAGTGATTCCTTATGATGCCGCCGTTTCGGGCCGTCATCTTACGATTCTCTACCGCATGGGGCAGTTTAAGTTCAAAGACGAACTCTCAACCAATGGCACCTTCATCAATGAGGTGTTTGAGGAAGAAGGCAACCTCAAAGATGGCGATATTATCAAAATGGGGGATACGATTTTCAAGTTTAGAAGCATTGCCTAATCATCTTTCCTAAACCTTAACCGAAGATGAAAAAACTATTGTTTAGTGTTTGTGCCCTTATTTTGGCAAGTGGCTGGCTCTGGGGGCAAGCCAGCCCGGGTTCGTTTAGTGTGGTACAAACCGATACTACCGAGTTTCCCACCCTGCGGGTTACCATTCAGATGAACCAGTCCGTCCAACCAATAGAAACCGACTTCCGGGTCTTGGACGAAAGCAAGGACACACTCCAGTTTAGCCTTAGTTCGGTGGGAGGGGAAGAAGAAGCCTCCAGCGGGAGAGTGGTTTTTTTTCTGATTGATGCTTCGGGCTATACCGAAGGTTTGCCACTGGAGAATTTTAAAAAGGCCGTCAATGAATCCATTGATGAGCTCATCCTGGAAAATGATGTAATCAATGTGGGTTATTTCAACCGGCCCCAGGAAGATGCCAGTGTTTTGCGGATGTTGAGTTATGAATTTACCCGCAACTTGCCCCAAATCAAAGACCGGGTACGCAATAAAATCACTACGGCCCTTGAAGACAGCCTGGGCGGGCAAAGTATTGCTTTCAAAGCCATCAAAGAAGCCCTGGATTTTATTGGCCGTAGCCCCGACAAAGGCCGGCGTTTACTCATTGTCATTTCGGGAGCCCCGGATAATACCAATACGGCCTTTACTACGGACGACCTCATAGACCTGGCCGAACGCAATGAAGTGCTTATCAACACCATTAATTTTAAAATTAACAATGCTTTTTCACCAGATATTTATGCCCGCCTAAGCCTCAATACCCAGGGTCAAAGCACCAATGCCCGAACCTCCACAGATATTAAAAACGCCATTGGGGATATTATGGAAAGCCGGGCCGAAAGCGAAACCCCCGGCGTGCAACAATATCTGCTGACCTTCATCACCCGGGCCCCGGCGGATGGCAATCTGCACCAATACACGCTGCTCTATCGCGATGAACCGCCGGTCGTGATTAACTATCCGGCACCCGGCGTGGCTCCAAGCGGGGGCGGCAACTTTTTTGCCAACTACTGGTGGCTCATTTTTATTGTGGGCGGTCTAGTGCTGGGCCTGGCCTATTATTACTACAACGAAATGCAAATCCGCCGCCAGGAAGAAGATGAGGCCGAAGCCGAACTAATGGCCCAACAAGAAGAAGAGAAACGCCGGATTCAGCAGCAGGCCAGTCAGCAGGTAGAATCACTTCGGGAGCAAAACATCCGTCTGCAAGAGCAACTTCGCTTCAAAGAACAGGAACTGGCCCGCAAAATAGAGGAAGTGCCCACCGTAGTGCCTTCTCAAAAAATAGACCCCAAAAACACCATCATCGGCAGTGGCGGGGGTGCTCCCGTCCTCAAAGTAGTGGCCGGTTCTTTTTAATCAGGCTTTCCGGCTCAATAAGCCGACTATTACCATCGGGCGAGCGGCCAATAATGACGTTGCCATCCCCGAGCAAACCGTATCGAGCAAGCATGCTACCATCACGGTACAAAACGGCAGTTTTTTTATCAATGACCTGGGCAGCACCAATGGCACCTTCGTAAATGGCAGCCGCATTGATTCTAAAATCCTTAAATCGGGCGATTTAATCAAGTTTGGAGCGGCCCAGGCCCGCTTTGAGATTTAACAGAAGGATGATTACTTACCACAATGTCTCCAAACGATTTACCTCCGGGAGCCAGGGCTTTACCCAGGCCCTGGACCGGGTCAGTTTGCGCATCCCACGGGGAGAATTTGTGGTGTTGGTAGGGGCCAATGGCTCCGGTAAATCTTCTCTGCTCAATGCCCTGGCGGGCAGTTTCAGGATAGATGAAGGCGATATATGTATTGAAGAGGTGCGGGTCAATGAGCAAAAAGACTTTCAGCGCAGTCGCTGGCTGGCCCGCATTTTTCAAAATCCCCTCAGCGGCACCGCCCCCGAGCTATCGGTGCTGGATAATTTTCGCCTGGCCGCCCTTCGCACCCGGCCCAAAGGCTTGCGCCTGGGCATCAATGCCCGCTTCAAAGAGACCGTGCGCGAAAAAGTAGCCCTGCTGGGAATGGGCCTCGAAAACCGTCTTTCCCAAGCCATGGGCACGCTTTCGGGCGGCCAACGCCAGGCCCTCACCCTGGTCATGGCCATCATGGACGAAGCCAAAATCTTGTTGCTGGATGAGCCTTCGGCGGCCCTTGACCCCAGGTCAGCCGCCAACCTGATGGAAAAAGCCGACCTCATTATTCGCGAATATGGGCTTACGGCCATCCTCATTACCCACGACCTCAAAGATGCCCACCGCTACGGCCATCGGCTGGTGCAAATGCAGGCCGGGAAAATAATCCGGGATTTGGATGCCGCTCAGAAGCAAGCCCTCACTTTGCCAGAATTATACGGCTGGTTTGCCTGAGGCAGCGGGAAAAAGATTTTTTGATATTTGACAGCATAAACCCTCGTGGGTTTGCCCATATTTGTAGTATGATTGCCGGACAAGCACAAATTCAGTTTTTTGAACAAGCGCTCTTTGAAACCCTGGGCCAGAGCTTAGCATCCACCGTTTTGAGTTTGTCTCGGGCGGATGCATCAACAATACCGTGAAGTTGCTCACAGATGCAGGTGTCTTTTTTGTAAAATGGAACGTGCAACAACTGGCCGGGATGTTTGAAGCCGAAGCCCGAGGTTTGCAATGCTTGCAGAGCACCCAAACCCTGCCCACGCCGCTGGTGTGGGGCTATGGCCAAAAGCAAGACCAGGCCTACCTCATGCTTGAGTTTATCGAGACGGGCTACCCAGCTCCCGATTTTTGGGCTAATTTTGGAACCGGCCTGGCCGCCCTGCATCGCCATTCCCAGACTACTTTTGGACTTGATTTTGACAATTATATCGGGGCTTTGCCCCAACAAAACACCCCCCATACCGAGGGACTAACTTTTTTTATAGAGAAACGCCTCCGGGCGCAGGCGGGCCGGGCGATGTACGAAGGCCTGCTTCCACTGGCACTTTACCAAAAATTTACCGCGCTCTATGACAAACTGGCCGATATTCTCCCAAGAGAACCACCCGCCCTCCTGCACGGCGATTTGTGGAGTGGCAATTTTCTGGTCAATCCCCAGGGACAAGCCCTTTTGATTGACCCGGCGGTGTACTATGGTTTTCGGGAGGCCGAGCTGGCCTTCACCCGCTTGTTTGGAGGCTTTGAGCCCGCTTTTTATGAGGCCTATGCAGAGGCATTCCCCCTTGAGCCAGGCTTTGAAGAGCGAATAGACATTTATAATCTTTACCCCTTGCTCGTGCACGTCAATTTGTTTGGAAGTGGCTACCTGAGTGGTATAGAACGTACATTGAAAAAATTTGTAGATTGAGCAGGCATTTGTGCATTTATAAAGGGCCAATGGGCAGAAAAACCCAATAAATCTAGTTTACGTTGAAAGAATTGGCTTTTTTTTGGTCTTTTTTACGCGATAAGTGCTGGACACAAACAAGTATTGAATGGTATGAAACAAACACTTTTTTTTGCGGCTTCACTGATTTTTTGCTTCTTCGGAGCCTGTGCTTCCCTACAAGCACAATTTACGCCACCCCGTATCCTGAAACACCCTACCCAGATTCGCACCGAGCGATTGAATTTGCTCAACTCCCTCCACCGCGAAACCAATCTCAACGTTACCCCGGACGGGCAATACCTCTTTTTTATGTCTGGCCGGGGGCAAATGCCCTGGTCCACCCCAAACTACACTACTTACAAGGGCCAGCCCGAATTTGATGGCGACATTTGGTATGCACAAAAAGCCGGGACGACCTGGCAGGCCCCGCGCTGCCTCGGCAATACCATCAACACTTCTCAGGGAGAGGATGAACCCAATATCTCTCCTGACGGACAAAGGGTGTATTTCCAAAGCTGGCGGCATGATTGGGAAACTACCAACGGGCCTTACTATCAGGCCACCCTCAGCGGCATCAACTGGGGCTATCCTGCCGGACTGGGTGGAGGCATTACGCAGTTTTTTAGGGATATGAGTATGCTGCCGCCGATAGGTTCTTTAGGAACAGACGGGGCTACTTTGTCCCCTGACGGGCGAACCTTTATCGTGGCGGCGGGCAAAGATTATCAGGGCAATTTGGATTTGTACATCAGCCGCAAAAACGCCTACGGGCAGTGGTCCTATCTGACGCGCCTGAGCGTGAGTACCCTGGGCAACGAACGCTCTCCTTTCTGGCCGGTGATGGCAAAACCCTGTATTTTGCCTCGGATGGCTATGGCGGTTGGGGCGGATTGGATGTCTTTAAAACCGTGCTCAATGAAGACGGTTCACACGGGGAGATTGTCAACATTGGGGCACCCTTTAATACCTGGCTCGATGATTACGGCTTCATCCTGACGGCCTCGGGCGACGATGCTTTTTTTGTGCGGGAGGGCGATATTTACTATGCCTATACCAAAGATGCTTCGCCGGAGCTCAAGCCCTCGGCTTCTACCCTGATGCTGGCCGGGAAAATCCGCGACGCCAAAACCCTCAAAGGTATGGAAGCCAAAATCACGGTCAAAGATGCCAATGGACAGGTGATTGCGGAAGGAAGCAGCAACTCGCTTACGGGCGAATACGCGCTCATCATCCCGGTTCAGTATAAAAGCTTTCAGCAATTGGTGAGCAAGCCCGACTACGATGGGTTTAGCAAAAGCTTTCAGATTACCCTCAAGCCCGGCCTGAACAAGGTGGTTTCGGATGTAAACCTGAACAAGCCCGCCCCGGCCACCTTGCTCATTGCCGGAAAGGTGCTGGATGAGAAAACCCTTCAGCCGCTTGAGGCCCGTATCCAAATTAAAGACCCCACCACAGGAACAGTACTGGCCGAAGGCCGAAGCAATCCCCAAACCGGGGCCTATTCACTCAGCATTCCGGCTCAAAACCCGGGCTTTGTGCAGGAAGTCTATAAATTGGAATATGAAGATTTTGAAAAATCCTTTCAGATAAGCTTAAAGCCGGGCCCTAACCAAGTCAATTCGGATGTAAAACTGCGCAAAGCTGGTCCGGTAGAAGCCGCCGCCGAGTATGGCAAGCCCGATTTTGACCTGCGCTGATGGCTAGGGCCGGAGATGTTGTGCCTCACTGTAAGGAAAAAGCGAGGAATTGAAACTAAATGGCAAGTAAATACATTGTAATTACACAAACGTAAAAATCTGATGAATATGCAAGTTTCAATAATTCAAGTGGGCAACTCAAAAGGGATTAGATTAAGCAAAACCCTTTTAGAAAAATATAAAATCACTGACAAGGTAGAGCTTGTTTTAGAGGATGATTGTATTATACTAAAACCAGTTGCCGAACCTCGAAAAAATTGGGAAGAAGCCTTTGCAGAAATGCACAAAAACGGAGACGACAAGTTGCTTATGGATAGTGTATTTGAAGACGAAAACTGGGACTAAAAATGATAAGCTTTTGGCAGTATGAAATTGTTATTGTCAATTTAGACCCAACGGTTGGAAGTGAAATTAAGAAAAAGCGACCTTGCCTAATTGTTTCGCCCAACGAGATGAACAAACACTTGGCAACCATCGTGGTTTGTCCAATCACTTCGCAATCAAAAAACTATCCAACAAGGGTAAGTTTTGATTTGGAAGGACAGGAGAATTGGATAGTGATAGACCAAATTCGCACCATAGACAAAAGCCGAGTAACAAAAACAATAGGATATTTAGACGATGAAACTATTGAGCAAGTGAAGGAGATAATCAAAGAAACCTATGTGGACTAAAAAACAGCGAAGGCACAACATTATGTTTGCGAAAAGGTGGGCTGATATGCGTAATGTAGGATCCTGTAACTAGCTTTAAGCGATTCATAATTGATAATCAATCCTCTACTGAGTTATTTTACAAGACAGATTCAGGCCTTGATGAAAGGACTCTTGAAATTCCACGTCTTAGTTTAGCTGAAATAGAAGTGGCTGCTTTTGGTGGCGATAGCGCAAGACTTATACGAGCTGAAAAATTTTTTACCCGAACCGAAGATGAACATTTTATCTCTGAGAGAAACAGATGGCA
>JAAUUB010000306.1 GCA_012031215.1 Microscillaceae bacterium | reverse complement strand
CAATGGTGCCTCTATTGACTTGAAACACTTACAATGGGGCAGCCTTGTTCTATTCTGGCCATCAACAACGGGGCTCCCGTAGGCAGTATAGTGCTAAAACTGACAGGTACCTTGACGCATACACAAACCGAAAGTGTCGCCCCTTATGTGCTTTATGGGGATAATGCCGGAAATTATAACCCACCCCCAAGCCCATTTACGGAGGGTAATTACACCATTACGGCCACGCCTTACAGTGCTTCGGGAGGAAATGGCACAGCGGGGGTACCACTGAGTGTCAATTTTAGCATCTTCAGTGGAGGGAATAATTGTAGTAGTTTGACCCTGAACAAGACCACCGTTTCAGCTACTTGTGACAATGCGGATGGGAGTGCGACGGTGACCGCTAGTGGTGGAGCATCGCCTTATACCTATCTCTGGGATGCGGCGGCGGGATTGCAAACAACGGCGACAGCAAGCGGACTTTCGGCAGGGGTCTATACGGTAACTGTAACGGATGCCAATGGATGTGTCAAGACTGAAAATGTAACTATCAGCGAAACGGGCTGTGGGCCTTTATCGCTGGCCCTGGTGAATACCACTACTGACCAAATTCTGATGCCATTGAGCAATGGTGCCACCATTGACTTGAACACTTACAATGGGGCGGCCTTGTCTATTTTGGCCATTAACAACGGGGCTCCCGTAGGCAGTATAGTGCTAAAACTGACAGGTACCTTGACGCATACACAAGCGGAAAGTGTAGCGCCGTATGTTTTGTATGGCGATAATCCGACTGGAAATTACAATCCCCCAACTACACCATTTGTGGAGGGTAATTACACCATTACGGCCACGCCTTACAGTGCCGCTGGCGGGAAAGGAACGGCAGGCATACCGCTGATAGTTAATTTTGAATTAATAAAGACAAACACGGTTGGTCGTAATTTCATCAGTGAAGAACAAGTCGCATCCACCTTTGACGCTTTACAAGTTAAAGCGCTATTCCCCAACCCAATGCTTGATGATGAACTTACCATTGAATTTAATCAAAGTGTAGAAATGGATATGGAGTATATTGTTTATGACCAAATTGGTCACATCTTCAACTTTGGACAACTCACAGTTAATGGAAGTAAGGTAAAAATACGCTTCCGGGAGGGAGAACTACGCCGGGGCACGTATATCCTGCGACTACAAGGTGAAAAACTGGAGACGCAAACGCTGACGATTGTCAAAGATTAAGCGGGCCTTATTGAATGAAGCTCAAAAAAACCCGGTTTAGGCCGGGTTTTTTTATGTAAACAGGATGGAAAGAAGCTATCCCAGGCAAAAGAAACAGAGAAAGAAGACATTGAGGCAGAGGGCCGAAAGCCAGTTGAGGCGCAAGGTGTGTTTAAAGTCCGCTTTTTGGGGGGTATGCCAAACCAATACGAGCCAGTTTAGGAAATATACCAATACCGGCCCAAGTGCCATTACAAAAAATAGGCTTCCGTAATAATGTCGGAAGGAAAAAAATAGAAGGTATAGCCTTGAGGCTTTACCAGAGTGTGAGTAAGCATTTAAGATACATCAGCCTAAATTAAGATTAGAATTAAGTAAAATATTCATTTTAACTTTTAAAACTTACATTTGTAAAAACCAAGAAGACGCATCTTTCTCAATAAAATCTTATAAAACCTTTGCAAGCTGATTCTTTCAAAAAATAATTCAAAAAATTTGGAATTAAACCCTAATTAGTATTACCTTGTAAGACAATTATTCTTCTTCAAGAATGCGTTCTTCTTTCATCAATCATAAAAAAGGAATTAGCCAGAAAATCTGCTAATCCTCCATTAAAAAAATAAGCTGAGCACTTTTTGAGGGAAAAACCAAAAACGGGACTCACTCAAAAAGGCGGAAAAGGATGTATCTGGCTTGTCAACAATTGTACAACTATTAACTAAATTTTATGCTAATGAATGTCGTATTCCACCAAAAAAGGCTTAGTTTCCTGATTCAAAGAATTGGGATTGCTTTGTTGGGATTTCTGCTGATAGCTTCTTGTCCGCAGGTCTCATTTGCCCAAAGTTTCGATTTTGGGACTTTGAGCTACAATGGCTTTCCGGGGGTATCCAGCGGTACTTCCTTGCATTTTGGGCCAGATGGGCGCTTGTATGTGCTACAACTTAATGGACACATTAAAATATACACAATTACACGTACTGGGCAAGCGCTTTACCAAGTTACGGCTTATCAAGAAATTTTGACAGTTAAAAATATTCCCAATCACGATGATTTTGGAGGGGCCATTACGAGAAGTATTCGTGAAGCTACTGGAATTATTGTTGGAGGTACTGCCGCTAGCCCAGTCATTTATGTAAGCTCGAGTGATGGAGAGTGGGGTGGGCCGAATGGAGACACAAATTTGGATACGAATTCAGGCATAATCACCCAAATTTCTTGGACAGGAAGTGTTTGGCAAACCATTGATTTAGTGCGAGGCTTGCCACGCTCAGAAGAAAACCATGCGACCAATAACATGGAACTAGTGAATATTACAGGAACGAAATATCTCATTGTTTGCAGTGGAGGGTTTACCAATGCGGGTGCGCCCTCAAATAACCTTGCTTATATCACGGAGTATGCGCTCTCCGCAGCGATTTTGGCGGTGAATGTGGATATGCTCAACAGTATGCCTACGCTCACGGACCCCGTATCAGGGCGAATGTATAAATATGATTTACCCACACTTGACGACCCTACCCGTGCCAATGTCAATGGGATATACAATCCCAATCAGCCCGGTTATAGCGGAGTAGATGTCAACGATCCCTGGGGAGGAAACGATGGTTTGAACCAGCCCATCCTGCAAGTTTCTGGCCCGGTGCAAATGTTTTCACCTGGTTATCGAAATACTTATGATTTGGTCGTAACAGAAGCAGGTAAGGTGTATGTTACTGACAATGGCGCAAATGGAGGTTGGGGAGGCCTGCCAGAGGGGGAAGGCAATAATGCCGCCCTGGTAAGCAATGCGTACAATCCCGCCGAACCCGGAAGTTCTTCTAATGTAAATGGGGAAAAGGTCGATAATGTGGACCATCTGGACTACATAACCTCCGATATTC
>JAAUUB010000098.1 GCA_012031215.1 Microscillaceae bacterium | reverse complement strand
GTTTACGAAGACCTGATGAAAAGTAGGGGTCATCGATCCAACCAAAGTAACTCGTTTTGGCTTTTGGAAAAACGCCGCTTCTATCGCTGCACTCTTGCTGACTACCGAGGCCGTGGTAGCTGACCAGCCCGAAGATGAAAAAGCGGGTGGTGGCATGCCTGCCGGAATGGGTGGTGGCATGGGCGGTATGATGTAATACCTGAGGGAAGCCAGTGGAAAAATGCGCTTAGGTTCGTTCTTTCTCCTGGCCCCAATTTTTTTTAGCTGTTTTTTTCAGTTAATATTTTTTGGTTTAGTTGTTAATTCAGAATTTTCGCCTCGTAAGCCTCCTGGTTTCTTCCAGGGGGCTTTTTTTTGCCCTAAGCCAGGCTAAGAATACCGGAATAATTTTTGCAAACACAACCAAAAAACCCATCTCAAAGCACTTAACATGGCCAAAAACACCTTTATCCCTTGCGTTGGATTTTTTTTGCTCACCAGCCTTTTTCTCCCCACCTTAGGGCAGTCGTTTCAGGGGGAAGTATATTGGGTCTATCAAAAGGATGATACCGATTATCGCCTCAAGCTGGAAAAAGCGGCTCAAAAAGGCATCCAGATTTCAAATGCGCAGAAACACCTCACCTTCAGGGTGCAACTCAATGCCAGGGAATGGGAAATGCTTCGGCAGGGGGATGTCCGGTTTCCCTTGCACATTGAATGGTACCGATATAACCGCGCCAAACTGAGTGTTTTTGAGGTTCAAACCCTGGAAGAAAAACAAACCGAAAAAATAAAACTGGAAGAAAAATTGTACTACCGCTTGTCTTCCACCCAAGTCAATATCCTGAGTGGTACCTGGGTGGTAAAAGTGAGCGATGCCAAAGGGCAGTCAATTTCTTTTAACGGCCAAACGGAGTTTGATGTAATTGTGCTTTGATAGGTTTTTTCTGAACAACAAATTTGAAACTTATCTGCCTTAGGTTTACGTATGTATAAAGTATTGTTCCAAAATACCTAGCCAAGTCTTTCAAAGCAGTCCATTGCTTTGTATCTGCACGTGACAAATTATATGAGCCAAACCGAAGACCTTAGCCCTGCTTCTAGCAATGCTGTCCTCCCCCCCTCCCCGGCCAATGCCCTGAGCGAGGCCGTGTCTCACGCCCAATTGATGCTGGTGCACGCTTCGGAACAGGGTTTAAAGATATCTCCGGACATCATCCAGAAAATTGTCAAAGCCAAGTATTTAGAAAAAAACCAAGCCTGGAATGAAACCGATGAAGCTGAGTTCTGGCAAATAATGCGCGATATTTCCGAAACCATCAAACCTGTTGACATAGACAGCATCAAAGCCGCCAACGACCAGCAAGAATATTCCAGTTGGTGGACCCGCTGGCTGGGCCGCAAAGCCCGCCACACCCTCACCCGGCGAGCCGTGCGTCGCTATGTGCGGGGGGCCCTCATCTCCCTCTTTGTGATGTTGTTGATACAGGTATACTCGCTCATTGGCTCTACAATCTTAAATAATATAGATAGTAGCGACCTGAAAATTCAACAGCTTGAAGATGACATGATTTTGCAACAAAGGCTGGACAATGCCGCCAAGGCCCGCGCCTTGTCGCTCAATATTGACAAGGTAGCCGATGAAAGAGAAAAAAACATTGAACTGCTGGCCCTTTGGCTTCGCCCGATTGACTACCTGCTTCTGAAAGAACCCGCAGACTTGAGCATTTTTCGTGTTAGCAAAACCGAAAAGCTCAACAACAAGGCCGTTTACGAAAAAATCAATGACCTGGGCATCCGGGTAACCCAGTCCGCTCAACATCCCATTTTGATTATTGCTTCTTACATTTTGCCTTTGTTTTATGGCCTCTTGGGGGCTTATGCCTATGTGCTAAGGGTGCTTTCCGAAGAAATTCGTAACATTACCTATTCTCTTGATTCGGACATCAAATATATTTTACGTATCAACCTCGGAGCCTTGGCGGGGCTGGCGGTGGGCTTATTTTTTACCCCCGAAACCGACCATCTTGTAACCCTCAACCTCCCTCCGCTTACATTGGCTTTCATTGCCGGATATAGTATTGAATTTGTATTTACATCCATTGATAAGCTGATTGCCGGCAAGAACAAGAGCGTAGCCGAAAAAAGCCTCTAGGATTTGTTCCGTTTTTGTGTTTCATCGGGTTTGTCCGTTGTTAGGAAAGTGTTTAACCATATCCAAACTTTATGATAGCCAGAAATTATATCCGCTATTGTTGCCTTGCCTTTGGCATTATTGGCACCAGCCTGCCCCTTAGTGCCCAGGAAATCCTAAAAAAAGAAAAAATCTACACCCTCAATACCAACGAAGTCGTCGCTTACGAAGAAAATTCGCTGGGCCTCTACCAAGATGAACTGGGCTACATTGTCGTTACCGCCGATATAAAGCAATTTAGCCGCAGCTACCATATCAAAGGCAAAATTTATGGGCCATTTGACCGACGCATTGTCGAAAAACCAGTGTTTAATCTGGATAGCTGGGGCTTTATTGATTCTAAGAATGAAACGAGCTATGTCATTTTTAATGGCGAAGAGATTGGTGTGCACCGCGACCCCCTCTACCCGGTAGGGCTGAAGGTATCCAGCAATGCCTGGTCGTATGTACTCATAGACCAACTGGAAGGCAATACCCGGGTCATTATCAATGGCCAGGAATATGGGCCCTTTACCTCTTTGCACAATTACTACCTCAGCAATGAAGGCGACCGTTGGGCCATTGCCTACAATGAAAATCCAGAAGAATATTTTGTATTGTTTAACAATGGAAAGAAAATAGGCCCCTATAAACGCTTAATCAACTTCGAGTTTCTGGCCGGAAAAGGAAATCGTTGGGTGTTGACTGCCGAAATGAAAGGCCTTGTGCCCAAAAAAGTCAATGGCCGCGAGATTCCACAGTTTACTGTGGTTACCAATACCGGAGAAATCGGCACCTTTGAGCAGGAAATTCCGGGTAATGCCCAGTATGATTATCGCCAGCTAATTACCCAGGGAGCCAATTATGGCCAGGTAGTGGCCCTTGAGCAAAAAATTCATTTCCTGGGCAATGACGAGCTATATGGCCCCTACCCTACCGTGGTAAGCTCGATTGATATGGGCGACGAATACAATAAATTTAATTACATAGACCCGGCCACCAAAACCCTGCACTTCAAGGGGATGGGATTTTTTCGCGCAATGTGCGGGACTATTTTGTGAGCAAAAGCCGCAAAAGTGTGGCCGTTATCAAATCGGCCAAAGCCGGGCGCGATTCGCTCTATCTCAATGACAAGTACTTTAAAGGCCTCTATAACCGAATCTTGTACCTCAAGTTTGCCCCCGAAAGCGAAGAATGGGCTTTGCTGAGTGATAATAGCGATGGCAGCTATGCAATTCATTTTTCGGACGGGCGTACTTTTGGTCCTTTCTTCTTTGATACCTCGCAGGGAGTGCCGGGCATATTGCTGGGTAAAAATGCAAAAAACTGGGCCTTTTACTTTGTAGATGCTAAAACCGGCAAGAAAAAGCTATTGGTCAATAACGATGAACGCAAAGAAGATTTTATGGGAGACATTGGCCTGGTAAAAGAAGATGGCCAGGAATACTTCTCCTGGTTTAGCATGGAAGCCCGCACGGTCTATCTCAATAAATTACTCCTCGAGTAAATCTTAGCCTAACATTCTTTCTCTTCGGAGAGTTTTTTAAAAAAAAGCATGATACTCCCCACTTTACGCTTGGGAATTTTACTGTTTTGGATGTTGGGCCTGGCCAGTTGCCAGGAAACACCCCAATTGACAGATTTTGACTCGGCCCAATGGAAAAAAGATAAATTCGCCTGTGCGGGCTTGCGGCAGGCTCTTTTGCCTCAATTTGAAAAAAACCGCGAAAAACTAATTGGATTGGGCCAAAATCAAATCCTGACCTTGCTAGGAAAACCGGATTTTGCTGAATTGTATCAAAGAGGCCAAAGATATTATTTTTATTATTATAAAAATAATAAATCTTGCCAGGGAGAAAAGCCCGACCCGCTTGCCGGGCCCTGGGTGCGGGTACGCTTTGATGCCCTAGACCGGGTCTCTGAGGTCATCATCAATCCTTAAAGGCATAATCATCCAAAACCTGGACTTGCGCCAGGTTTTGGATTTTTTGAAAAACAGGGAAAATCAGCGCTTTCCCGCTTCCTCAGCGGGCTGGTCTTTTAAATAGATGCCCAGCCAGCGGTTCATCTCCCAAAGCATATGCAAGACCGACTCGCGGGCCCGGTAGCCGTGGCTTTCAAAGGGCAATAATACAAACCGGGTCGTGGCACCTAGCCCTTTCAAGGCATTATAGAAGCGCTCACTTTGGATAGGAAAAGTGCCCGAATTATTATCGGCCTCCCCATGAATAAGCAGGATGGGTTCATTGACCTGGTGGGCGTTCATAAATGGCGACATGGTATTGTAGATATGGGGTGCTTCCCAATAGGTACGCTCTTCGGCCTGAAAGCCAAAAGGGGTCAGGGTACGGTTATAGGCCCCGCTCCGGGCAATGCCTGCTTTAAATAAATCACAATGGGCCAGGAGGTTGGCGGTCATAAAAGCCCCGTAAGAATGGCCCCCCACGGCTACTTTTTGCGGATTCACCACTCCCAATCGCACGCCTTCGTCAATCACCGCCTGGGCATTCGCCACCAGTTGTTCCACAAAAGAATCATTGGGTTGGGCCTCGCCTTCGCCTAAGATGGGCATGGCCGCATTGTCAAGCACAGCATAGCCTTGCGTAATGAAAGGAACCGCCCCCCAGACAGAAAGGCGGGTAAAGCGATAGGGCGAGCCCGTAACCTGAGAAGCGGCATCCGAAGATTTATATTCGCGGGGGTAAGCCCACACCAGGGCGGGCAGGGGCCCGTCTTCTTTTTTATAAGCCGGCGGGAGGTACAAATCCGCCGTCAGCATCACCCCATCTTTGCGGGCATACCGAAGTACCTGCTTTTGAACACCTTTGAGCTGAGGATAAGGATGGGGAAAATTGCTTAGCGCCACACGGGTACCTTTTCTCAAATCCTGAAGGAAGTAATTGGGCGGCTCGGTGGCCGATTCGCGGCTGATGAGCACCGTGAGCCGGGCCGGGTCAATCACTTCGGCTACATATTCGTAATAAGGGGCTTGTGATTGCCAAAGGCGGGTCTTTTTCTTGGTTTTTAAGTCTAGCTTATCCAGAAAAGGACGGTCGCCTTCGGCTGAGGCCCCTGCTCCCCTCATAAGCAACATGTTTTCTGCCGCAAAAGTAAGGACAGGCTGGCCCCATTCATTGGCCTTCAAAACAGGGGTGCCCGGGTCTTTGTAGCGGTCTTCGTAGGAAAAATTGAACAGGACTTCGGCTGGTTTTTTGCCTTCGGGATGGATATGGCGGATAATCTGGGTACGATTGGCCCACCAGGATTCCACCGTCAGGGCCGTCTCGGCATTGCCCCACATGATTTCTGAAAAGCGCAACTCCGTATCCAGTATCGCTTGAGGGTTGCCCATAAAAGGTGCGGGCAGGACAAAAAGTTTATCTCGAACTTCGGCCTCCCGGCGGGCATCGCCCCCGTCCTGGGCTTCTACCCAAAAGAGGGTGGCCCCGGTGTCGCTCCGCCAATCGTGGCTCCGCGGGCCATCCGGCACAGAATTGAAACCTACGGGCACATTCTCAGACAGAGGTAAATCGGCCAGGGTCTTCACCAGCGCCCCCGTTTGTGTGTCCCAAATTTCCACTTTCCGAGGAAAACGATAATAAGGAACCAGATAAGAAAAAGGCGGGTGCAAGGTTTCCATCAAGACATATTTGCCGTCGGGAGAAGGCAGGGTATTGGTCAAAATACCCGGCTGGGCTATGGGCTGTAGCAAACCACTTAGATTTACTTTCACCAGTTGCGCGCGGGTGTAATAGGTAAAAAGCTGCTCATCATCGGCATTGGCCAGAAGGTCCTGATAGGTGCGGGCCGGGGCTTTCTTGCCGATATTTTCCTGGATGGTGGGGCCTTTGGGCACGTTTGTGGGCGTAGGGATGGGGCCTCTGTCCGCCGGAACGATACGGCACACGAGGCTTTGGTTATCAGGCAGCCATTCCAGGGGATTGCCCATGGTGGCATTAAGCTGCACACCGGGAATACGCCGGGCCTGGCCCGCAGCCACCTCCAGCACCCACAGTTCAATGCCTGTATCGGTGCTGTGGGCCAGGGCAATCTTTTGCTCATCCGGCGACCAACTCACATACGACAAGAGTGGCTGGGCGGGCAATCCGGTTGGTATGATTTCTTTTTGGTCTTTCACCCGGCGCAGTTTCACCCCCGTAAAATAGGAGGCCCGGCTGGGGCCAAAGTTGCGTGGATTGAGCCGAAGGCCTGCTAATCGCAATTCGGGCTGGGACAGCTCGGCAATGCTGGGCAGTTCTGACCGCTCCATCACCACTAGCCACTCACCCCGGCGGTCAAGGCTGACCCAGGGCGTGCTAGGCGCATCTACCAGGTCGCCCATCGCCTGGGGTGGCTTTTGGTAGAAGGTTTCATTTTGGGCAAATAGGGCCGGAATACTGGCCAACAGGACAAAGAAGTAAATCAAGTGTTTCATAATAAAAACAATAAGATGAATAAAATGAATGTGGTTTGGGCAAGCCCAACAAATCCCTCCAAACTTGCATTGCAGGTCTTTTTAACCCAAAAATGCAAAACCGAATAAAAATAATGAATATTTTTAATAAAAAAACACCCCGACCCTTGCCAGGACAGCCAGATGAACCCTACCTTCCCTTAAATCAAAGTTCGGCTTGGTAAATTCAAAGCTTCTACTCGTGAAATTGCCCTTTTTTTCCCTATCCATCTCCTTCTTTTGGGCGTTATCATTACCAAATCAGTTCTCTAAACAACAATCCAATGAAAAAACTGCTCTTGCTATTTGCCCTCCTGGGTGGATTATCCTCTTTGGCCACCGCCCAAAACCTGAGTGCTGGCAGCACTTACCTGTACGAACCAGGAGATGGCTCCTGGGTGAAAATCAACACGGGGATGTGGATGGGGGAAACCTGGCTTAGGCTTAGCGTTTCTCAGGTTCCTGAGCAGTGGTTTGATTTACTGTATCTGGAAAATGAGTCTACCCCACCTTGCGAAGTGTATCAATTATCGGGTACAGAAAGCAAAATGTGTATCAAATTTTCAGAAGAATCCATTCAGGTTAGTGCCCTGGACGGAAGTGCGCTTACGGTATTCCGGCTTTATGAACGCTTTGGAGAGCGCGTTGACCACTGAATATTTTATTTCACTTTTAAATATCAAAACAAATGTCATTCACAAATTTTTCCTGGCCATTGGTTTTTATGCTGTGTATCATCCTTTTGGCGGGCTGCGGAGGCGGCCCGGACAAGGCCACAAGCGAGAATAAAGATACCGCCACCACCGAAGCCGCAAACAAGCAAGCTGATACCCCGGAGGAAATGCCCAATCCAGAGGCAAGCGAAGGGACACAAAATACCGAACTTCCGCCCCTGCCCGCCGCCAATGAGCCAAAAAATATTGAGTTTTATTACAAAGTGCTGAAGGCCAAAGGCATTATCGCAACGGGAATGACCAAAGAAGGTGGCAAAGAAGAAATTACTTTCCTCAAAAAGGACTTGGCCAATGGCTATCTTTCTTTCTCGATTCCTTTTTCGGATTTTGGCTATGCCGAAATGACCGTCTGGACCAAACGTAAAAATGGCAAGGACCTGGTGGCACTGGCTCACGGCGGTTGTGGTCCGGCTTGTAGCTTGGGGGACCCGCGCTTTTTTGAGTTTGAGGGACTAGAATTTAAAGAAGTTACTCAAGACGTTTTCCCCAATCCGGCGGTGCAGGCTTATCGTAGTGTGCAGGAAAAAATGCAGGAAAAATATTGTGAGGCGAGTGGATCTTCTAGTTCCCCCACAGGTTTCCTCCTGCCTATGAAGGGTTTGAATATAGAGCTGGTGGTGTATTGCCCCGATTTTGGGCGGCCTAGCCAATACAAAAAAATAGGTACCCTTGTGTATCAGGACACCCAATTTGTGTTTCAGAAGAACTAAAAGAAGGCGGCTTCGCTTGCATCAGGTTGGTCAGAAGCCAACCTGATTGTATTTTAACCTAGCCGTATTATCTGACGAGCGATTAATATAAAAATTCTTTTTCGTGGTGGAGGTAGCTTTCATTAATCCACATAATGGCGCGTGATTCCGATTTAAAGTTACGAATCCAGCGAAAGCCCATTTCTTTGAGGCTTTTTTTATTCTTGGCTAAAAAAGCTACGGGAGTTCCTTCTTCGGTTTGTACGGCTACGTATATCATGCTTGGGTAGGTTAAAAAAAGAAATTTAATAATCGATTCAAAATTAGGAAGATACACCAAATTAAATTTTGAATATATACTAAAGTAACGGCAGCAACTGGTAAAAGTTTAAAGATTCTTTTCTCTTACTTGGGTTTCTGAGGTAAGAAATCTGCTTTTTTGAAAATTTTATTTCCGCTACTTTTGCCAGGCCGGGGGGAGCAGCCAATCTTTGGCTTTCCAGTTTTCTTCTATTTCGGCCAGATTGCGGCGGGGGTCAATCAGCAGGCAACTTGGCCGGGCGTTCATCGTTACGTACACCTCGGCGCGCACCTGAGGGGTCTTCAGGCCTTGTTTTTGGTAATAATCGTGCAAAAAATGGGCAAATTGCAAAATCATATCCGGCTGAAAAGCCATTTGTTTTTCCTGGTGGGCATTTAAGAACTCCCGATTGTTGACCACCCCCTCGCGGCCAGTATGGGAATCCCTTACATAAAATGTAGCCGTTCCGGCTTTTTCTACCAGCATCACCCGCCAGGAAAACCGATAGCCTTCTTCGGTCCAAAATAAATTGCCAGGATAAAGCAAATATCGCCAGGGAAAGATGAGCTGAAAAAAAACATAAAAAGCCAGGGCCATTGCCCCAATTTTTCTTCGCCTTTCGGAGGCCTTCTTTTTTTGTATTTGGCCATCTACCTGGCTTTGTCCGGCCGGCGGTTTCAACTTTAAAAGTACTGTGAGCCAGTAAAGGATTTTTTCGTGAAAAGCGGCTGAGAAAAAATCAAGGTACTCCCAATCATCACTAAAGGAAAAACCCCAATCGGAAACAGAAGGCCGGTAAGGGCATGAAACACTATCACTGCCGCATAAGCCAATAGCCGGGTTGGTCGCCAAAGCAGAAAAAAGGGAATGAAAGTATCGTAAAGCATGCCGGCCCAGCTAAAAAAATAGGCAGTTTCCGGATAGCGCAGCCAGGGGCCGATTATGGGTAATCGATCTTGGGCCGGAAGCCAGATTTTTAATGGCAAAGCCAACACCAACCAATCGTAATTGATTTTAGCCAGGCCCGCATAGACATATACCAAGCTGAGTTGAAACTGAAAAATTAAAATGCACCATTGTGGCACGGTTGCCGAAAACAAGCGAGGGTTCTGGCGGGCATCCCAGGAAAAATAGCGATGAGCAGGGACCCAAATCAGTAAAAAACAGACCAGACTCACAAAATAATAGTGATTGAGATAATAGCTCACCTCAATCAACTCCGTATAAGTAAAGGCAATGAAAAAAAGTAGGGCCGAAATACGATAAAAAGCCCCCACCATTATGCCAAGAGCCGCCAAGACCATCAGCACGTGTAGCATATACATACCCACAGGGGGCAATGGGGAAATCCAGCTAAAACCAAAGTAATGAAAATGCAGCTTAGGCAAAATATAGTGGTCTTCTATCCAGCCATAAGCCATAAAGCGCAAAGTACTAAATGCCATCATGGCCCCAAACACTATTCGGAAAACAGCCAAAGGAGCCGCTGAAACGGGTTTTTCCAGGGCAAAGGCCAGCACCGGGGCCGAAAAAAATACAAACCCGGCCTTCTTTTGCCAGAAAGACCGGGGTTTTGTACGTTTAAACATCTCTAAAAAAACAATATAAATTTGCGGATTTTGATTTAATCACCATCGCCACTGTCAAAGGTGATGGCTATGCCCAGCAAAGAGGCCATATCACTTTTGAAAAAGCGAGTTAGTTTTTGAAGCTCCGTATGCAAATTTTCCACCTGGCTCAAGTTGTTTTCCAGGGCCGCAGAGAAGCTACCCGAAGGAAGTGATTGCAAAGCCTGGCGCACCAGGGCTATTTGAGCCTCAGTGGCTGTTATCAACTCCGGACCGCCCGCCACACTCAACAAATACGCTTTGAAACTGGCCCCGTTTTCTCCGCTTTCGCCTTTCCCTTCCCAAAAAGCCACCAAAGCCTCAAACTGAAGCAAGAGAAGTTCGCGGCTCATTTGGCTGTAGTAAGCCTCCACTTTTTCTGGCTCTATCTGGATTTGGCCGGGGCGTTTGCCTGCCGGAAGCCCTACTTTAAAATTTTTCAGGCCTTCATAATTGCGGCTAAATTCATTGAAGAGCAAGGCTACGGAACTGCCTGCCGAAGTGCCATCATTGCTGATAAAAGTAGCCTTATAGCTAGCCCAGCCTTGCCATACGGTTTCGGCATTGCTTTGTAAATTATCCATTACCGCCACAAGATATGCCCGGCGGTGCTCTGCCTCTTGGGCCTGATAAAGGGCCAAAACCGCCTGATTTCCTCCGGTCGGGTCAAAAAGGAGGTACTCGAGGGCAAAAATGCCTCGCACATCACGCTGAAAATTATCCAGGCTAAAATTTTGCGCCTGGATGGCATTCTCAATCGCTGCTTCATTCACCGGAAAAGTGCCCAGCGTTTGGTCAATCGCCCCTAGGCTGAGTTCGCCCGGCCCAAAGCCAAAGCCAGAGACTTTTTGCCAGCTCCGCGCCACGCTTTGCCAGGCCGTTTGGGCGGCCACCAGGGTGGTTTCGTTTGGGTTTTGCTCAAAATCAAGCACCTTCTCGGCCAGTGTTTCTACATGATTATACCAGCTTTGTAATCGTGGCATAATGACAGTATTGGCCAGATGATTAAGCATAGAAGCCCGGTCAAAGTCGGTAGCGATGGGGTTTGTACTATCACCACAAGCCATTGGCATCAGCAGGCCCAGGAAAAAAAGTAGGTACAGGGTATATTTTTTCATTTTTTGAAGTACTTTTTTTTCAAAAGGCGCTTGTATAGCCTAATTGTTTATTTTGAAGCTTTCAATTTCTTCGTTGCTGAAGCCATAAATTCCCTGCAGAAGTGCAACAATTTGGTCAAAACGACTCAACAAGGCAGGTTCTTTGGCAAAACGATAGGATTCGGGCGTTTGGCCGTCTTCGGCCAGGAGCAGCTCGAGCACCTGGTCAATCTGAGCATCCGAAATCAACTTAGAAGAGAGCCCTTTCCAACCGGCCGTAAAACCTACTCCTTCGGCATAGGCATGGAGGGCATTGCCTAGGGCAACCGGGTCGTTGATTAGAGTTTTGGAAGCCACTTTTGGCCGCAAAGCAATAAAAAATCACGGTGGCAAAATTTGATTTCTCCCAGTTGAGCAGGAACTCGGTCAGCGCGGCATTAAATTCCGGCTGGTACTCTGGGCCTGCCGCCAATGCGGCTTTGGCAACCAGAAGATTTTGCTTAAGGTCGTAAAAAAGCCCGGTTTGTGCCAGGTTGTCAGAGCGACGTTTGGCATAGAGGGCCGAAAACTTCGCCGTATTGGGGTCAAAGCTGGCATCTGTGCCCAGAATACGCACCAATCGGTCGATATCGGCCTCGGAGACGGGCTGCGATAAAATGTCGAGGGCGTGATGAAAAAGAGCTGCTCCAAAAGAGCCTTTTTCAATCATTTGCTCGAGCTCAAGGCCATTTTCATCCAGCAGGCGGGTGCCCAGCACTCCACCATCGCCAGTGGGGGCATTCTCGAGGTCAAATGATTGACCAGCCCCTTTTACAAGCTCCGGAATCCAGCCTTCGATTTTGGTGGCATAGGCCGCCCGGGTGATGGCTTTCAGATTGGCAGGGTAGGGAATGGGGTCGGTAGTCCCTGTTTCGGCGTTGTTCATCGCCGTTACCAGGTTGCCCAATTCGGTCAGGACGGTATTTTCGGCCTGGGTATTGGTAACAAAATTAGGTGAATTATAAGTAGTAGGAACTAACAGGGGGGCGCGCTCATCCTCGCCACAAGCCATCAGAAAGGCCAATCCAAAAAGGCTCAGACAAATACGGTTCAGCAAAAAGGATAGATATTTCATACAACAATAGGATAAAGTTAGAAAGTGAAGTTTGAATTTATTTAAACTTAGTCTAAATAATGTATGCAAATCTACGAGCCTGGTTCCAATCGCGCAAGGCTTGTGTAGAAAAATTCTAAATAAGCTTCTAAAAAATTTTTTGCCTTTGTGCTGAAAGAGCAAAGCACCTCGGTCAGGGAGGGGCCTGCCAAGCCGGGCATTTTGAAAACTTATCTAAGCGGAGTCGTTTGATGGCTCAGTTTGCAAAGTTTTTGCAATAGTTTTGTTTTCTATCCGAATAAGCAAATACGTTGAGCAACAGGAACAAAGGCATTTTTGTAGCGGGAATGTTGGCGGTAATCGCCTGGACCGGGCTATGGTTATTGCTTCGGGAAAAAGCTAAACAGCCCTATTCATCGGCTCAAAAGCAGGCTTTTTTTCTGACACAGAGAAAAGTTTTCAAGGCAAACATCCGGGCGATGCGCCAGGCGCATGAGCAATGGAGTCAAGAGGCCTTCAAGACCCCGGACACTATTCGTCTTGCGGGCAAAGCAAATTTCAGACATTTTTTATTTGAGAATCAAAACCTGGTTTTTTGGTCTGACGTGGAATTTGTGCCTGAGCGAGCCTGGCTGGCGGGTAATTACTTTTTTAAAGTGGCCGAATTTGAAAAAAGTCTTTATCTCATCACCCAATCTAGCCAAATACTTGCCAATGACACGCTGCGGGCCTACACGCTATATCCGCTCTATCGCCATTACGTAGTGCGAAATGCCTATCTCAAACCATCTTATGACCCCCGCTGGTTTCCCGATGAGGCCTGGGAAGTGGCCAAAAGACCTCTTTCGGAGGCGCAAAATATATATTCTCCTCGGGGCGAATTTTTATTTGCCTTGCAATGGCGCGAAAACAAGCCATTTCCCCAGGCTTATTTGCCCTGGGTGCGAGCTTTGCTCTTTTGGTTGGGCCTGGTGGGTAGTTTGGTTTTTATCTTCGGCAAAGTCCAAACGCTTTGCATCATCAGCACATCAGTCAGGGCTGGTATTGGCTTCTGGGCTATGGCCTGGCCTTGAGCCTGGGCATGCGTGGGCTGGCTTATCCTCAGGCAGATGCGGAACACTTTTTTTTAAACTCAGAAATATACCAATCGGCTCCTTGGGCATTGCACCTAGCGGATGCCTTGCTCAATCTGCTGGTAGTGAGTGTCTGGCTGGCTTATCTGGCCTTTTTCTATTCCCGAATGAGCTTCACCCATTACTTGCTTCGTTGTTCGGCACGCGCCCGGCAGGCCTGGGCCGTGCTGGCCATCGTTCTAGCGGCTTTGGGAGTGCATTTTTTGTTGGGCCAGGTAGGCTCAGTGTTTCAGGGTTCGGCCCTTAACCTAGACATTCGCCGCAACCTGGGATTTTAGCTGGGGAAGCTGGGGGGCTATGTTACTTTTTGGTCTGAGTGCCCTGGTTTTTTTTCTAAGCTTCCATTTATGCGCCCGGATACTCTTGCAATTATGGGCTCGGCAGGCTTTTTTGCAAAAGTTGGCTGGCTGGCGGGGGGCAGTTTGGCCTATGGCCTGGTTGTGCTGGCCGGGGGTGGAAAGTGGGCTTTGCTTTGGGGGATTGTTGGATTGAATACGGTGGGCCTGCTGGTGCTATTGCTTACCGCCTTTCCACGGTTTCTGTATCGCTTTGTGTATAGCACTTTTTTTGTACTTTTTCACGATGGCGGTGCTATCTGCTGCCATTGGTGCGTATGCGGTCTGGATATATGGCGAAAAGGAAAGTCTGCAAAAACGGCGGCGATTTGCCACCCTCCGGCTGCCTGAGCGCGACAAACTGGCCGAGACCCTCTTGGACGAAACCGTGCGACAGATACGAAACGACACCCTCTTCCGCCAGCAATGGGAAGCCACGCCCGATTCGTCGGCCCCCCTTCGCCAATACATCCAAAACAAATATCTGAACCAGGCTTTTGACCGCTATCAAACGGAGGTGTTTTTCTTTAACCCCAGTCAGCAAGCCCTGGGCAAAGACAGCCTCCGGGCCGAAGGCTCTTTTGCCGACTATGTCCAAAATTACCAGCGAATTGATTATGACACCCCCTTCCCGGATATTTTTTTTATTGATAAAACGGGGGTCAATCTCATCAAACGATACCTAGCCCTCATCACACTAAAATCACGGCTGGATACCCTGGGCTATCTCGTGCTGGACCTCCGGCAAAACCAAAGCTTGCCTACCAATGTCTATCCTGAACTATTTGTGGATAAAAACTATACGGAGCCAAAAGAAAGCAAGCTGTATAGTTATGCCGTATTTGAGCATCGGCAATTGGTGTATAGCCACGGCGATTTCAACTATGGTCGGTCTTTCCCTACTCTTTTTCTGGACGAGGAAGCCCTTTATTTTGACAAGATTCGGTACGAAGGCTATACCCACGTGGCCGAGGAAGGCGGCTCCAAGAAAATTGTCGTTTCTGTGCCCGTCTATGACCTATGGTCGGTATTTTCCAATTTTGCCTTTTTGTTTCTTTGGCTGGTGCTGATTGTGGTGCTTTTTATAGTGATTTATAGCCTGGTCAACCGACTCCAGGGCCTCAGGGTAAGCTTCGCGACCCGCATCCAGTTTTATCTCAATATTGCTTTTTTCCTCCCCCTTTTCACGGTTAGTTTGACTATTCTGAGCATCATCAGTGGCAATTACCGGCAGGATTTCGCCTTGCGTTTTCAGGAAGATACCCAACAAGCCGGACGTAATCTTTTGCCCCACCTTGAGCGCTATGTCAACGGCCAGAGCGGTGCGGATGATATTCGCCAAGCCAATGCCGAGATTGCCCGGCATATCGGGCGCGATGTCAATGTGTTTGACCGAATGGGCCATCTGATTACTTCTAGCCAACCTGCTATTTATGAAACCCATACCCTGGCCCCTTATCTGAACGCCGAAGCACTCGATGCCCTCCGCTTTCGTGGCGAAACAGTGGTGATGTTGCGCGAATCGGTAGGAAAACTAAACTATCAGACCGTCACGGTCCCCCTCAAATCATACGAAAATGGGCGTTTGCTGGGCTTTGTGAGCATTCCGTTTTTTGTCTTTACGTATGAGCTGGAGAAACGCTTGGTAGATGTCTTGTCTATCATCATCAATATTTTCAGCACCATCCTGATTATCTTCCTCATTTTATCTTACTTTGCTTCACAGATTTTGACCGTTCCCCTGCGCCTGATTACCCAAAAAATTCGCAAGACTTCTTTTTATGACTATAATGCGCCTCTGGAATGGAACTCGCACGATGAAATAGGCTTGTTTGTGCGCGAATATAACCGGATGCTCAAGAAACTGGACAAAAGCAAGGAAGCCCTGGCCCGTACTCAGCGCGAAACTGCCTGGCGCGAAATTGCCCAGCAAGTGGCCCACGAAATCAAAAACCCTCTCACGCCTATCCGGCTCACCCTGCAAATGATGCAAAAACGCCTTGAGGCCCAGGGCGAAAAGGTAAAGGCCATCTTCGAACGCCCCATTGACACCTTGCTCGAGCAGGCGGACGTGCTGAATGACATTGCCACCTCCTTTTCCTCTTTTGCCAAGATGCCCATCCCGGCCAGTGAACGTTTTGAGATTACAGAATTGATTTACAGCACCGAAAGCCTCTATGCCAGCCAAGCCGTAGAGCTGAAACTCAAAGTGCCGGCGCAGAAGTTTTATATCCGGGGTGACCGCAAACTGATGGGGCGCATTTTGTCAACCTAGTCAAAAATGCCATTGAAGCTACCCCCGAAGACAAAACACCAAAAATAGAAATTGCCTTAGTGCCCCAGGTAGAGGGCATCATCCGGCTTAGTTTCAAAGACGAAGGGTGGGGCATTCCCGAAGACATCCGCGAAAAGATATTTATGCCCAATTTTACGACCAAATCTTCAGGCTCTGGCATTGGCCTGGCCGTCTCAAAACGTGGCATTGAGCACGCCGGAGGGCGCATCTGGTTTGAGACAGAAACCAGCCGGGGCACTACTTTTTTTATTGAATTGCCCCTTATCAACTAAGCTCACTATGCAAAAGGGAAAGCCAAACCGGCTTTCCCCAAACTGATGCCCAGAGCCTTAGACCCCTTCCGCCACCACTTCTTTTACTTCGGGCAGCATCCGGGTGAGCAAGTTTTGAATTCCCATTTTAAGGGTCATAGTGGAAGAAGGGCAACCACTACAGGCCCCCTGCAAGAGCACTTTGACCACACCACCTTCAAAAGAATGGAAAGCAATGGCTCCTCCGTCGCCTTCTACGGCTGGGCGCACATACTCATCCAAGATATTGCGGATTTTTTGGTTAATAGCTGGCTCATCGTCATAGACCCGGTCTCCAAAGATGGCCGAGGTTTTAAAAAGTGGCTTATCTTCCTCGAGATATTCTTTGATAAAGCTTTTGAGCTGCGGGGCTATTTCGTGCCAATTGGCTTCCTCAGTTTTGGTGATGGTAACAAAATTGCTCATAATGAAAACCCTTTGCACAAAGGGAAAGCGAAACAACTCGGCCGCCAGGGGCGAATCTTCGGCTTTTTGGGCATCCGGGTAGTCAAATGTCTGTCCTTCGGGGGCCAACAAATAGTTGGCCACAAACTTAAGCGAATTGGGATTAGGGTTCGACTCGGTGTAGAGGGTCGTGTATTTGGGAGTGCTTTTTTTCATAGAGTTAAAATATAGGAAAAATGATAGCAAATCTTCTTTTCAACAAGCCGCCGGGGGCTTTGGTTTCGCTCAAGGTCGGAGCCGTTTTTTTTCACTCACTAAGGTAATATCTTTTGGGCAATCCGGGCAATGTTGTAGGCATCATCGCCGCCCCGGTGTGCCGTGCCTTCAAATGCCAGGCCGAGGTGCCGGAGGGCTCCTTCCACTCCTACTTCACGCTCTAGCCGCTGATGCAGGGCAAACCAAGTTTTAAGATTGAGGTGGGTAGGGCCAAAAGGATAGGGCAATTTTTGTTGCTGACAATTGCGCTCAAATTGGCGGCGGTCATAATCGCCCCAACTAGCCCAGGGACGAGCTTTGCTTGCGTAGGCCTCTGTCAGCAAGCCAAGCACCTCGGCCAGGGGTAATCCCGCCTCTGCCACCATTTCGGGGCTGATGGTAGTGAGTTGGGTACAGAAAGGGCTGATTTCAGAACGACTTGGCAAAACCAACCAGGACTTTCGCTCGAGCACCTTCCGGCTTTCCATTTCCAAGAGACAAAGCCCTACCTCAATGATTTCATTGCTTTGGCCGGGAGGAGGCTCTTTTTCCCAGCAGGTTGCCTCCAGGTCTATAATCAGCAGCACATCCAGTTTCTTGGCCATTTTTGCGAGTCGTTTAGGGTGCAAAAGAATGATAGGGCAAAGATGCTCTTTTTATCCGCGTTTTCCCACTCTTTCCCAGCCCTCGGCCAGTCCATAAGCAAAGGCCACTATCACTACCGACCAAAACAGCGCACTCAAAAACATAAAAAGCACAATACGGCTACTTTGCCTTTCAAAACTGACGGCTATCAAAGTCCCGATAATGGGCGAGAAAAAAATGGGCGTGAGCAAAGCAATGCCCCAAAGTCCGTATTTTCGCCAGATAAGTACCGCCCGTCGGTTACGGGGTGTGAAAATCCGCCGCCGG